>NZ_CP043505.1:2850075-3166750 GCF_008365295.1 Agromyces intestinalis
GCATCCCGAGGAACCGCTCGAGCAGGTCGGGGTCGAACGCGAGCGTCGGCGGCAGTTGCCAGAGCACCGGCCCGAGCTTCGGCCCGAGGGCGAGCAGCCCCGACGCGAAGAAGTTCGCGAGCGGAGCGGCGACGTCGTCGAGGCGTTTGATGTGCGTCACGAATCGCGGGCCCTTGACCGCGAAGACGAAGTCGTCGGGCGCGGCGTCGCGCCAGCGTGCCCAGTTCGCCGGCTTCTGCAGCGAATAGAACGAGCCGTTCACCTCGATCGAGGTCAGTCGGGATGCCGCGTACTCGAGTTCGTCGCGCTGGCGGAGGCCCGCCGGGTAGAACGTGCCGCGCCAGTTCGGGTACACCCACCCCGAGATGCCCACGCGGGCGCGCGGCGCCCGGCCCGCAGCATCCGTCATGTGGCCAGTGTCGCGGTCGCGACCCGCGCGCGGAAGGGGTTGCGGGCGGCGACCGATGCCCGGACTCGCGCCGATCAGCGCCCGATTCTGAGGCGGACGGCTGGGGGAGTAGCATGGACGACGGCCCGCGCGGATATCTCGACATCGAGAGAATTTCAGGCCGGGCATCTCACCCACCATCCCTGCGCGCGACCCGCGCGGACCGATTGGAAGCAGAGCGTGGATCTTTACGAGTACCAGGCCAGAGACCTCTTCGAGAAGTACGGGGTGCCGGTGCTCCCCGGCATCGTCGCCGACACGCCTGAAGAGGTGCGTGCGGCTGCCGAGCAGCTCGGCGGTGTCGTCGTGGTCAAGGCCCAGGTGAAGACGGGCGGTCGCGGCAAGGCGGGCGGCGTCAAGGTCGCCAAGAACGCCGACGAGGCCGAGGAGGCGGCGAAGGCGATCCTCGGGCTCGACATCAAGGGCCACGTCGTCAAGCGCGTCATGGTCGCGGCCGGCGCGAAGATCGCGCAGGAGTTCTACTTCTCGGTGCTCCTCGACCGCGCCAACCGCTCCTACCTCTCGCTGACCAGCGTCGAGGGCGGCATGGAGATCGAGCAGCTCGCCGTCGAGAAGCCCGAGGCGCTCGCCCGCGTCGAGGTCGACCCGGGCACCGGCATCACCCCGACCAAGGCCCGCGAGATCGCCGAGGCCGCGAACTTCCCGGCCGACCTGGTCGACAAGGTCGCCGACGTCTTCGTCAAGCTCTACGACGTCTACCAGTCGGAGGACGCGACGCTCGTCGAGGTCAACCCGCTCATCCTCGATGAAGACGGCAACGTCATCGCCCTCGACGGCAAGGTCTCGCTCGACGAGAACGCCGAGTTCCGCCACGCCGGCCACGCGCTGCTCGAAGACAAGGCCGCCGCCGACCCGCTCGAGCAGAAGGCCAAGGAGCTCGACCTCAACTACGTCAAGCTCGACGGCGAGGTCGGCATCATCGGCAACGGCGCGGGCCTGGTCATGTCGACCCTCGACGTCGTCGCCTACGCCGGCGAGAACCACGGCGGCGTGAAGCCCGCGAACTTCCTCGACATCGGCGGCGGCGCGTCGGCCGAGGTCATGGCCAACGGCCTGTCGATCATCCTCGGCGACCCGCAGGTGAAGAGCGTGTTCGTCAACGTGTTCGGCGGCATCACCGCCTGCGACCAGGTCGCCAAGGGCATCGTCGGCGCCCTCGCCGAGCTCGGCAGCGAGGCGAACAAGCCGCTCGTCGTGCGCCTCGACGGCAACAACGTGGTCGAGGGCCGACGCATCCTCGAGGAGGCGGCGCACCCGCTCGTCACCCTCGCCGACAACATGGACCAGGGCGCCGACAAGGCCGCCGAACTGGCGAACGCGCAGTAAGGACGCAGAGCAATGACGATCTTCCTCAACAAGGACAACAAGGTCATCGTCCAGGGCATCACCGGCGGCGAGGGCTCGAAGCACACCGCGCGCATGCTCGCCGCGGGCACCCAGGTCGTGGGCGGCGTCAACGCCCGCAAGGCCGGTACCACCGTGCTGCACAAGGACCAGGCCGGCAACGACATCGAGCTGCCCGTCTTCGCGAGCGTCGCCGAGGCCATCGAGCAGACCGGCGCCGACGTGTCGATCGCGTTCGTGCCGCCGGCCTTCACGAAGGACGCGATGGTCGAGGCCATCGACGCCGAGATCCCGCTGCTCGTCGTGATCACCGAGGGCGTGCCCGTGCAGGACACCGCCGAGGCGTGGGCCTACGCCAAGGAACAGGGCAACAAGACCCGCATCATCGGGCCGAACTGCCCCGGCATCATCAGCCCCGGTGAGGCGCTCGTCGGCATCACCCCGGCGAACATCACCGGCAAGGGCCCGATCGGCCTGGTCTCGAAGTCGGGCACGCTGACGTACCAGATGATGTACGAGCTGCGCGATCTCGGCTTCTCGACTGCCATCGGCATCGGCGGCGACCCGGTCATCGGCACCACGCACATCGACGCGCTCGCCGCCTTCGAGGCCGACCCCGAGACCAAGGCGATCGTCATGATCGGCGAGATCGGCGGCGACGCCGAAGAGCGCGCGGCCGACTTCATCAAGGCGAACGTCACCAAGCCGGTGGTCGGGTACGTCGCGGGCTTCACCGCCCCCGAGGGCAAGACCATGGGCCACGCCGGCGCGATCGTGTCGGGCTCGGCGGGCACCGCCCAGGCGAAGAAGGAGGCCCTCGAGGCCGCCGGCGTCAAGGTCGGCAAGACTCCCAGCGAGACCGCCCGCCTGCTGCGCGAGGTCTACGAGGCGCTCGGCGCGTAAGCGACGCATCCGCTCGGAAGGGCGCGGCATCCGATCGGATGCCGCGCCCTTCGTGTTCCGCGCCGCGGCCCGGGGCAGCGGGCCGGGAACCAGGAGGGGCGGGGCGGCTACGCTGGGCGCGTGGAGCGCGACATCGAGGATTCCTCGGCCGACGACGAGGCCGCCCGGTTCGTGCCCGCGCCCGGGCCCGACTCCCGCAGCGCACATCCGCACACGAGGGCGGGCCGGATCCTGCGCGCGAGCTTCGCGACCGAGGCTGCGGTCTACGGTGTGATCCTCGTCGCCGGTCTCGAGGTGGTCGCCGGCTTCTCGGGCAAGACGTCCTGGAGCGTGTTCACCACGGTGATCGTGACCGTCGTGGTGTTCTGGGCGGCGCACGTCTACGCCGGCACGCTCGCGCACCTCGGTCTCGACCACGAGCGGGTCGTCGGCATCGGCGAGGCGTTCCGGACGTCGCTGCGGCGGTCGGCCGGATTGCTCGCCTCGGCCCTCATCCCGTCGCTCATCCTGCTGCTCGGCGCCACCGACCTGGTCGACGACGACACCGCGCTCTGGGTGGCGCTCTGGTCCGGGGTGCTCGTGCTCGCCGTGCTCGGCTGGATCGCGTTCGTGCGCCGCGGCGCCGCATGGTACGTCTGCCTCATCGGCGCGGTCGCGACGGCGTCGTTCGGGTTCATGATGATCCTCGCCAAGGCGTTCATCCACTGAGTTCCCGCCGCCGCGTGCGCCGGGCGCTATGGTCATCGCAGGGGGGCGGACATGGCGAAGACCGCGGCGGAACTCGAGGCGCGCATTGCCGAGCTCGAGGCCGAGAACCGGGCACTGCGCGAGCGTGACACGGCGGTGATCGTCGACGGGGCAGCGGGCGACGGTGCGGGCAGCGGTGCCGGCGAGGCATCCGCTCGCACGCGGGGCAGGTGGCGCGCGCCCGTCTCGGCCGTGCTCGTCGTGCTCGGCATCGTGCTGGCGCCGGTGGCGCTCATCGGCGGCTGGGCTCGGCTCGAACTCGTCGACACCGACCGGTTCGTGCAGACGTTCGGTCCGCTCGCCGACGACCCGGCCGTGCAGGCCTACCTGGTCGACCAGGTCACCACCGTCATCGACGAGCAGGTCGACATCGACGGGCTCACCGCGAGCGTGTTCGACGGCATCCGCTCGCTCGACCTGCCGCCGCGCGCCCAGGATGCACTGGGCCTGCTCGAGGGGCCGGCGGCCGCGGGGCTGCACTCGCTGGTCGAGCGGGTGGTCGGGCAGGTGGTCGCGTCCGAGACGTTCGCGGATGTCTGGAACCAGGCGCTGCGGATCTCGCATACGCAGTTCGTGGCGGCCGTGCAGGGCGACCCCGACGCGGCGTTGGAGCTGTCGGGCGACGGCACCGTGTCGGTGCAGCTCGGGCCGATCGTCGAGGCGGCCAAACAGCGGCTCATCGACCAGGGCGTCGGCTTCGCGTCGGCGATTCCCACGATCGATCGCAGCATCGAGATCCTGCAGGCCGACTCGCTGGCGCTCGTGCGCACCGTGTACACGCTCGCCGTCGCGGTCGGGTTCTGGCTGCCGTTCGTGTCGATCGCGCTCATGGTCGGCGGCGTGCTCATCGCCCGGCGCCGCACGACCGCGCTCGTGTGGACGGCGGGCGGATTCGCGCTCGCGATGCTCACGCTCGGGGCGGGCATCGGCATCGGGCAATCGTTCTTCATCGCCACGGTGAGCCCGTCGATCATGCCGAGCGATGCCGCCGAGGCGTTGTACGAGCAGCTCGTCGAGCTCATGCGCGGCTCGATCGCGGCGCTGTTCCTGCTGGGGCTGCTGGTGGCGCTGTTCGCCTGGTTCTCGGGGCCGTACCGGCCCGCGACGGCCGTGCGGGGTGCGGCGACTTCGGCGTTCGACGGCCTGCGGAGCGCCGGTGATCGGCACGGCGTCGGCACCGGGCGGTTCGGCGAGTGGCTCGACCGCTGGCGGGTGGGCGCGTACGTGCTCATCGCAGTGGTCGCCGCCGCCGTCGTGCTGTTCACCCGGCCGATCACGATCGGGCTCGTCGTGTGGACGGTCGTGCTCGCGCTCGTCGCCCTGTTGCTCGTGCAAGTCCTGCGACGCCCCGCGCCGCAACCCGCGGAGGTCGCGCCCGCGGGCTAGGCTCGCGGTGGAATGTCACGCCTCACGATCTCCCTGCTGGCCGCCCTCGAGGCCGCGGTCGCGGCGTTGGTCGGGCTCGGCGTCGCGATCGTGCCGCTCATGCTGCTCTGGTCGGTGCACTTCGGCCTCACGGTGGATGCCGCAGCCTTCGCGCGCGCCGCGGGCGACGTGTGGCTCCTGGGGCACGGCGTCGACCTCGTCGTGACGCTCGACCCGCTGACCGCCGAGCGCACCGGCGTCATCGGCGCGGGCGACCCGTTCCCGATCACGATCGCGCTGCTCGGCTTCGCGTTCGCGACGGTGCTGTTCGGCCGGCGCATCGGCCGCCGCTCGGCCGCGGCCGGGCACGCACTCACGGGTGCCGTCTCGGCGATCGTCGTGTTCGCCGGCATCGGCGTCGCGGTCTCGGTGCTGGCGCAGCATCCGTCGGCGACGACCTCGCTCTGGCAGGCCGGAATCCTGCCCGCGTTCGCGATGGCGCTCGGAGTGGCGATCGGCGCGATCGGCGAGGGCCTCCGGCAGGTCGACGAGGGCGCGGATGCCGCGACCGCCGACGGCCGCGGCCATCCGCTGCTCGCCGTCGTCGACCGCGTGCCCGCCGCGGTCGTGGGCACGGTGCGCGCCGCCGTTCGCGTCGGCGCCGGAGCCGCGTTCGCGATGCTCGGCATCGCGGCCCTGCTCGTCGCCGTGCTGATCGCGGTCGACTACGCCACCATCATCGGATTGTCCCAAACCCTCGGGCCGGGCGTCGACGGCGGGCTCGCCCTGTTCGTCGGCGAACTCGCGCTGCTGCCGAATCTCATCGTGTGGGCGGCGGCCTGGGTGCTCGGCCCCGGTTTCGCGATCGGCGCCGCGACCTCGGTGTCGCCGAACGGCACCCTGCTCGGGCCGCTGCCCGGCGTGCCGCTGCTCGGGATCGTGCCCGCCGACGGCGTACCGTTCGGCATCCTGTGGCTGCTCGTGCCGCTCGTAGCGGGGTTCGCGGGCGCGACGATGGTGTGGCCCTCGTTCGCCGCGAACCGCGCGACCGCCGAGATCGCTCGATCGTGGTGGGCTCCGGTGGTTCTCGCGGCCGGCGCGGGCGTCGTCGCCGGCGTCGTGCTCGGCGTGCTCGCGTGGTGGTCGGGGGGTGGCGCCGGCCCCGGCCGTCTCGCGGTCGTCGGCCCCGAGCCGCTGTTCGTGGCACTCATGGCGACCCTCACCGTGCTGATCGGCGCCCTCGCGGGCGCGTTCACCGCGCGGGCGATGCAGCACGACCCGTACGAGCCCCGCGACCCCTTCACTATTCAGGAGGAATCGGCCGATTCGGGCCCGAACGGCGGCGAATCGCGGCGTGTCGCGCAGGATCTCCTGAATTGAGTCGAGGGGGCGCTCGGGCCGCGTGCTAGCCTGCGCGTGTCGGATGACCGAGGGGGGTTTCCGATGACTGCGCAAGGCGTGACGCCGCCGCATACCGACGGCAAGGGGCTCGCGACCGGCACGCTGGGGCTCTGGGGGTCGACCGTCATCGGCCTCGCCTCGACGGCGCCCGTCTACTCACTGGCCGCGACGCTGGGATTCGTCGTGATCACGGTGGGCGAGCAGGCGCCCATCGCGTTCGTGATCGCGTTCGTGCCGATGCTGCTCATCGCCTTCGCCTACCGCGAGCTGAACCGCGACGTGCCCGACTGCGGCACCACGTTCACGTGGGCGACGAAGGCGTTCGGGCCGTGGGTGGGCTGGATGGGCGGCTGGGGCGTCGCCGTCGCCGGCACGGTCGTGCTCGCGAACCTCGCCCAGATCGGCGGCATCTACTTCTGGCTGCTCGTCGCGCCCGACCTGGCCGAGAACGCGTTCGTCGTCACCGCGACGGGGGTCGTGTTCATCGCGCTCATGACGTTCATCTCGTGGCGCGGCCTCGAGATCGGCGAGCGGATGCAGAACGTGCTGCTCGGGCTGCAGTACCTCGCACTCGTGCTGTTCGTGGTGTTCGCTGGCTGGGCGGTCATCTCGGGCACGGCGCCCGAGGGGTCGACGACGCCGCAGTGGAGCTGGTTCGATCCGTTCGCCTTCGAATCGTTCGACGGCTTCGTCGAGGCGGTGCTGTTGGCACTGTTCATCTACTGGGGGTGGGACACGTGCCTGGCCCTCAACGAGGAGACGAAGGATCCGAAGCGCATCCCGGGGCGTGCCGCGGTGCTCACGACGCTCATCCTGCTGGTCACCTACGTCGGGGTCGCGGTGGCCGCGATGTCGTACGCCGGACTCGGCACCTCGGGGATCGGGCTCGGCAACGAGGACAACGCCGACGACGTGTTCTTCGCCCTGAAGGACGTGCTGTTCGGCCCGTGGGCATGGCTGCTCGTGGTCGCGGTGATGATCTCGGCGATCTCGTCGACCCAGACGACCATCCTGCCGACGGCCCGCGGCACACTCGCGATGGCGGTCTACAAGGCGCTGCCCAAGCGGTTCGCGACGGTGCATCCGAAGTACAAGACGCCGTCGTTCTCGACGGTGCTGATGGGCGTCGTCGCGAGCGTCTTCTACATCGGGATGTCGCTGATCAGCGACAACATCCTGCAGGACACGATTCTCTCGCTGGGACTTGCGATCGCGTTCTACTACGCGATCACGGGGTTCGCCTGCGTGTGGTTCTTCAAGGACTCGCTGTTCACGTCGTGGCGCAACTTCTGGAACCGCCTGGTGTTCCCGCTCGTCGGGGCGCTGCTGCTGACCGCGGCCTTCGTCTACTCGGCGATCGACATGCTCGACCCCGAGTACGGCTACACCGTGCTGCTCGGGGTGGGCGGCGTGTTCGTCGTCGGCGTCGGATCCCTCGCCGTCGGCGTCGTGCTCATGATCGTGTGGGCCTTCTTCCGCGAGTCGCGGCCGTTCTTCCGCGGCGAGTCGCTGAACCGCGACACCGAGGTACTGGTGCCCGAGGACGAGCAGATCGAGATCCGCTCGATCGACGGCGGCATCTGAGCGGACGCAGCACCTCGACGCGTCGATCGGATGCCTCGAATCACGCGTGCGCGGCACCGGCCCCGCACGGTGCGCATCCGAGCAGCGGGTACCCTTGTGAGGTGCTGAAGCTCGTGGTGCTCATCTCCGGCGGCGGTTCCAACCTGCGGGCACTGCTCGAGGCTTCCGAGGACGCCGAGTTCCCCGCCCGCGTGGTCGCCATCGGCGCCGACCGCGACGCCGAGGGGCTCGTGCTCGGCGAGGAGTTCGGCATCCCGACCTTCACCGTGCCGTTCACCGCGTACGAGTCCCGCGAGGCGTGGGGCGACGCACTCGTCGAGCAGGTGCGCCAGTGGGAGCCCGACCTCGTGATCTGCTCGGGGCTGATGCGGCTCGTGCCGCCGCGGGTCATCCGCGCGTTCAGCCCCAACCTCATCAATACCCACCCCGCCTACCTGCCCGAGTTCCCGGGCGCGCACGGCGTGCGCGACGCGCTCGCCGCGGGCGTCGACCAGACCGGAGCGAGCCTCATCGTCGTCGACGACTCGGTCGACGGCGGGCCGATCATCGCGCAGGAGCGCGTGCCCGTGCTGCCCGGCGACACCGAGGCCACGTTGCACGACCGCATCAAGCCCGTCGAGCGCCGCCTGCTCATCCAGGCCGTGCTCGACATCGCCAACGCCCACCTCGACCTGAAGGAGCTGACCGCACGATGAGCGGCGCCACGCACGACCCGAGCCTGTACCGCGAGCGCGATCTCGTGCCGATCCGCCGCGCGCTCGTCGCGGTGAGCGACAAGCGCGGGCTCGTCGAGCTCGCGTCCGCACTCGTCGACGCCGGCGTCGAGGTCGTCTCGACGGGCGGCACGGGCGCGGCCATCGCGGCCGCCGGCCTGCCCGTCACGCAGGTGGCCGACGTCACCGGCTACCCCGAGCACCTCGACGGTCGGGTGCGCACGCTGCACCCGGGCGTGCACTCGGGCCTGCTCGCCGACCTGCGCCTCGACGACCACGAGCGCCAGCTCGCCGAGCTCGGCATCGCGCCCTTCGAGCTCGTCGTGGTGAACCTCTACCCGTTCGCCGAGACCGTCGCCTCGGGCGCGACGCCCGACCAGGCGATCGAGCAGATCGACATCGGAGGCCCGGCGATGGTGCGCGCCTCGGCGAAGAACCACGCGAACGTCGCCGTCGTGGTCTCGCCCGACCGTTACGACCAGGTGCGCGAGGCGCTGGCCTCGGGCGGCACCACGCTCGCGCAGCGTCGCGAGCTGGCGCGCGAGGCGTTCCGGCACACCGCGACCTACGACATCGCGGTCGCCTCGTGGGTCGGCAGCGTCGTCGCGCCCGACCAGGCCGCCGAGGCGTCGCCCTTCCCCGCGTGGATCGCCGGCAGCTGGCAGAAGCAGGCCGACCTGCGCTACGGCGAGAATTCGCACCAGTCCGCCGCGATCTTCGCCGCGCAAGGACCCGGCGCGCCCGGCATCGCGCAGGCGACGCAGCTGCACGGCAAAGAGATGAGCTACAACAACTACGTCGACGCCGACGCCGCCGTTCGCGCCGCCCACGACTTCACGGGCCCCGCGGTGGCGATCATCAAGCACGCCAACCCGTGCGGCATCGCGGTCGGCGCGCCCGACGCCGAGGATCCGATCGCCGATGCCCACCGCCGTGCCCACGAGTGCGACCCGGTGTCGGCATACGGCGGCGTGATCGCCGCGAACCGCACCGTGACCCGTGCGATGGCCGAGACGGTCGCGGGCATCTTCACCGAGGTGCTCGTCGCGCCCGGCTTCGAACCCGAGGCGCTCGAGATCCTCACGCAGAAGAAGAACCTGCGGCTGCTCACGCTGCCCGAGGGCTTCGCGCCGACCGCGGTGGAGCTCAAGCAGGTCTCGGGAGGTCTGCTCGTGCAGCAGGCCGACCGGCAGTTCGCCGACCCGGCGGAGTGGACCCTCGTCGCCGGGGAGGCGGCCGACGAGCGCACCCTCGCCGACCTCGCGTTCGCGTGGACGGCCTGCCGCGCCGTCAAGTCGAACGGCATCCTGCTCGCGTCGGGCGGCGCGTCGGTGGGCGTCGGCATGGGCCAGGTCAACCGGGTCGACTCGTGCCGGCTCGCCGTCGAACGCGCCGGCGACCGCGCCGCGGGGTCGGTCGCGGCATCCGACGCGTTCTTCCCGTTCGCCGACGGACCGCAGATCCTCATCGACGGCGGTGTGCAGGCCATCGTGCAGCCCGGCGGGTCGATCCGCGACGACGAGGTCATCGCGGCCGCGGCGGCCGCCGGCGTCACCATGTACTTCACGGGCGAGCGGCACTTCTTCCACTGATCCGCGACGACGTGAGCGGATGCCACGGCGTCGCGCCGTGGCATCCGTCGTACCCTTGAGGTGAGGCGCTCACGAGGCGCCGAACCGCACCCGCCCACGAGGCGAACACGAGGAGACGATCGATGACGATCACCCATGCCGCGGCCCCCGCGGCACGCACCGCACCCGCTGCACCCGCCACCTCCGTAGAGCTGCCGCTCGACGCACCCGAGCACGAACGCGTGCTCATCACGCGCGGCCGCCGCTCGAAGCTCACGATCATCGTGGCGGTGCATTCCACCGCACTCGGCCAAGCCCTCGGCGGCGCGCGACTCTGGCGCTACGACCACTGGACCGACGCACTCGCCGATGCGCTGCGCCTCTCGCAGGCGATGACGCTGAAGAACGCCGCGGCGGGCCTGCCGCGCGGCGGCGGCAAGTCGGTCGTCTGCATCCCGCCGGGCGTCGAGCTCGACGAACCGGGCCGACGCGACGCCATGCTCGACCTCGGCGACGCCGTCGAGTCGCTGGCCGGCGCGTACATGACCGCCGAAGATGTCGGCACCAGCGCCGAGCTGATGGCCGTCGTCGCCGAACGCACCGCGCACGTGTGCGGTCTGCCGCCCGAGCAGGGCGGTGTCGGCGAGCCGGCCGACGCCACTGCCGCGGGCGTGCACGCGTCGATCGTCGCCACGCTCGAGCACGTCTTCGGCTCGCGCGAGGTGCGCGGGCGTCACCTCGTCATCGCCGGGCTCGGCCAGGTGGGCGGCCGGCTCGCGCGCCGCCTCGCGGCCGAGGGCGCGCGCCTCACGGTGACGGATGTCGCGGAGCACACGCGCGCGCTCGCCGACGAGCTCGGCGCCGACTGGGTCGAGCCCGCCGACGCGCACCGCGTCGAGGCCGACGTGTTCGTGCCGTGCGGACTCGGCGGCGTGCTCACGCCGCAGGTCGTCGACGAGCTGCGCGTGCGCGCCGTCGCCGGCGCCGCGAACAACCAGCTCGCCACGCGCGACGTCGCCCGCCTGCTGCGCGAGCGGCGCATCACCTGGGCGCCCGACTTCATCGCGAACGCGGGTGGCGTCGTCTACCTCGACCTCGCCGCGTCGCCCGACGTGACCCGGGCCGAGCTCGACGCACGGCTCGCGGGCATCGGCCACACGATCGCGGGTGTGCTGCGCGAGGCGGACGCCGCGGGCACGACGACGCTCGAGGCCGCCGAGCGGCTGGCCGCGGCACGACTGCAGGCCGCGGGCGACTGACCGAACGCCGCCGATCGCGCGGGTGGGGGAGCGGTGGCATGCGCGCCACTAGGCTCGACGCATGCCGTCGCCCTCCCCCGCGAATCAGCCCGCTCGCTACACCCCGCCCGTGACGCCCGGGCGGCGCGCGGTCGCCGTACTCGCCGCATCGGCGTCGGTCGCGGCGCTGGCGTTCGCGACCAGCCTGCTCGCGCTGTTCGTGGCGAACGGGCAGTCGCCCGAGGTGTTCCCGCGGGCGGCCGGGCACTTCCTGCTCGTCGCGGTGTTCGCGTGGGCGCTGCTCTCGGTGGCGAACGCAGTGGGCGCGGCCCGCAACTGGTTCCTGGCCGTGTTGTCGGGGTTCGCGTCGGCCGTCCTCGCCGCGCTCATCGCGACGAGCCTCGCCGTGGTCGGCAGCGCCCGCAGCGACTCGCCTGAACTGTTCCTCATCGTGCTCGGCTCGCTGGTGGGCCTCAACCTCGTATTCATCCTCACCGTGATGGTGGCCGAGCCGCTCCTGGCCCCGCACGTGCTCCGCGGCATCCTGCATCACCGCCCGCGCCGTCGCCCGCGCCGAATCGCCCTCGTGCGCATCCCCGCGTCGAACCTCGCCGAGGGCGAGCTCACCCATCTCGAGCGCCAGGTGATCGACCAGGCGAAGGCCGACGAGCAGTGGGACAACTACTGCGCGGCGCTCGTCGCCGAGGGGTGGGAGACGATCGAGGTCGACGCCGCGCCTGAGCTCGCCGACTCGGTGTTCGTCGAGGACGCGGTCGTCATGTTCGGCGACCTCGCGGTGCTCGCCAGCCCCGGCGCCGAATCGCGCCGACCCGAGGTCGACGCGGTCGAACGCACCGTGCGCGCGGTGCCCGGCATCTCGGTGACGCGCATCCAGGAGCCCGGCACGCTCGACGGCGGCGACGTGTTGAAGGTCGGGTCGACGGTGTACGTCGGCGCGTCGAGCCGCACGAACGCCGAGGGCATCAGGCAGCTGCGCGAGCTGCTCACGCCGAACGGCTTCACGGTGGTCGCGGTGCCGGTGACGAAGGCGCTGCACCTGAAGAGCACCGTCACCGCCCTGCCCGACGGCACCGTGATCGGTCACCCCGACCTCGTCGACGAGCCGGGCCTCTACCCGCGGTTCCTCGCGGTGCCCGAGCGTGAAGGGGTGGCCGTCGTCGAGCTCGGCGACCAGACGCTGCTGATGTCGGCGGCCGCGCCGAAGACGGCCGCGATGCTCGCCGGGTTCGGGTACCGGGTCGTCACCGTCGACATCTCGGAGTTCGAGAAGCTCGAGGGTTGCGTCACCTGCCTCTCGGTGCGGGTGCGGTAGCGCGTCTGCCCGACCGGCGGAAGGGTCAGGCGGCCCTGGCGACGCCGTCGTGCAGTTCGATCACCCGATCGGCGCGGTCGACGAGCGCGGGGTCGTGGGTGGTGACGACCGCGGCGACGCCCTCGCCGTGCACGAGTTCGCCAATGAGGTCCATCACGGTGGAGGCGGTGCCGCTGTCGAGCTGGCCGGTGGGCTCATCGGCGAGCAGCAGCGACGGGCGGGCTGCGAGCGCGCGGGCGATGCCGACGCGCTGCTGCTGACCGCCCGAAAGCTCGCTCGGGCGCTGCTCGGCGTGCTCGCCGAGTCCGACGAGTGCGAGCACCTCGGCCACGCGGGCGTCGCGGTCGGCCGCCGCCATCCGCTGCAGGCGCAGCGGCACCTCGACGTTCTCGGCGGCCGACAGCACCGGCACGAGCCCGAACGACTGGAAGACGATGCCGAGCCGGTCGCGGCGCAGCGTCGCGAGGTCGTCCTCGCCGAGCGCCGACAGGTCGGTGTCGCCGAGCAGCACGCGGCCGGTCGTCGGCCGGTCGAGGCCGGCGAGCAGGTTGAGCAGTGTGGTCTTTCCGGCCCCTGACGGACCGGTGACGACGAGGAGCTCGCCCGGGTGCACCTCGAGCGAGACGCCGTCGACGGCGCGAACGGCGCCGGCCCGGCTCTCGAACACGCGGGTCACGGCGTCAGCGCGCAGCGTGGTCATCGGTCGACCTCCTCGGTCGGGTCGGCTGGATCGGTCGGGTCGGCTGGATCGGTCGGGTCGGTCGGGTCGGTCGGTGCGCTCGGGTCGGTCGGTGCGCTCGGGCCGGAGGAGTCGCCGCCGGAGACTTCGGTGACTGACGCGGGCGGTGGCGCATTCGTTCCGGGCCAGACCCCCACGTGGTCGGTCTCGAGCGCGAGCCGCACTCGGTCGCGCAGCGACAGCGCCTCGACGAAGTCGTGCGGCAGCTGCAGCCGGCCGACGCGGTCCAGCACCGCGAACTCCTCGGCGATCTGCTCCTCGTGGCCGGAGGCGCCGACCCGGGTCGAGCGCAACACCTCGGTCGAGGTGCGCCCGTCGCGGATCTGCACGGTGCGGCGGACGTGCTCGGAGACGGTGGGGTCGTGCGTGACGATGAGGGTCGTGACCCCGAGCGCCTCGTTCACGCCGCGCATGGCCTCGAGCACCTCGGCGCTCGTCGTCTCGTCGAGCTCGCCGGTCGGTTCGTCGGCGAGCAGCACCTCGGGCCGGTTCGCGAGGGCGACGGCGATCGCGACCCGTTGCTGCTGACCTCCGCTGAGCTCGCCGGGCCGACGGTCGGCCAGCTCGCCGACGCCGACGAGGTCGAGCAGCTCGTCGATGCGCGTCGAGCGCTCGCGGCCGCGGGCGGTGCGGGCGACGTCGATCGCGAGCGCCACGTTCTCGGCTGCAGTGAGGTACGGCAGCAGGTTGCGGGCCGTCTGCTGCCAGACGAATCCCACGGTGTGCCGCCGGTACGCGACCCGTTCGCGCTCGCGCATCGCGAAGAGATCGTGGCCGACGACCTTGGCGACCCCCGCCGTGGCGGTGTCGAGCCCCGAGAGGATGGTGAGCAGGGTCGACTTGCCCGACCCCGAGGCGCCGACGACGGCGACCATCTCGCCGGGTTCGACGCGCAGGTTGAGCCCCTGGAGCGCCTGCACCTCGACGCCGTCGGCGCTGAAGATGCGCACCAGGTCGACGCACAGGATGTGCGGGGATCCGTCTGCCACGAGCGTCATCCTTCCTCCTCCTCCTTGCGCAGCGCGCGAGCGGCGCCCACGCGGCCGCCCAACGTGGACGCGGCCCACGCGCCGGCCGCGGCCACCACGACCGCGCCGGCCAGCACCGCCGCGACGAGCGCCCAGTCGATGGTGATCGCGGGTTGCCGGTCGCCTCCGGTGAACGAGCCGAGGTCGATCCCGGCGAGCACGACGTGGGGCATGCCGATGCCGAGCACCGCGCCGACGACGACGGCGGCGACGGTCATCGGGCCGAGCTCCCACGCGACCAGCCCGCGTTCGCCGCGCCGGCGCAGGCCGAGGGTCGCCAGCAGGGGCAGCAGCCGCTCGCGGGCGGGGCGCCCGACGACGAGGGCGAGCACCAGCGCGAGCGCGGTGAGCAGGCTGGTCAGCGCGATCGCGAGCACGAGCCCGGTCTCGAGCCCCCGCGCGTTCGGGCGGTCGAGCAGGTCGGCGGTGAGTTCGTCGGGCGTACGCACGGATGCCCCGGGGCCGGCGATCTCGCCCAGCGCGGTCGTGACGGCGCCGGCGTCCGCGTCGGGGTCGAATCGCACGAGCACCGTGCGCGGCACGAGCGTGGCGGTGAACGGCTTCGCGTTGACGCGGTCGACGAGGATCCAGTTGGGACGCGGTGAGAACGCGGTGCGTCCCGCGGCGGTGCCGAGCAGCTCGAGCTCGGTGTCGTCGATGTCGGCACGGTCGGCGTCGGCGATCTGCTCGGCGACCGAGTCCGACGTCAGCACCGGCAGCGGCTCGTCGTCGCCGACCTCGCGCGCGAGCTCGGGCGGCAGATCGAGCACCTCGTCGCGCCCCGCCTGCACGGCCGACACCTCGGCGACGTCGATCACGATGAACGTGGTCGGACGGTTCCTGCCGTCGAGCTCGAGGTAGACGGGCGAGGTCGAGTAGACGGGGGCGATGGCCTCGACGCCCGGCGTCGAGCGCATCGCCTCGAGCTGGGCCTTCGTCAGCGGCACTCCGGCCACGCTCGCGTCGGCGCCGATCGCGGCGTCCGACGCGGAGGCGGCTCCGGCGCGCACCGTGGTCAGCGTGATCGCCGAGCTCACCGCGACGGCGACGCCGACGACGACCGCGAGCACCGGCACGAGGCCCGCCGACGGATCGCGGAGGGCGCGCGCCGATCCGAGGAATGCCACCAGCCCGCGCCCGGCCTTCGCACGCCGTACCACCGCGGCGAGCGGCAGCGGATAGCACCGCAGCACCACCACGCACCCCGAGAGGGCGATGAGCAGCGGCACCGCCGCCAGCAGCGGGTCGACCCCGGCGGCCGTCGGTCCGCGCGCGAGTAGCAGGCCGACCGCGACCGCCGTGACGACGATGACGAGCGCCTCCCACACCCAGCGGAGGCGGCTCGGGCGGCGGCCGAGGTCGGCGCGGGCGCGCCGCAGCGGCGTCAGCGCGGGGGCGGCCGTGGTGAGCAGCACCGCCGGCGCGAGAGCGAACACAGCGGCCACGAGCCATCCGCCCCATGCCGACTGGGCCGAGGTCAGCACGATCGCGACCGCACCGCCGACCAGGGCGGCCGGAACCCCGATCGCGAGCCCCTCGCCGCCGAGCGCGCCGCGCAGCCAGGCGGTGCTCGCGCCACGCGCAGCCGCGAGCTCGAGCCCCGCGCGCCGCCGCTCGAACACGACCCTGGCGCCCAGCACGATGACGGCGACGAGCACACCGATCGGACCCGAGGCCACGGTTGCCAGCACCGCGTCGACCGCGGTCGACTCGGCGCGTTGCGCGGCGAGGTGCGGCGGCAGGCCGCTCGCGAACGAGACTTGGCCGACGGTCGCGTAGTTGCCCGTCCAGCTGCCGTCGCCGAGGGCGTGCCCCGTGCTCTCGAACTCGTCGACCTGGGCCTCGAGGTCGGTCGAGTCGTTCGACCGGATCGCGCCGGTGTCGATCGGCAGCCACGCCGACAGGGTGATCGCGAGCGGCTGGTCGGCGATCACCGGCCAGGCGAGCGGGTCGATGAACGCGGTGGCGGTGTACTCGGGCGGGCCGAGGCCGTCGTCGACGACCGAGGCGTGCAGCGACGTGGGCAGGTGCGACCAGAGGCCGGCGGAGGCGTCGGCAGGCTCGAAGGTGCCGGTCAGGCGCACCGCGAGGGTGCCGTTGGGCGCAGTGATCTCGCGGACCTCGCCCGCGCTCCAGCTCAGGTCGTCGGCGACGTCGGCGTCGAGCACGAGGTCGAGCGGTTCGGGGAGCGGCTCGGGCGTGGTGTCGACGAACAGGAACTCGCCGGGCTGCGGGGTCGGAGCCGGGGGAGCGGGCGGCGGTGCGGTCGGCACGGCTGGCCAGGCGCCGTCGACGAGGGCGACGTGTTCGGCCAGGTGCGGGTCTGCGGCGATCTCGATGCGGTACACCGGGCTGCTCGGTGCCGCACCCGGCACGGCCGCGACCTGAGGGTTCACCGTGACCAGCGCGATCGGGTCGCCGATCGTTCCGCGCAGCGGGTCGGGCAGTGCGTCGCGCATCGCGATGAGGCGTTCCTGCTGCCCGCCCCAGACCGCGTCGACGTCGGGGGAGAGCGTGGTCGGCGCCGACGGGGGGCCGAGTTGCGGCCGGTCGCGGGTGGCCGTCTGCAGGTCGAGCTCGTACGCCGAGGTCGCGTTCAGGCGCGCGTCGAGAGCACTGGTGTGCAGCTGTTCGACGACGCGGGGCGCGGCCACCGCGAGCAGCGCGGCGCCGGCGACGAGCACCGCGAGCGAGACGGATGCCACGGGCGCGGCCGCGAACGCGCGCCAGCGGAGCCCGGCCGATGAACGGCGGGAATGCCGGGTCGACGTGCTCATGCGGCCTCCTCGCCGTGGCGCACCGCGTGTCGTGCACGGCCCGCGGTCGACGCCGCCGACACGGCCGCCACGCCGAGCGCCAGCACGGCCGTCGCGAGGAGCGCGCCGGCGAACCACGCCCACTCGCCCGCCTCGGGCGCGACGAGCGTCTCGCGCGCGCCGGGCACCGCCGCACGGGCGAGAGCCGGCACGATCAGCGCCGAGACGGCGAGCCCGACGAGCACGCCCCCGACGATCGCACCGCCCGCGGCTGCGGCGAGCTCGGCGAAGCGCGCCCCGCCCTGTCGCCGCGGGGGCACGCCCAGAGCGCGGAGCACCGCGAGCTCGCCGGTGCGGGTGCGGCCGATGGCGGCGGCGAGTGCCGCGAATGCGGCGAGGGCGAATGCGACGGCACCCGCGGCGCCCCACGCGAGCGCATCGACTGCGGGGCCGACGATGCCCGCGGTGGAGACGTCGGCGCGCGTCGAGGCCGACAGCGGCAGGGGCTGCTCGCGGTCGAGCGCGTCGGCGACCCGGTCGGGCTCGGCGCTGGCGAGCCAGCGTTCGGCGTGCTCGGGCACGGCGCCGCCGGCGGCGAACGCGGCAGCCTGGGTCGCACCGAGGTCGGCGAGCAGGGCTCCGCTGCCCGGCAGGGCGGGTGCGACCGCGACGACCCTGGCGTGCACCTCGGCACCGCCGGCGACGATGCGGAACACGAGCTCGTCGCCGGGATCGGCTCGGATCCCGGCGGCGAGCCCCGACTCGAGCACGACCGGCACGGCGCCGTCCGCCCGCTCGGCGGCGACGCGGCCGACGGGAGTCCGTGCCGACAGCGCGAGGTCGCCGACCGGCGCGTCGGCGAGCGCGGTGCCGTCGATCCGCACGGCCGAGACGGTCACGCGCGGATCGCCGGCACCCTCGAGATTCGGGCGGCGCGCCTCGATGCCGATGAGTGCGCTTCCGGTCGCAGGCAGGTCGGCGCTCACCTCGCCGCTGCCGGCCGAGATCGACAGCCCGCCGAGTTCGAGCACCGTGGCTGCGCCCTGCGGCCCCAGCAGCCACGCCGAGACGGCGATCTCGCCCGCCGCGCCGGGCGGCGCGGCGACCGCGAGCTCGACCGAGATGCGCCGCGCGCCGACGGGCAGGGGGAGGCCGCCCGGTGCTCCGCCGCCGGTGAGTGCGGCAGCGAGGTTCGCGCCGGCATCGCCGTCGTCGGCGGCGACGGTTCCGAGGGTCGCGGCCTCGACGGCGACGAGTTCGCGTGCGTCGGAGCCGATCCGCACCTCGGTGCGCAGCGCCGGCACGTCGGCGTCGACGCCCTCGAGGTCGGCGAACGGCGCGACGAGTGCCAGCGGGTCGGCGCCGGTGACGAGGTCGCGGCCCGCGAGCTCGACGCGCACGTCGCCGCCCGTGCGCAGCGCGGCGGTGCGGGCGTCGGTCGCATGCCAGGCACCGGCCAGGGCGGCGGCGAGCGTGAGCGACGCGACGCCGATCACGGTGGTCAGCGTCGCCGCGGCGTAGAGCTCGGGGGCGCGACCGAGCCGACGCATGGGCAGCGAGGGCGAGAGCCCCGGTCGGCGGGTGGCCAGGCGCTCGAGCACCATGCCGGCGGGGCGAGCGAGCGCGAGCACGACGAGCGCGAGCGCGAGCAGCACCAGCACCGGTGCCGCCGCGGCGAGCGGGTCGACGCTCACCCCGTCGCGCCCGACGACGAGCGGCGAGCCCAGCGAGAGGAACCGCCACAGCGACAGCGCGGCGAGTGCGGCCAGCAGCACGGTGCCGCCGATCGCCCCGCCTCGCACGGCCCGACCGGGCTCGTCGCCCGCACCGCGGACGAGCGGTCGCGCCGCGGCGCGTCGGGCCACACCGGCGAGCAGCGCCACCGCGGCGACCACCACCGCGCCGGCGGCGATCCATGCGGCCACGGCCGTGCGCGGTTCGCCGGGGCGCAGGAGCGCGAGCAGGGCTTCGGCCAGCAGCGCGCCGAGCGCGGCGGCCGGCAGTGCGACCCAGAGTGCCTCGGCCGCAGTGCCCGTCGCGAGCTGGGTGCCCGTGGCGCCCCGGGCGCGCAGCAGCACCGTCTCACCGCGCCGCGCCTCGGCGAGCAGGGCCCCGAGTCGCCAGAGGGCGGCGATCGCCGCGATGGCGGCGATGGCGAGGGGAAGCGGGGCGATCGCGCGGGCGGCGGCTGCTGCCGCGAGGAGCCGCACGAGCGTGGCCTCCAACCCGCCCGACTCGGCGATGCCGCTGTCGCCCACGGCCGGGTCGTCGCGCAGCGCCGGCTCGACCTCGGAGATGGAGGCGCCGAGTGCGCGCAGCGCGTCCGCGTCCGCCGGGCCGGGCGGCACGGTCGCGGTCCATCGCACGAACACCGCCGCGCGCAGGTCGGCCACCACGGACTCGTCGACCACGAGGGGGCCGACCGCGTCGGCGGTGCCGCCGGCCGCGGCGAACGGGTCGCCGAACCACGCCGGGTCGGTCGCATCCGTCGCGCGCCAGAGACCGGTCACCGTGATCGCCGTCGTTCCATCGCCGATCGCGATCACGTCGCCCACGTCGACGCCGAGCCGCCCCGCCGCGTCGGCCTGCAGCGCGCCGCCTGTCGGCCCCGACGCCCACTCGCCGTCGAGCAGCTGGGCCCGGCCCGGCACGTCGGGGTCGGCGACGAGCACCAGGCCCGGGGCATCCGCCACCGTGTCCGCCGTGCCTGCCGCGCGCGCCGCGACCGGCTCGGCGGCGACCGAGCGCGCCCAGACCGCGCCGTCGGCCGCGAGCTCGCGATCCAGCACGGATGCCGCGGCCTCCGCCTGCGCCGGGGCATCCGCGGCGAGCCGGGTCTGCCACCGCACCGCGCCCGCCCGACCGTCGACCGCGGCGAGCCCCTCGCCGATCGCGGTCGACGGCGCGGTCGCCGTCCAGTCGGCGAGCGCGCCCGTCGTGAACGCCGCGAGGAACGAGATGAGGGCGACGCCCGCGAGCACGCCGACGCGCGCACGCGTACGCGCGGCCGCGATTCGAGCGGATGCCACTCGGGTCTCCTCGTCGTCGGGGTGACCGCCCGGGAAACGTGAGGGTCGGGCGGTGACGATGCGGGCCAGCCTATGCCTCGACGACATGTTGCATGCAATCGCCCCGAGGCCATAGTCTGAAGGGCTGGCTGGGCGCGATCCGTGCAGCTGATCGACGAGGACGCAGGAGGACACCATGCAGATTGCCGACACCGACCCCCGCACCACGGTGGCATTCGGCACTGCGCGTCGTCCGTTCGCGCACGTCGAATACGCCGGGTAGCGGCCCCGCCCGCCCGTCACGCCGGTCGAGATCCCGGCTTCGAACTCAGCGGTCCGACGCATCCGCCGACCGCCTCGCGAGCATTCGCGACACTCCACACCGCATCCCGTCCGACCGATGCGCGCTGCCGCGCCCGGCCCGACGACCCTTCCGGAAGGATTCCGCGTGACCACCGCGCACGACCACCAGCACCCGCCCTCCGACCAACTCGCCGAGACCCCTCAGCGACTCGGCACCGTGCGTGCGCTCTGGCGCCTTCGCGCCTTCGTCGGCCCCGCCATGCCGGCCATCGTCGGCAGCATGCTCGCCTACCTGGCCGCCCAGCTCATCGCGCTCGCCGTGCCGCAGGTGCTCGAGCAGATCGTCGACGGTCCGCTCGCGCACGGCGAACGCGAGCAGGTCGTGCCGCTCGCGCTGCTCGTGTTCGGGCTCGGTGCCGCCGAGGCCGCGATGTTCGCGCTGCGGCGCTGGCTCGTCATCGGGCCGACGACCAAGATCGAGGCGCGCATGCGCAACGCGCTCTACGCCCGCCTGCAGGACCTACCGGTGAGCTTCCACGACCGCTGGCCGAGCGGCCAGCTGCTCTCGCGCGCGGTGAGCGACCTGGGCCTCATCCGGCGCTGGCTCGCGTTCGGGCTCATCCTGCTCGTCGGCAACCTGCTCGTGCTCATCGCCGGTGCGGCGATCCTCATCTCGATGAGCTGGGTGCTCGGGCTCGTGTTCCTCGCGTGCGCGGTACCGCTGTGGATCGTCGGCTACCGGTTCGAGGGCCGCTACTCCGAGGTGGCCCGACGCAGCCAGGACCAGTCGGGCGACCTCGCCACCATGGTCGAGGAGTCGGTGCACGGCATCCGGGTGCTGAAGGCGTTCGGCCGTGGCAAGCACGCGCTGCGGTCGTTCCGCGAGCAGGCCGAGTCGCTGCGCTCGACCGAGATCGAGAAGGCGCGGCTCGACGCGAACATCTGGGTGTGGATCCTCGTCGTGCCCGCGGTGGCGCTGTCGATGTGTCTCGTGCTCGGCGTCTGGCTGGCGTCGCAGGGCGAGCTCTCGGTGGGCCAGCTCGTCGCATTCTTCGCGACCGCGGCGGTGCTCGCCTGGCCCATCGAGTCGGTCGGGTTCCTGCTCGCGTTCTCGCTCGACGCGCGCACCGCGACCGACCGGTTCTACGACATCATGGACACCCGCAACGACGTGACCGACCCCGAGCAGCCGGCCGCCGTGCAGCGGCCGCGCGGCGAGCTCGTGTTCGACCGCGTGCACTTCCGCTACCAGGACGCGCCCGCACGGCACCCCGACCTGCTCGACGGCGTCGACCTCGTGCTGCAGCCCGGCGAGACGATGGCCCTGGTCGGGCTCACCGGCTCAGGTAAGACCACGATGACGGCGCTCACCACGCGGCTCTACGACGTCACGTCGGGTGCGGTGACACTCGACGGCGTGGATGTCCGCGCGCTCACGCGCGGCGAGCTCCGACGCCACATCGCGATGGCGTTCGAGGACGCGACGCTGTTCTCGGCGTCGGTGCGCGAGAACGTGCTCCTCGGTCGGCCCGAGCTCGGCCGAGAGGCCGCCGACGCCGACCCAGCGGTGCGGGCCGAGGCCGAGCGGGTGCTCGACGAGGCGCTGCGCATCGCACAGGCCGGCTTCGCGTACGACCTGCCCGACGGCGTCGACACGAAGGTCGGCGAAGAGGGCATGAGCCTGTCGGGCGGGCAGCGTCAGCGGCTCGCGCTCGCGCGCGCGGTCGCGGCCAAGCCCTCGGTGCTCGTGCTCGACGACCCCCTGTCGGCGCTCGACGTGGCCACCGAGGCGAGGGTCGAGGCCGAGCTGCGCTCGGTGCTCGCCGACACGACGGCGCTGATCGTGGCGCACCGCCCGTCGACCGTGATGCTGGCCGACCGGGTGGCGCTGCTCGAGGAGGGGCGCATCACCGCGGTCGGCACCCACTCGGAGCTGCTGCGCGACTCCGATCACTACCGGTACGTCATCTCCAGCCTCGAAGAGGAGGAGCGACGCGCGGAGGCCGAGGCATCCGATCGCTTCGATGGCCCCCGTGCGCGCGACGATCGTGCGCGCGACGACCGTGCGCGCGACGACGACCGATTGATCGACGACGAAGACCGGAAGGAGGCGATCCGATGAGCACGGTGATCGGCGTCCAGGGCGAAGAACGCCACGAGTACACGAAGGCCGAGTCGCGGTCGCTGCGCACCAGGAGCCTGCGGCTGCTCGGCTCGCTGCTGCACCCCGTGCGACGCATGCTGTGGGCGACGCTGGCGATCGTGGTCGTCTCGACGGCCGCGCAGGTCGCCGGCCCGGCCATCATCGCGTACGGCATCGACCAGGGGCTTCCGGCACTGCTCGCGCAGGACTGGATGCCGGTGGGCCTTGCCGGCCTCGCCTATGTGCTGACCGGCGCGGTCGGGGCCTTCCTCATCGCCGCGTACATCCGGCTCGCCGCACGGATCAGCCAGGCGGTGCTCATCGACCTGCGCACGCGCGTGTTCCTGCACACGCAGAAGCTCTCGCTCGAGTTCCACGAGTCGTACACGTCGGGCCGCATCATCTCGCGCCAGACGAGCGACCTCGACGCGATCCGCGAGCTTCTCGACGAGGGCATCAACCAGCTCATCCGCGGCGTGCTCTACATGGTGTTCACCGCGATCGCGCTGGTCTGGCTCGATTGGCTGAGCGGGCTCGTGCTGCTGGCGGCGCTCGTGCCGCTGGCGTTCCTCACCCGCTGGTTCCAGCTGCGCTCGCAGGCGTACTTCCGCCGCTCGCGGGTGGCGAGCGCGAAGCTCATCGTGCAGTTCGTCGAGACGATGACGGGTATCCGCGCGGTGCAGGCGTTCCGCAAGGAACGGCGCAACGAGCGCGAGTTCGGCGAGCTCGTCGAGGACTACCGCGACGTGAACGCCAAGGTGCTCGCCCTCTTCGCGATCTACAACCCGCTGCTCAACCTCATGGGGTACGCCGCCGTCGCGACCGTGCTGCTCATCGGCGGGTTCCGCGTCGTCGACGGCGGCATCGAGGTCGGCGTGCTGCTGGCCGCGGTGCTGTACACGAAGCGGTTCTTCGACCCGATGGAAGAGCTCGCGATGTTCTACAACTCGTACCAGTCGGCGGCGAGCGCGCTCGAGAAGATCTCGGGCGTGCTCGAGGAGGAGCCCAGCGTTCCCGACCCCGCCGACCCGGTCGACCTGTGGACCGCCTCGGGCGACGTGCGGTTCGACGGCGTCGAGTTCGCGTACACGCCCGACCGGGTCATCCTGCCGCGGTTCGATCTCGACATCCCGGCGGGTCAGACCATCGCGCTCGTCGGCTCGACCGGCGCCGGCAAGTCGACCCTGGCGAAGCTCATCGCCCGGTTCTACGACCCGAGCTCGGGCACCGTGTCGCTCGACGGCGTCGATCTCGCGCGCCTGCACCCGAAGGATCTGCGGCGAGCGATCGTCATGGTCACGCAGGAGGCGTACCTGTTCAGCGGGTCGGTCGCCGACAACATCGGGCTGGGCCGGCCCGACGCCCCGTTCGACGAGATCGTGCGGGCGGCGAAGGCGGTCGGCGCGCACGAGTTCATCGAGTCGCTGCCGAACGGCTACGACACCGACGTGAACAAGCGCGGCGGCCGGGTGAGCGCCGGACAGCGCCAGCTCATCTCGTTCGCGCGCGCGTTCCTCGCGAACCCGGCAGTGCTCATCCTCGACGAGGCGACGAGCTCGCTCGACATTCCGAGCGAGCGCGCCGTGCAGGAGGGGCTGCAGACGCTGCTGAAGGGGCGCACCGCGGTCATCATCGCGCACCGGCTCTCGACGGTCGCGATCGCCGACCGGGTACTCGTGATGGAGCGCGGCCGCATCGTCGAGGACGGCTCGCCCGACGAGCTGATCGGCGGCGGCGGCCGGTTCGCGGCCCTGCACTCGGCCTGGCAGGACTCGCTCGTGTAGTGCCGCCCGCCCGCCCGCGCCAGCGCCGCTCCTCGCGCGCGCCACGTCGGCAACCTCCGCGCCGCATCGGCTGGCGCAGAGGCCGCCGAAGTGGCGCACCGGCACGAGCCGGGGCCGGGGGACCGGGGCGGGGGGGGGGGCGGGGGGCCGGGGACCGGGGGGCCGGGGGCACCGGACAACATCGGGGACGCGTCAGCGGCGCGAGCGCAGCGGCGCGCGCACGAGCCCGTCGCCGCGGGGAAGCTCGCGGCGACGGGCCTCGGGCAGCCACCACACCAGGTTTCCCCAGACGAGGATGAACGCGACCACCGCGAACGACGTGCGCGGCAGCGGCTCGAGTCCGGCGAGAGCGAGCTCGACGAGCAGGCCCGCGCCCAGCGCGTACGCGCTCGCCACGAGCGGCAGCGACATCCAATCGATGCCGTTCGAGCGCTGCCGTGCCGCACGGTCGAAGCGCACGGGCAACCAGCCGACCGAGAGCGTGAAGGCGGCGAGGATCGCGCACACCGTGAGGATCGGCAGGTCCCATTCGAGCGGTGGTTGCAGCGCCCGCTCGACCCAGTCGGGCACGCCGGCCGGGCGCTGGGCCGCGGCGAGCTGCAGCACGGGCAGCACCCCGCCGAGCACCGCGAACACCGCGAGCAGGCCCGAGATGCGTACCCGCCGACTGCGCACCGTCGTGCGCCGCGCGGCCGTCGACGAACGCACCGAGAGCGCCACGAGCGCGAGGCTCACGCCGAGGCAGAGCGCCGCCATCACGAGGTTCATGCGGGCCACGGCGATCCAGAGCGGTGCGAGGCTCGCGAGCGCGACCAGCCCGTAGCGCACGGTGGGCGCGATCGCGTGTCGGCGCGCGTCGGAGACCTGGCGGCGCAGATCGCCGTCGGGTAGCGCGCGAGCCACGGCCGACCAGCGCAGGAATCCGCGCGCCACGCCGACCGCGAGCGCCGCCACGACGATGCCGAGCGCCGACCAGGCCACGCCGATCGCGAGTGCCGAGGGCGCGAACGTCGTCCAGGTGAGCAGCCAGGCCGCGGCTGCGACGATGCCGGCGACGGCCGCCAGCCGGGGCGGGTCCGCGGCGGTCGGGAGCACCACGAGCACCGGCCGCAGCACCGCCAGCACGACCTGCACGATGACGAGTACGACGCGGTTCGCGGGCCGTGCCGCCCGATCGAGCAGGCGCAGCGCCCGCGAGGCGAGGGCGAACCGGTACGAGGGGGCGAGGTTCCAGAGCGTGTCGGTGCCGGCGCGCATGCGCGCGCGCAGCCGGTCGGCGTCGTCGGGCTCGTCGGGCGCGACGGCTCCCGAGAGGGGCGCAGACGCCGGGTCGGGCTTCGACGGGGCTGCGGCTCGCGCGGATGTCCGAGGTTCGCGATCGTCCCCGGCGCCCTCCGAGGTCTCGGCTGGGGACGCATCCGCGTCGCCGGCGTCGCCGGCGAGCCCGGGGGTGGCCGTGGCATCCGAACGCTCCGCATCGCCGCCGACCGCGCCGTCGAAGGGCGACTGCTCGCCGTAGCGCGGCTCGTCGGCCTGCTCGAGCACGGCGCTCTGCACCTCGCGCACCCGGTCGGCGACCTCGTCGGCCGGCAGCTCTCGGCCGAGATACCTCACCAGCCCGGCCGCGCCGTCGAGCCGGCCCCACCACCAGTCGTTCACGCGCCACTCGGCGGCGAGGAACCCGAGGAAGTTGCCGACGCCGTACCCGGCGAGCTTCGTCTGACGGTCGAGGGGCACGGCCTCGGGGGTCGACAGGTCGGCGGCGATCCGCGCAGGCTCCAGGCGCGGCGTGCGCAGCAGCGTCTGCAGCCGGGTGTGGAACTTGTCGTCGAGCAGCGCGGTGTACGCGCGCGGGTTCGCCGGCTCCTCGTCGACGCCGATCGCCCAGTACGTCACCTGCGAGAGCGACGGCGGCACCCCGCCGGCGTTCATGAGCGGTGCGAGGTCGACGGCCGGCAGTCGGCCGGCGACCGCATGCACCGCGCGCCACGGCGACGACGCCCACGGCTCGGGAGGGGTTTCGCCCCGGTCGGATGCCTCGCGCTCGACGTCGGCGCTGCGGCGGGCGAGCTCGTCGATCGCGGCGTCGAGTGCGCGCCAGTGGGAGGCGGTGCGGATGTCTCGTTCCGACGCCGTCCATCCGCTGAGCCACCGGTCGGCGTCGTCGTCGGTCGGGGCGTCGCGCGGCCCGAGCCGCCGCAGCCGGTCGAGCAGCACCTGTTCGACGAGGGCGTCGCGGCTGCCGGTCGCGTCGGCCAGCGCGGCGTACCCGGTTCGCCGCGCCGACGCGAGCACCAGGCCACGGCGCGAGCCCGGGGCATCCGGCACCGTCTCGAGCGCGCGCGCCCACGCGAGCACGCAGTTCGCAGCGTCGCCGAGCGCGACCGGGCCGGCGAGCGTCGCGTCGCGCAGCACGTCGTCGGCGGCCAACTCGGCCCAGTGAGCCGTCGCCCGGCGCTGCAGTACGCCGAGCGACTGCCGGTCGACCGGAGGATAGGCGCGGCGCCGACGTCCCGAACTGTGCAACTGCCAGATCGAGGGCTGGGCGAGCGCGTCGCCGAGTTGCTCGGCGACCTGGCTGCCCAGCGAGCGCACGTAGGCGCGACGACGCTCGCGCGCCGCCTCAGGGGTCGTCGCAGCGCCAGAGGCCAGCGCCGCACCGCTCAGCCGCCGCCCGTCGTCGACGAGCCGCTGCCCGTTGAAGCGCCCGAGCTCGGCCGCCTCGCGCGCGACCGACTCGCGCCGGAAGCTGCGACTCAGCATCGCCCCGATCGCCCGGAAGTAGCGCGACGCGGCCGGATCCCACGGCGCGGGCCCGCCCAGCGGCGGGTCGGGCTCGGGGTCGAGGAACAGCAGGGTACGGTCGGCCAGCCGGCCCGACGGCAGCAGCTTCGCCGCCCGTAGTGCACGGTCGATCGGCACGTTGTCGAACACCGCGCCGTCGATCACCCGGTACGGCTCGCCGCGGCGGGCCCGGTGCACGGCGAACGCGAACCGCAGGTCGGCGCGCTCGGCGACGGTCTCGGGCTCGGGCGGCTGCGGATCGGCCGCAGCCGGGTCGCCGGGCTCATCGGCATCGCCGAGGCCCGGCCACTCGGTCGAGGGGATGTGCGCCGGCTCGAAGCCGCCCGCGAGCGACGACGTCGAGCGGGCCGCGAGCGCGAGATGCCAGAGCTGCTCGAGGTCGTCGGCGAGCTTGCCCGGGTAGTGCGGCGCCTCGCGGCGGGGGATGAGGTTATCGAGGTGGTGCCGATCGCTGCCCACGAAGTGGAAGTGCCCGCGGCCGTCCGAAGCATCCTCTTCATACTCGTCCTGCGCGTCGATCACCGTCGTCGACAGCTCGACGCTGACGTGCTCGGCGACCAGGTCGTCGTGACCGCCGCGCGCGAGGTACAGGTCGCCGAGTGCGGTGCGCACCCGCCGGCGGAAGTACCCTTCGCCGCGCATGATCGCGAGGATGCCGCGCTCGCCGGGTTCGTTGAGCAGGCCCCAGAACCCGCCGACGGTGCTCCACGTGCGCAGCAGGCCGTCGAGCGACATCCCGGCCCGCTGCGCGACCGCGTACACGACCGCGTTGAGCCCGCCTGCGCTCGCGCCCGCGAGCAGGTCGACCTCGACGCGGTCGTAGCCCGCGAGATCGAGCAGGGCGGCGTACTCCGCGACCCGTCGCTCCACCGCGGGCGACGGCTCGGCGCCCCGCGAGCAGGGCACGATCGCCCAGGTCTCGTCGCCGACGTCGACGAGGCGGATGCGCCGGAGCAGGTCGACCTCGGCGGCGACCCCGCCGATCCAGACCGCGAGACTCACTCCGCCGCGCATGGCGAGCGCGATCCGCAGCGTGCGCGTCGCGCTCGGCAGCGGTTCGTGCCCGGTGCGCACGCGGATCGCGGCGCACTCCTGCGCGATCGATCGGCCGGGCGGCAGGAACACGACCCGCACACGGCGTCGCTCGCGGCGCGGGGTGGCGGCTGCGACCATGGGGTCCTCTCGGCAGGTGGCGCATGCGGGGGCCGCCGAACGGGCGGCGGATGGCTCCGAGTGTGGCACGCGCGGGCGGCGCGCGCATCGGTGCACGCACCGATTCCGGGCGGGATGCCGCGGAGCATCCGGTCCTGTCGCGGGCCGTGTCCCCTGAACACGGGATGCCCTGTGCACTGTCCGGCCGCACCGAAGGCAGGTATCCTCACGTTTCAACGGGTTTGGCCCGTGATGCGCGTGCGCGCGACGATCGGGAGTGAGATCAGATGCCGGAGACCGACACAGCACCACTCCGAGTCGTGATCGCCGACGACGCGCTGCTCCTGCGCGAGGGCATCCAGAAGGTGCTCGAGTCGGGCGGCATCGAGGTGGTGGCGTCGGTCGGCACCGGCGCCGAGCTCGTCGACGTCGTGCACGGCGGCGGGGTCGACGCCGCGGTGCTCGACATCCGCATGCCTCCGACGTACCGCGACGAGGGCATCGTCGCGCTCGAGACGCTGCGCGCCGAGCGGTCGAACGTCGGTGTGCTGCTGCTGTCGATGTACGCCACGCCCGAGTACGCGGTGCGCGTGATGGGTGCCGGCAGCGGCACCGGCTACCTGCTGAAGGAGCGCGTCTCCGAGCCGCAGACCCTCGTGCGCGCCGTCGAGACCGTGGTCTCGGGCGGCTCCGTCGTCGACCCCGAGGTCGTCGAACAGCTCGTGCAGCGCACCCGCGCCGACGACCCGCTCGCCCGGCTCACCGAACGCGAGCGGTCGGTGCTCGAGCTGATGGCGCAGGGCTACTCGAACGGCGGCATCGCCCAGACCCTGTTCCTCGGGCTGAAGACGGTCGAGACCCACGTGCGAAGCATCCTGCAGAAGCTCGACCTCGAGGAGTCGCCCGAGCACCACCGCCGCGTGCTCGCCGTGCTCACGCTCCTCGGCGAACGCTGATGTCGCCCGGCCGGAACGGCCGGATCGCCCGCCGCAGCGCGGTCATCGCGGCGGTGATCGCGCTCAGCCTCGCGATGGAGGTGTCAGGATTCCTCGCCACCCCGGTCGACGAGCGCGGCGAGGTGTCGTACACCACGCTGCACGCCGCGGTGCCGCTCGTGTTCGCCGCGTGCGCGGGCGTCGCCTGGCGGATCGGGCCGACCCGGCTGCCGTCGCGGCTCATGATCCTGTTCGTGGTGCTGTGGATCCCGCAGTCCTTCTACCGCGTGATCGAGGACCTCGGCTGGCTGTGGCCGTTCGTGCGCGGCGTCGACCTCGGCTGGGCGGTGGTGGCCGGCATTCTCGTGCTCGTCTACCCGCGCGGTTGGCTCGACGATCGGTTCGGACGCTGGGTCGCCGGCATCGCGCTGACGGCGTCGGTCGTGAACCTGCTCGCCGTGCTGCTGCTCGCCGGCCCCGGCGATGCGCCCTGCGACTGCGCGCCGAACCCGTACCGTGTCGCCGACGCGCCGCTGCTGTTCACGATCGGCGACTACGCCTACCGGTTCATCGGCGTCGCGCTCGCGTTCACGATCGCAGTGCGGCTGCTGGTGCGCTGGATGCGGGGGAGCGTGCCGGCCCGCGCGGTGGCGTTCCTGATGCCGGTGGCACTGCTCGCGTGGGTCACGACGCTCGCGGCGCAGGCGATCGTGTACGCGATGTCGACCACGAGCGAGACGGTGCTGCAGACGGTGTCGCTGCTGGCCATCGCGTCGGTTCCCGTGAGCTACGTCGCCGGCGTCGCGCACGCCGGCAACATGCGCTCGCGCGTCGCCGATCTGATGCGCATCACGCGCGAAGGCGCCGATCGCGGAATCTGGGCCGAATCGCTCGCGCGAACCCTGCGCGACGACTCGGTGCGGGTCTTCTGGTGGGACGAGGAGCGCGGACGGTACGAGGACGCGCAGGGCGTGCCGATCCACCCCGAGGACTCCGATCCGCGCGGCACCCACAGCCTGCTGCCGGTGGCCTCGCCGCAGGGCGTGCCGATCGCCCTTATCCGCCACGACCGGGTGCTCACTGAGAACATGCGTCTGCTCGAGGGCGTCTCGAGCGCACTGCGGCTCTCGGTGGACAACGGCCGGCTGCGCTCCGAGGTCGAGCGCACGCTCGAGCAGGTGCGCCAGTCCCGTCAGCGCATCGTCGAGGCCGGCATCGAGGCGCGGCGGCGCATCGAGCGCGACCTGCACGACGGCGCGCAGCAGCAGCTCGTGCTGCTCGGCATGCGAATGCGGATTGCGGCGAACCGGGCGACCGAACTCGGCGACGACGAGCTCGCGCACGAGCTCGAGCAGGCGATCGAGATTCTGAACCAGGGGCTGCGGGAGCTGCGCGAACTCGCCCACGGCATCCACCCGAGCCTGCTGTCGTCGGGCGGGCTGGTGCTCGCTGTGCCCGAACTCGCGGGCCGCGTGCCCATCCCCGTCGAGGTCGACGTGCAGGCCGAGGGGCGTCTGCCCGAGATCATCGAGACGACCGCCTACTTCGCGATCGCCGAGGCGCTCGCGAACGTCGCCAAGCATGCGCAGGCGACCCGGGCGTGGGTCCGTGCGCACGTGGTCGACGGCGAGCTCGTGCTGACCGTGCGCGACAACGGTCGCGGCGGCGCGTCGCTCGGGGCCGGCACGGGCGTGGTCGGCATCGGCGACCGGGTCGACGCGGTCGGCGGTCGCCTCGAGCTCGACAGCCCGCCCGGGGCCGGCACGACGCTCACGGTGCGGATCCCGCTGCCCTGAGCCCCCTTCCACGTTGCGGTGTGCCCCAGCTTCCTCCCTCGGGAACACATTCGAGGATGGGGAACACGTTCCCGCCGGAACGTCCTCCCCATCCTCGAATGTGTTCCCTTGGCGAGGATGACGAGGATGAGGTTGGACAGGGAAGGGTGCGGCAGCGGGACCGGGGGAGGAGGTGCGCCTACGGCCGCCAGCGGGCGGCGGCGAGGTCGATGCGGTACCCGTCGGCGTCGTCGGTCGGATGTATCGGGGTGCCCTCGGCCTCATAGTGCGCGAGCGCGGCGTCGGCGTGCCCGGTCGGCGGGCGGCCCCCGGCGCGGACGACGCGCCACCATGCGACCTCCGACCCGGAGCGTGCCATCACCTGCCCGACCGCGCGCGCCCCGCGCGAACCGAGCAGTGCGGCGACGTCGCCGTAGGTCGCGACCCTGCCGGGCGGAATGTCGGCGACGACGGCGAGCACCGCCTCGACGAAGCCGACCGGAGGCTGAGGCATCCGGCCTCGTCAGACCTGCAGTTGCAGCGCGCCGATGACGTCGCCGTACGCGGTCTCGCCGACGTCGACGAAGCCGATCTTGTGGAAGAACTTCTCGGGGCCGAGCTCACCGGGCTCCCACAGCACGGTGATGCGATCGAACCCGCGACGCACCGCCTCGTTGGCGAGCGCCTCGGCGAGGAACCGCCCCACGCCCTTGCCCTGCACGTCGGCGTCGACGTTGATGCGCCAGATGCAGGCACGGAAGAAGTCGTGCGCGTTCTCGGGGTCGAAGTTGCCGTGGATGAACCCGACCACTCGGTCGCCGGCGAGGGCGACGCGCTGCCATGCGGTCGCGGGGTTCACCACCGACGCCTCGGCGGAGTACGTGACCGGGGCGATGAACTGCTCCTGGCCCGGCTTCAGCGACAGCGTGTTCGCCGCGACGATGTTCGATGCGTTCAGTTCCTCGAGTCGCAGCTCAGCCATGTTGCGAGCCTAACCGAGGCTCGGCCGGACAGGTAGCGGGATGTCACAGCGGGCTGCCGATGTCTCGATGTCGAGATATCTCAGGGAGGCGGTAAACTGGCCCGCGGCGTGTTCACGCCCACCGCCGGTTCCCGCGCCCCGCAACGAACGGGCCAACTTCCCGCCCGCACTCAAGGAGACATCCCTTTGTCCAAGATCAAGGTTGAAGGCACCGTCGTCGAGCTCGACGGCGACGAGATGACCCGCATCATCTGGCAGGCCATCAAAGACCAGCTCATCCACCCGTACCTCGACGTGAACCTCGAGTACTACGACCTCTCGATCCAGAAGCGCGACGAGACCGACGACCAGATCACGGTCGACGCGGCCAACGCGATCAAGAAGCACGGCGTCGGCGTCAAGTGCGCGACGATCACGCCCGACGAGGCGCGCGTCGAGGAGTTCGGCCTGAAGAAGATGTGGCGTTCGCCGAACGGCACGATCCGCAACATCCTCGGCGGTGTGATCTTCCGCGAGCCGATCATCATCTCGAACATCCCGCGGCTCGTCCCCGGCTGGAACAAGCCGATCATCGTCGGCCGCCACGCATTCGGCGACCAGTACCGCGCCACCGACTTCCGCTTCGAGGGCGAGGGCACGCTCACGATGACCTTCACCCCGAAGGATGGCTCTGAGCCCCAGCAGTTCGAGGTGTTCCAGGCGCCCGGCTCGGGCGTGGCGATGGGCATGTACAACCTCGACGAGTCGATCAAGGACTTCGCGCGCGCTTCGCTGAACTACGGCCTGGCCCGCAACTACCCGGTGTACCTGTCGACGAAGAACACGATCCTGAAGGCCTACGACGGCCGCTTCAAGGACCTCTTCCAGGAGGTGTTCGACACCGAGTTCAAGGCGAAGTTCGACGAGGCCGGCCTCACCTACGAGCACCGCCTCATCGACGACATGGTCGCCGCCTCGCTGAAGTGGGAGGGCGGCTACGTCTGGGCGTGCAAGAACTACGACGGCGACGTGCAGTCCGACACCGTCGCGCAGGGCTTCGGCTCGCTCGGCCTCATGACGAGCGTGCTCGCCACGCCCGACGGCAAGGTCGTCGAGGCCGAGGCGGCGCACGGCACGGTCACGCGTCACTACCGCCAGCACCAGCAGGGCAAGCCCACCTCGACGAACCCGATCGCCTCGATCTACGCCTGGACGCGCGGCCTCGCGCACCGTGGCAAGCTCGACGGCAACCAGGAGCTCATCGACTTCGCGAACACCCTCGAGCAGGTCGTCATCGAGACCGTCGAAGGCGGTGCGATGACGAAGGACCTCGCGCTGCTCGTCGGGCCCGAGCAGGGCTACCAGACGACCGAGGAGTTCCTGAACTCGATCGCCGCGAACCTGCAGGCGCGCCTCGCCGCGTAGTCGCGGTCGCTGATCGTCGAAGGGCCGGATGCCACGGGCATCCGGCCCTTCGTCGCGCATCGGGCATGATGGCGGTATGGCACGTCTGCTGCGGCTGGCACGTCGGTACTGGGCGGTCACGCTGACGCTCGCGGTCGGGCTGGCGGGCGTGGTGCTCGCGCTGGTCGGCGCCGGCGCGGCGGTGCAGTGGTTGTTCAGCGCGTACGCGCTCGCCATCGGGGTGTGGCAGGGAGTCGGGATGCTCCGTCGGCTGCTGCGCGGGCACTGGGGCCTCGACGTGCTGGCGATCACCGCGATCGTCTCGACGGTGCTCGTCGGAGAGTACGTTGCCGCGCTCCTGGTGGTGCTCATGCTCACCGGCGGCGAGGCGCTCGAGGACTACGCGAACCGGCGCGCCAAGCGCGAGCTCGACGCACTGCTCGAGCGCAGTCCGCAGCGGGCGCACCGGGTCGAGGCTGAGGGCATCGTGGACGTGCACGTCGACGACGTGCGTCCGGGCGACGTGCTGCTCGTGCGGCCGGGCGAGATCGTGCCCGTCGATGCGACGCTCGTGTCGGGGGACACCGCGGTCGACGAGTCCCAGATCACCGGCGAGAGCGTGCCCGTCGACAAGCACGCCGGCGACCTCCTGCTGAGCGGTTCGGTGAACGGGCAGGCCGCCGTCGAGGTCCGCGCGGAGGCGACGGCGAAGGACTCGCAGTACCAGCAGATCGTGGCGCTCGTCGCGCAGGCCGCCGAGTCGAGGGCGCCGGTCGTGCGGCTGGCCGACCGGTACGCGGTGCCGTTCACCGCGTTCTCGCTCGCGCTCGGCGCGCTCGCGTGGTGGGCGTCGGGGGATCCGGTGCGCTTCGCCGAGGTGCTGGTGCTCGCCACGCCCTGCCCGCTGCTCATCGCGGCGCCCGTCGCGTTCATCGGCGGCATGAGCCGCTCGGCGCGCAACGGCTTCATCGTGAAGTCGGGCGGGGTGCTCGAGCAGCTCGCGAAGGCGAAGACGGCGGTGTTCGACAAGACCGGCACCCTCACGCACGGTGCGCCCGAACTCACCGAGGTGCGACCCCGGCCCGGGTTCGACGCCGACGAGCTGCTCGGGCTCGTCGCGAGCGCCGAGCAGTACTCGTCGCACGTGCTGGCGGCGTCGATGATCGTCGCGGCGAAGGCCAGAGGCATCCGGCTGCAGGAGGCGACGTCGGCGACCGAGCAGGCGACGAACGGCGTGGTCGCCGACCTCGGCGGCCGCGAGGTGGTGGTCGGGAAGTTCGCGTTCGTGGCGGCGCACGCGCCCGGCGCGGCCCGCACGGCGATCGCGCCGGGGGAGCTCGCGGTGTACGTGGCGGTCGACGGTCGGTATGCGGGCGCGCTGCTCGCGAGCGACCGGGTGCGCGCCGAGGCCCGGCCGATGCTGGAGCGCCTCGCCGCCCTCGGCGTGCGCGACACGATGATGTTGACCGGCGATGCCCAGGCGACCGCCGACCACATCGCCGCAGAGATCGGCATCGCGCGGGTGCGCGCCGACTGCCTGCCGGTCGACAAGGTGCACGAGGTGGCCGCGATCGCCGAGCGGCCCGTGATCATGGTGGGTGACGGCGTGAACGACGCCCCGGTGCTCGCGGCCGCCGATGTGGGTATCGCGATGGGGGCGAAGGGGGCGACCGCGGCGAGCGAGTCGGCCGATGTGGTGATCCTCGTCGACGACGTGTCGCGGGTCGCGAAGGCGGTCGAGGTGGGGCGCGACACGGTGCGGATCGCGTTGCAGAGCATCTGGGTCGGCATCGCGGTGAGCGTGGGTCTCATGGTGGTTGCCGCCTTCGGCGTGATTCCGGCGACGGTGGGTGCTCTGCTGCAGGAGGTGGTCGACCTGATCACGATCCTCGCGGCGCTGCGGGCGATCGGTGGGCGACTCGACGCGCGGCAGGCGTCGGCGGTCCCCGGCGCGCGCGTGGCCGCGGGCACGTCGTGATCGCGGGCACGTCGTGATCGTGGGCACGTCGTGATCGCGGGCCCGATCGCGGGCCCCCGCGGCTCGCGGCTGGTGACCGAGCGTCCCGATCTCGCCCGGATCACGAGTCGGTAACGGAAGCGGATTTCCGTGACGCAGTCTTGCGCGTGGTTTGTTCGTAAGGTTTACTAACAAACGTGACTGCAACGGATGCACCCCGCGGATCGGCTCCCGCCGAACCCACCGCGACGACGGTTCCGGCACCCGCCGGCATCGCTCCCGAGCTGCTCACCGCGCCCTCGGGCGCCGTCGGCCGGGCGCTGCGCCCCACCGCGAAAGTGCTGCCCGAGCACGCGCGCAGCCACAACCGCTCGCTCGTGCTGCAGACGCTCTACACGTCGGGCCCCCTCAGCCGCGCCGACGTCGCGCGCGAGACCGGGCTCACCCGGGTCACCGTCTCCGACCTCGTCGCCGAACTCATCGCCGAGAGCCTCGTCGTCGAGCTCGGCACCCGCGAGGACGCGCGCCCCGGCAAGCCCGCGACCCTGCTCGACGTCGACCGCGCCGGCTTCCAGATCGTCGGCATCGACCTGTCCGACCACGACCTGCTGCGCGGCGCGGTCGTCGATCTCGACGGGCGCATCGTCGCCCGCGCCGAGGTCGCGCTCGCCGGAGCATCCGGTGGCGCGGCCGCCGACCGGGTGAGCGAGCTCGCCGCCCGCCTCACGGCGCTCGCGACCGCGCCGCTGCTCGGCGTCGGCATCGGCAGCCCCGGTGTCGTCGACCCCGCCGGCGTGGTGCGCTCGGCGCCCAACCTGGGCTGGACCGACCTGCCGCTGCAGAGTCGGCTCGCCGCCGAACTCGCGGTGCCGGTGCACGTCGCGAACGACGCGAACGTCGCCGTGCTCGCCGAGCACGGGGCATCCGGTGCCGGCGATCTGCTGCTCGTGAAGGTCGGTCACGGCGTCGGCGCCGGCCTCATCATCGGCGGTCGACCGGTCATCGGCCCGGGATTCGCCGCGGGCGAGATCGGCCATGTCGTGGTCGGCACCGACGGCGGCCCGCGGTGCGCGTGCGGCAAGCACGGATGCCTCGAGGCCTGGCTCGCCGTGCCGCGGCTGGCCGCGCAGCTCGACGCCGCCGAGTCCGGCGGTGATGCCGCGGTCGCCCGCGACGAGGTGCTCCGCGAGGCGGGGCGCCGGCTCGGCATCATCCTCGCGCCCGTCGTAGGTGCGCTCAACCTGTCCGAGGTCGTGCTCAGCGGCCCGGCCGAACTGCTCGACGGCCCCCTCTTGGAGTCGACCGTCGACACGATCCGGAACCGGACGATGGCGGAACAGCACCGCGACCTCCGGGTCCGGATGACCACGCATGGGCAGGACATCGTCTTGCGCGGCGCGGTCGTCATGGTCCTGTCCGGACAACTCGGCGTCTCGTAGACGGGGCCGAGGCACCAAGGGCGACAGCCCCCCTGCTGTCACACCACCCACGAAAGGAAGCAACGCAATGAGGAAACTCGGCATCGTGGCGCTCGGCGCCGCCGCTGCGCTCACCCTCGCCGGTTGTGCCACCACCGGAGGCACCGACGCCTCGAGCGAGGAGGGCGCCGAGATCCGCGTCTGGCTCGTCGGCACCGACACGCCCGACGCGGCCCGCGAGTACCTGGTCGACACCTTCGAAGAGCAGAACCCCGGCTCGACCCTCGTCATCGAGGAGCAGTCGTGGGACGGCCTGGTCGACCGCCTGACCACCAGCCTCTCCGGCTCCGACAGCCCCGACGTGGTCGAGGTCGGCAACACCCAGGCTTCGGCGTTCACGTCGGCCGGCGCGTTCCTCGACCTGACCGACCACTTCGACGAGCTCGGCGGTGACGACCTGCTCCCCGGCTTCGTCGAGGCCGGCACGTACGACGAGAAGTTCTACGCGGCGCCGCTGTACTCGGGCTCGCGTCTCGTATTCTTCAAGAAGGACGCGTTCGACGCGATCGGCGCCACCGTGCCGACCACGCTCGACGAGTACGTCGCGACCGGTGCCGCGCTGGCTGCCGCCAACCCCGGCAAGTCGGGCATCTGGTGGCCCGGCCAGGACTGGCGCAACGCCCTGCCCTTCATCTGGGAGAACGGCGGCGAGGTCGCGGTTCCCGACGGCGACCAGTGGGACGCGCAGCTCAGCTCGCCCGAGTCGATCAAGGGTCTCGAGCAGGTGCAGCAGGCCATGAACACCGCCTCCGCCGCGCCGAAGGACGCGAACGAGACCAGCCCCGAGGTCGGCTTCTGCGACGGCACCACGCTGCAGCTGTCGGCTCCGAGCTGGGTCAAGTGGTCGATCCTCGCCCCGGTCGACGCTGAGGCCCCCGGCTGCCCCGACCAGGAGGCCAACCTCGGCGTCTACGCCCTGCCGGGCAAGGACGGCGGCGCGGCGCAGGTCTTCGCCGGTGGCTCGAACATCGGCATCTCGGCGAAGTCGGCTCACCCCGACCTCGCGCTGGACGCGCTGAAGATCATCCTCTCGGACGGCTTCCAGACGATCTACGCCGAGAACGGCCTGGTTCCGGCCAAGCTGTCGCTCGCCGACAAGCTCGGCACCGACGAGGTCGCCCAGGCGATCGCGGCGGCCGCCGGCAACGCCAAGCTCACGCCGGCTTCGCCGCGCTGGGCCGACGTCGAGGCTGCTCGCATCCTCGAGGACCTCTTCGTGAACATCGCCCAGGGCGGCGACGTGAAGGCGCTGGCCGAGGAGGCCGACGCTCAGATCGAGGACATCCTCAACAGCTAGTCGGTTCACCCGACTGCGCGGCGACGCGGTCATCCCCGTCCGCGTCGCCGCACCCCTACCCGGACGCACGTCGCCCACACACGGCGAGCGTCCGGACCGGGGGCGGGGCCCTCGCCCCGCCCCCGGATCCCCCCGATACCCAGGAGTACCACCATGACGACGGTCGATCCCGGCCTCGACGCGGCCGCCCCGAGCGCCGTCGAGGGCGAACGACTCACGGCCCCGGCTCCGAACCCGAAGCGCCGGCGCATTCGCCTCCGCGGCGGGTTCACGCCCTATGCACTGCTCGGACCCGCCATCGTGGTGCTCGCCGCGATCGTCGGCTGGCCGCTCATCCAGCTCATCATCACCTCGTTCCAGGAGTTCGGCCGCGCCCAGGTCTTCGGCGCCCCGCCCTCGTGGGTCTGGTTCGACAACTACATCGACGTGTTCACCGACCCGGTGTTCTACGGCGTGCTCGCCCGATCGGTGCTGTTCGCCGCGGGCTGCGTGATCGTCACCATGGTGGCGAGCACCCTCATCGCGCTCATGCTGACCCGGCTGCCGAAGGCCTTCCGGCTGCTGCTGACCGTCGGCATGCTGCTGGCGTGGGCCATGCCCGCCCTCACGGCGACCGTCGTGTGGGGTTGGATGTTCGACACCGCGTACGGCGTCATCAACTACATCTTCGTGAACTTCCTCGGCATGGAGGAGTTCAACCAGCACCAGTGGCTGCTGAACCCGCTGAGCTTCTTCTTCGTGGCGGGCCTCATCATCGTGTGGGGCGCGATCCCGTTCGCGGCCTTCACCCTGTACGCGGGCCTCACGCAGGTGCCCGACGAGGTGCTCGAAGCGGCGCAGCTCGACGGCGCGGGCGGCTTCGCGCGATTCCGGCTGATCATCTTCCCGTACCTGAAGCCGATCTTCCTGATCGTCACGATCCTGCAGGTGATCTGGGACCTCCGCGTGTTCACGCAGATCTTCGTGCTGCAGGACATCGGCGGCGTGCGCGCGCAGACCAACACGCTCGGCGTGTACATCTACCAGAAGTCGATCGCCGGCGGCGATTTCGGCCACGGCGGTGCGATCGCGGTCATCACGGCGATCCTGCTCATGTCCATCTCGATCTACTACATCCGTCAGGTGCTGAAGGAGGAGGAGCTGTGAGCGCCCCCACTGTCGCCCCGGGCATCCGTGCCACCGCCGCCCCGGGTTCGAAGGCTGCGGCCCGCCGTACCGGCGGCGGTCGACGCCGCCTCACGACGTGGCTGTTGAGCGCGCTGTCGGTCGTGCTGTTCGCGCTGTTCGTGTTCCCCGTCTACTGGATGGTGAACACGTCGTTCCAGCCGAACAACGCGATTCGCAGCTCCGACCTGCACTTCTGGCCCGACAACTTCACGCTGCGCAACTATGAGACGGTGCTGTTCGATCCGGGGCGCACGCCGTTCCTGCCCGCGGCGGCGAACTCGCTGGTCGTGACCCTGCTGACCGTCATCATCGCGCTGACGTTCGCGTTCCTCGCGGCTGTGGCGGTCACCCGGTTCCGATTCAAGAGCCGGCGCCTGTTCATCCTCACCATTCTCGTGATCCAGATGATCCCCGGCGAGGCGATGATCGTCTCGGTCTTCCGCGTCATCGACGGCTGGCACCTGCTGAACACCATCATCGGCCTCACGATCGTGTACATCGCCACGGTGCTGCCGTTCACCATCTGGACCCTGCGCGGCTTCGTCAACGGCGTGCCGGCCGACCTCGAAGAGGCGGCGATGATCGACGGCTGCTCGCGGGCGGGCGCATTCTGGCGGGTCACGTTCCCGCTGCTCGCCCCGGGGCTCGTGGCCACCGGTGTGTTCGGATTCATTCAGGCGTGGAACGAGTTCATCATGGCCCTCGTGCTGAACGCCCGCCCCGAGATGATGACCCTGCCGGTCTGGCAGCGCACGTTCCTGGTGGCGAACGGCACGACGAACTGGGCGGGCATCATGGCCGGCTCAGTGCTCATGGCGATTCCCGTGATCGTGTTCTTCCTCATCGTCCAGGGCCGTATGACGAGCGGCCTGGTGAGCGGAGCGGTCAAGGGATGAGTCTTCGTCGCGATGTGCTTGCGACCCTCTTGCCCGGCTTCGACGGCCCGAACGCGCCCGCGTGGGTGCTCGACCGCCTCGCCGAGGGCATGGGCGGGGTGTGCCTGTTCGGCTCCAACGTGGTCGATCCGGCGCAGGTGCGCGCTCTCACCGACGCCCTGCGAGCGGCCAACCCCGCCGCGGTGATCGCGATCGACGAGGAGGGCGGCGACGTCACCCGCCTGCACTACGGTCGCGGTGCACCCTGGCCGGGCAACGCGGTGCTGGGCCGCCTCGACGATGTCGAGCTCACCGAGGCCGTCGGCCGTGAGGTCGGCGAGGCGCTGCGCGCGGTCGGCGTCTCGATGACATTCGCCCCCGACGCCGACGTCAACTCGAACACCGCGAACCCGGTGATCGGCGTGCGCAGTTTCGGCGCCGACCCCGAGCTCGCCGCGCGGCACACGGCCGCGTGGGTGCGGGGTGCCCAGTCGACCGGCGTCGACGCGTGCGCGAAGCACTTCCCGGGGCACGGCGACACGGCGACCGATTCGCACCTCGCCCTGCCGGTCATCGACCTGCCCGTCGAGACATTGCGCGACCGCGAGCTCGTGCCGTTCCGTGCGGCGATCGGCGCGGGCGTGCGCTCGATCATGACGAGCCACATCCTGCTTCCGCAACTCGATGCGCAGGATCCGGCCACCCTCTCCCCGCATGTATTGCATCGCCTGCTCCGCGGGGAGCTCGGGTACGAGGGGGTCATCGTCACCGATGCCCTCGACATGCACGGGGCGAGCGGCGTGCACGGCATCCCCGAGGCTGCCGTGCGCGCCCTCGCCGCGGGCTGCGACCTGCTCTGCATCGGCTCGGGGGTCGCCGAGCGCACCGTCGACGAGATCGTCGAGGCGGTCGAGCGGGCGGTCGCCTCGGGTCGGCTCGCGGCCGAGCGAGTCGCCGAGGCGGCGGCGCGGGTGCGCTCGCTCGCGGATGCTTCGGATGCTTCGGATGTCTCGTCTGTACCGTCGACCGCCGCGGTGACACCCGCCCGCGTGATCGACGCGTTCGATATCGCGCCCGGAGCGCTCGACCGGCTGGTCGGCGCGCAGCGCGTCGGCACGGTCGTGCGCGTCGATACCGTCGCGAACATCGCCGTGGGCGTCGTGCCGTGGGGTCCGTTCGCCGCCGAGGTGGCCGCCCCCGGTACATGGCTCGGCGAGGCATCCGTCGTCGCCCTCGATCGCGAGCACCCGCTCGACGACCCGGCCGGGCTCGCCGGGCCCGTCGTCGTGATCGGCAAGGCTCTGCACCGCCACCCGTTCGCCGTCGACGGGATCGCGGCGCTGCGCGCCGTGCGCGACGACGTCGTGACCATCGACGCGGGCTGGCCCGCCGACGACCGCGCCCAGGCCGACATCGCGACGTTCGGCGGCTCGCGGCTCGTCGGCGAGGCGATCATCGCGCTCGTCGCCGACGCGCTCGCCGCATCCGGTGCGCCCGACACCGCCGAGGCGGTGTCGCAGTGAGGCTCGGCATCGACATCGGCGGCACGAAGACCGCCGCTGTCGCGATCGGCGCTGACGGCGAACTCACCGACCTCGTGCGCATGCCGACCGGATTCGGCGCCGACGAGGTCGTGGCCACCGCGCTGCGCACCGTCGACCGCATGAGCGAACTCGCCGGCGTGCACGCCTCGGCGTTCTCGTCGATCGGCATCGGGATCCCGGGCGCCGTCGACAGCGCCACGGGCCGGGTTGCGCACGCCGTGAACCTCGGGCTCGAGGGCCTCGACCTCGGGCCGCGCCTCAGCGACCGGCTGGGGGTGGACGTGCGCGTCGAGAACGACGTGAAGGCCGCCGCCCTCGGCGCCCACCACCTGCTCGGCGTCGCCGACGGCATCCGCGCGCACTCGATGGCGTACCTGAACCTCGGCACCGGGCTCGCGGCCGGCATCGTGCTCGACGGCGTGCTGCTGCGCGGCGGCCACGGCGTGGCCGGCGAGATCGGCCACATCCCCGTCGACCCGGCCGGCGAGGTGTGCGGCTGCGGCCAGCGCGGGTGCCTCGAGATGACCGCTTCGGGGTCGGCCATCGCGCGTATGTGGCGGACGGAGCATCCGCTGCCCGCCCGCGACCTGTTCGACCGCGCCGCCGCCGGAGACCCGCGCGCGCAGGAGGTGCGCGAGCGGTTCCTCACCGGCGCGGCCGCCGCGGTTCGGCTGCTCGCTCTCACCGCCGATGTCGACGACATCGTGATCGGCGGCGGGCTGTCGGCGCTCGGCGCCGAATTGCTCGACGGGGTGCGGGGTATCCTCGTCAGGTGGTCGGAGCGCTCGCCGTTCCTCGCCTCGCTCGCACTCGAGCATCGAATCCAGGTCATCCCTGCCGGCTTCCCGGCGGCCGCCGTCGGCGCCGCGCTCGTCGGCGAACCGAAGGAGTACGTCGTTGGCTGAGATCGTCATCGTCCCGGGCGAAGCGGAGGCCGGCGACCTGGTCGCCGACGCCATCGTCGACCTCATCCACCGCAAGCCCGACGCCGTGCTGGGGCTCGCGACCGGGTCCACACCGCTGCCGATCTACCGTGCGCTCGCGCAGCGCATCCGCGACGAGTCGGTCGACGTGCGCGGCGTGCGCGGGTTCGCCCTCGACGAGTACGTAGGCCTGCCCGCCGGGCACCCCGAGAGCTACCGCGCGGTCATCCGCCGCGAGGTCGTCGAGCCGCTGGGGCTCACCCCCGAACTCGTGCGGGTGCCGAACGGCGACCCCGCCGGCATCGAGCACGCCGGGGCCGACTACGAGGCCGCGATCGTCGCGGCGGGCGGCGTCGACCTGCAGATCCTCGGCATCGGCCGTACCGGTCACATCGGGTTCAACGAACCCGGCTCGTCTCTCGCGTCGCTCACCCGCGTGAAGACCCTGACCGAAGCGACCCGGCTCGACAACGCCCGGTTCTTCGATTCGCCCGACGACGTGCCCATGCACTGCATCACGCAGGGCATCGGCACCATCCTGCGCGCCCGGCACCTCGTACTGCTCGCCTTCGGCGAGGCGAAGGCCGACGCGATCGCCGCGGCGGTGGAGGGCGCCGTGTCGGCGGCGCAGCCCGGGTCGGCGATCCAGCTGCACCCGCACGTGACGGTGCTCGTCGACGAGGCCGCCGCGTCGAAGTTCGAGAACCTCGCCTATTACCGGCACGCGTGGGCGAACAAGCCCGCCTGGCAGGGCATCTAACCGCATCCGCTCCGCTCTGCTCGCCGGCGGTGAGCCGCGGGCTCAGTGGGGCAGCAGCTCTCGCACCCCCGCGAAGTACGCTTCCTCATCGAATCCGTCGATGAGCGCGCGCTGCAGGATGTACCCGGTGGCGAGGCCGAGTGCCACCTGTGCGAGGTGAGCGCCCCACGTCTCGGGGTCGCCGTCGATGCGATCGGGGTGCTCGACCCCCCATGCCGCGAGCTGGTCGGCGACCGTCGACCTGACGCGCGCGAGTACTCGGCCGACGATCATGCGGATCTCGGGGTCGATCACGGCTTCGCCCCAGAGCTGCGGGATCATGGCGAGGAACGGCTCGTGGCCCATGCCCGTGACCATCGTGATGAGCACGTCGGCGGGTGAGAGCGGCTCGCCGCCGCCGCGGCGTTCGTCGAGTTCGAGCATGCGCGCTTCGAGCACCCGCGCGGCGGTGGCCACGAACAGTTCCTGCTTGCCGGCGAAGTGCCCGTAGATGGCTCCGGCCGACAACCCGGACGCGGCGATGACGTCGGCCATGGAGGTGCGGCTGTAGCCGCGCTCGGCGAAGCAGTGCACGGCGGCGTCGATGATCTCGTCGCGTCGCGCGCTGCGGTAGGCGTCGGTCACCTTGGGCATCGGGCCTCCTCGGGATGCCTCGGTTCGGCTGCCGCGGTCGGGCGCGCCGTGGCGTTGACAAGCGTACTCGCCCCAGCGTATAAAGAACGAGCATTCGTTTTTTAAAAGGAGTCCAGGATGACCAGTCCCACCAGTGTCCCGGCGGGTGCCTCCGTGCACGGCGGCGCCCCGCACACCCCTCTCGGTCGCGTCGTCGGCATCGGCCTCGCACTCGCCGCGGTCGTCTCGGTGCTCGTGCTCGCCTTCGCCTGGCCGAGCACCAGTGCCGAGCCGCGCGACCTGCCCATCGCGATCAGCGGCCCGGCCCAGGCCGTCGACGCGGCGACCGCCGCGGTCGACGAGGCGCAGCCAGGCGCGATCGCGTTCCGCGAGGTCGACGACCGCGACGCCGCCGCGCACGCCATCGAGACCCGCGAGGTGTACGGGGCGATCGTGCTCGGCGCCGAGCCCGAGGTGCTCACGTCTTCGGCCTCGAGCCTCGTGGTGAGCCAGTTGCTCAGCGGCATCGCGGCGAACCTCGAGGAGGGCGTGAATGCGCAGGCCCAGGCCGCCGCTGCGGCCGCCGGGTCCCCCGTTGCGCCTCCGCACATCGACGTCGTCGTCACCGACGTCGTGCCGCTCGCCGACAGCGACCCGCGCGGCGCCGGACTCACCGCCGCGCTCTTCCCGCTCGTGCTGGGCGGCATGCTCGGCGGCATCGCCATCTCGCTCGGCGTCATCGGGGCGATGCGACGGGTGCTCGCCGTCGCCGTCTACTCCGTGGTCGGCGGCATCGCGCTCACCGGCATCCTCGATGGCTGGTTCGGCGCGCTGCCCGGCGAGTTCTGGCTCGAGGCATCCGCCATCACGCTGGCCCTCGCCGCCATCGCCGCGCCGATCACCGGATTCGTCGCGCTCATCGGCCGCGCCGGCATCGCCGTCGGTCCCGTCGTCATGCTGCTGTTCGCCAACCCGATCTCGGGGGCCGCGATGCCGAAGGAGTTCCTGCCGGCGCCGTGGGGCGAGGTCGGGCAGTGGTTCCCGCCCGGGGCGTCGGCGACGCTCGTGCGCGAGGTGAGCTACTTCCCGCAGGCTGACACGACGTTCCCGTGGCTGGTGCTCGGCGCCTGGGCGATCGGCGGCGTGCTGCTCTCGATGATCGGCCACTTCCGCACCGCGGGCGGTGCCGAGCCCGACGAGCTCGCCGCCCACGAGGACGACCCCGAGCCGGCAGACCGGGCCCTCGTCACGGCATAGCCGCGAGGCATCCGCCCTGCCCTGTGCACCCTGTGCCGACGGCGCGCGGGCGGTCGCACGGACGAGAACAGGATGAGCCGGTCCATCCCCGCTGTGGAGCGGTGATGGGCCGTCTCATCCTGTTTTCGCCGGCCGGGCTGTCGCGGAGGCGCCGGGCGGCGCGAGCGGCACCTGCGGCAGCGGGCACGGGCTCGGGCACGGGCTCGGGCTCGGGCACGGCATGGCACGCGCACGGGCAGCCCGAGACTACGCGAGTTCCTTCCGGCCGTTGATGATGCCGCTCACGGCGGCGACGACCGCGAACACGATCGCGACGATCGGCTGGCCCATCAGCCACCACGCGATCGCGACGGCCGAGAAGATCGCGATCTCGATGAGCGCCTTGCCGAAGGTGTCGATCGTGAAGACGGCTCTCGGCGACAGGAACAGACCCCACAGCACGATCGCGGCGAGCGGGGCGCCGATGCCGACGAGCACACCGGGCCACGGCAGTTCGAAGTCGACGAACCCCCACACCGCGAGGCTCACGAACGCGAACAGCTCGAGCAGGAATCGCAGGATCGCGTTCGGGCCGATCTTCGGGGCAGGGTCGGGTGCGGCGTCGTTCACGACCGTCAAGCCTAACCGAGCCGTACCCAGCGAAGCCTCAGCGAAGCCGCAGGGCTCACCGGAAGATGATCGTGCGCGCTCCGTCGAGCAGCACGCGCCGCTCGGCGAACCACTTCACGGCCTGGCTCAGGGTGCGGCTCTCTTCGTCCTGTCCGATGGCGACGAGTTCGCCGACCGAGCGCGAGTGGTCGACGCGCACCACGTTCTGCTCGATGATGGGGCCCTCATCGAGGTCGCTCGTGACGAAATGGGCAGTCGCGCCGATCAGCTTCACGCCGCGTGCGTGCGCCTGCCGGTAGGGGTTCGCGCCCTTGAAGCCGGGCAGGAACGAGTGGTGGATGTTGATGCACCGCCCGGCGAGCGCCTCGCACAGCTCGGGCGACAGGATCTGCATGTAGCGGGCGAGCACCACGAGCTCGATGTCGTGCTCGTCGACCGCCTGCAGCACGCGCCGCTCGAACGCGGCCTTCTCGTCGGCCGAGGTGACCGGCGCCGACTCGAAGGGCACTCCGTAGAAGTCGACGAGGTCGCGCAGCGTGCCGTGGTTCGACAGCACGAGCGGCACCTCGATCTGCAGCTGGCCCGCGCGCTGGCGGAACAGCAGGTCGTTCACGCAGTGCCCGGCCGTCGAGCAGAGCACAAGCGTGCGAAGGGGGCGGCCGACCTCGTCGAGGTGGAGGTCCATGTTCCATCGCTCGACCGCAGGCGCCAGCGCAGCCTCGAACTCGGCGCGCCCGGCGGGCGACTCGACCTGCACGCGCATGAAGAATCTGCCCGTGTCGCCGCTCGCGAACTGCTGGCTCTCGGTGATGTTGCCCCGCGCGGCGACGATCGCACCGCTGACGGCGTGCACGATGCCGGGACCGTCGGTGCAGCTCAGGGTGACGACCCAGTGGTGCAGGCGTTCGGGGGAGGCGTCCGTGGTCATCGGATGATCGTATCGCCCGCGTAGACTGGGCGTTGGTCGGCGGGCGACGCCGGCCCTGGGCGCGCACACGAGCGCGTAGTCGACCCGCCGTGGTGAATGCTCCCGGGCGGGGAACGCCGTCGGAGAGACATCCTGATGTCCGTCACCGAATCCGCGCGCGCCGGGCAGCGCACCACCATGCCCTGGCCGGCGCTGCTGACCCTCGCCGCCGCCGTCTTCCTCTCGATCACGCTCGAGCTGCTGCCCACCGGGCTGCTGCCCGAGATGGCCGCCGGCCTCGGCGTCGGCGAGTCGGCGATCGGCCTCACCGTGTCGGTGTTCGCCCTCACCGTGGTGCTGACGAGTGCTCCGCTCGTCGCGCTCACCGCGCGCGTGCCGCGCCGACTGCTGCTCGTCATCGTGCTCACGGTGCTCGCCGTGTCGACCATCGCGACAGCGCTGGCGCCGACGTACTGGCTGCTCGTCGCGGTGCGATTCGCCGGCGGGCTCGCGCACGGCGTGTTCTGGTCGATCGTCGCGGCCGAGGCGTCGCGGCTGGTGCCCGACCGGCTCATCGCGCGCGCGGTCGCGATCGTGATCGGCGGCGGCACCCTCGCGATCGTGCTCGGCGTGCCGGGCGCGACGGTGCTCGGCCAGGCGTTCGGCTGGCGGGTCGCGTTCGCGGTCGTGGGCGGGCTCACGCTCGCGGGGGCGCTCGCGGTGCGCGTGGCGCTTCCGAAGCGGGCCGGGTCGGGCGCAGCGGCTGCGGATGTCTCGCAGCGAGGCGATCGAGCGGATGCCTCAACGGCGCCCTCGACGAGCACGGATGCCACGGCGGCCACGGCCCCGCACCCGACCGCCGCGCGGTTCCGCCGGAACGATCCGGCGCTCGGCGCGGTGCTCGTGGTGTGCGCGGTCACCGCGCTCACGATGCTCGGCCAGTACGCGGTGTTCACGTACATCGCGCCGATTCTGACCGACCTCATCGGCGTCGGCGCGTCGGCGGTCGGCCCGCTGCTCTTCGTATACGGCGCGGCAGGCGCGGTCGGGCTGGTGATCTCGGGGTCGCCGCTCGCGCGCCGCGCGACCGCGGCGCTGCTCGTGTCGATGGCGGTCATCGCGGTCGCGCTCGCGGCGATCGCGCTGGTGCCGACGCAGGCGGCCGGCATCGCAGCGCTCGCGGCATGGGGGCTCGCGTTCGGCGCCCTGCCCGCCCTGCTGCAGGTGCGGCTGCTGCGCGCGGCGCCGGCATCGCATCGCGACGCGGCGAGTGCGCTTTACACGACCGGGTTCAACGCGGGCATCGGCGGCGGCGCGCTCATCGGGGCGGTCGTGTTCGACCGGGTCGGCGTCGGCGCGCTGCCGTGGGTGTACGTGGTGCTGCTCGTCGCGGCGGCGATGGTGCTCGTGATCGGTCGGCGCCTCGGTGGCTCGTCCCGCTGAACACGGGTCGCGGCCGACCGCGACGCAGCGGCCGACCGCGTCTCAGAAGAAGTCGAACCAGACCGCGGCCGCGGTGGGGCCGGTGCGGTCTCCGACGACGTAGCGAACCTCGACGTTCGTCGCGAACCACCAGCGCAGGAAGTCGTTGCTCTCGCGCGCGGAGCCTGCTGCGTCGAGCGCGTGCAGCGACACCTGGCCGTCGATGTCGAGCGCGACGCTGGCGCCGGGTGCGCCGGTCAGATCGATGCGGAAGAACCGCAGCGCCGCGGCCGGCGTCGAGAGCACGACCTCCTGGGGGGCCGCCGTGGGCGACGTGTTGCCGGCGACGTCGGTCTGCGTCGCGGTGAGCTCGGTGCGCCCCGCCGGCAGGCCGTCGACGAGCACCGACCATGCGCCCGCCTGGTCGGCGGTCACGGTCCAGGTGCGCCCCGCGGTGGTCACGACGACGGATGCCCCGGGTTCGGCGACGCCTGTCACGATCGGGTCGACCAGGCCGCCCGCGGTGTCGATCGACGCGATCTCGGGGGCGAGCGCCTCGGAGTCGACGGGTTCGGGCTCCGGTTCGGGTTCCGGGCTGGGCGACGGCGACGGGGTGGGCGACGGCGACGGGCTGGGCGACGGCGACGGGCTGGGCGACGGCGACGGGCTGGGCGAGGGGCTGGGCGTCGGCGCCGGGTCGACCGGCGTCGGACCCACCGGCGGCGTCTCGGGGCCGGTCACCGCATCGACATCGACTCGGGGCTCGGATTCGGCATCGGCGTTCGTGTCGTTATCGGGCTGGGTCTCGGGACTCGGGTCGGGTGATGGAGTCGAAACCGGCGGCGCGCTCGGCGACGGCGGAACGGAGGGGGCGGCATCCGAGGCATCCGTCGGATCGGGCGCGGCCGCCTGCGCGGCCGGGCCGACCGGCGCGTCGGTGGTGGGCAGCACCGCGGGAAGGATCACGGTCGCGGCCACCGCGGCGGCCGCGACGAGCAGGGCGCCCGTGCCGCCGATCGCGATCAGGCCGCCGATGCCGCCCGCGACGCCCGACGCGATGCCCGCGCCGGCCGCGGTTGCGCCGGCCGCGCCGGCCCCGCCCGCTGCAGCTCCGACGGTCGACCCCGCGCCGGCACCGCCCGCGCCGGCGCCGGACACGCCGGCACCGCCCGCACCGGCACCGCCCGCACCGGCACCGGCCGCGCCTCCTGCGCCTGCCCCGCCGGCGGTCGCGGCGACCGCGGCCTCGCCGCCCTGCAGCCACGCGGTGTACGCGGTCGCGCCCGAGATGCCGGCGACCAGTGGCAACAGCACGAGCGCGAGCCGCGAACCGACCTCGCGGGCCTCGGCGGCGACGATCGTGCACTTCGCGCAGTCGTCGAGGTGCGCCTCGAGCTTCGCAGTGTCGCGCGTGCCGAGCTTGCCGCGTGTGTAGCTGCCGAGCCGGTCGATCGTCCAGCGGCAGTCGGGGGCGTCGGCGCTGCGCAGGTGGGCGGTGATCCACGCCTGGCGCAGTCCCTCGCGGGCGCGGTAGGCCAGCGCCGCCGTGGAGTTGGCGCTCATGCCGACGAGGGGAGCGATCTGCGCGGGCGTCATGCCCTCGACTTCGCTGTACCAGAGCACCTCCTGCCAGCGCGTCGGCAGCGATCGGAACGCCCGGGCCGTGAGCCCGGCGTCGAGGGCCTCGAGGGAGGCGGCCTCGGTGGTCGACGGATCCTCGAACGACTCGAGCGTGTCGAGGGTGGTCTCGTGCCGCGCGCGGCCCCAGCTCGCCGCGGTGTTGCGGATGGTGGTGAACAGGTACGGCCGGAACGCGCCGGTCGGCCCGCCGCCCTTGCGGATCGCGTCGTAGATGCGGGTGAACGACTCGGCGACGAGGTCGTCGGGGTCGAGCGAACTGAACGAGCGCGCGACGGTGCGGCCTGCGGCGGCGTGGCGTTGCCAGAGCTCGGCGTAGGCGTCGGCGTCGCCCGACCGGGTGCGCATCACGAGGTCGGCGTCGCCGGCGGTGGCAGGTCGGGCCATGTCGCACCTCCGTTCGGGTCGTCGGCTCCTCTGGAGAGACGCGCAGGGGTGGGTTTCATGACGCGAGACCAGGGGTTCGGCCCATTCCAGCAGATTTCCGGCGAATCCGCGTCATAGCCCGGGACGGGCTGCATCTCTTCAGGTGGAGGGACGCAACGGCCGGTCTCGGGTGGGCTGGGGGAACAGTCATCCGGGCCCGGCCGTCGCCCTCCGGCGGGGATGCGGCGTCGAATGCGAGGCCCTCGCGTGAGTGCGGAGCCCGAACCCGTGCTCAGGACAGCCGCGTCCCCGCGCCCCACACCGCCTCGACGGCGAGGTCGTCGCCGAGCAGCACCGCGTCGGCGGCGAAGCCGCGATCGAGCCGACCGAGATCGTGGGCGCGCCCGATGGCCGCGGCCGGCGTCACGGTCAACGCGCCGACCGCCTCCTCCAGCGGGATGCCGCACTCGAGCACCGCACGGCGCAGCGCCGCGTCGAGCGTGAGCGTCGACCCCGCGATGCTGCCGCCCTCGACGAGCCGGGCGACGCCGTCGACGACCTCGACCTCGAGCGAGCCGAGGTCGTACCGCCCGTCGGCGGCGCCCGCGGCGGCCATCGCGTCGGTGATGAGGGCGACTCGGCCGGGTGCGCCGCGGAACGCGAGTCGCACCACGTCGGGGTGCACGTGCACGCCGTCGTTCACGATCTCGAGCGTGACGTGATCGGCGTGCATCGCGGCGACCACCGGGCCCGGGGCGCGGTGGTGGATTCCGCGCATGCCGTTGAACGCATGCGTCAGGATCGACGCACCCGCCTGGAACGCCGCGAGCGCGGTGTCGAAGTCGGCGCCCGTGTGCCCCACCGCGACGCGCACGCCCGCCTCGACGAACCGATCGATCGCGTCGAGCGCGCCCGGGTGCTCGGGTGCGATGGTCACCTGGCGCAGGGCGCCGTCGGATGCCGCGAGCAGCCGCTGGACCGCGGCCGCATCGGCCCGACGCAGCAGGGCCGGGTCGTGGGCGCCGCGGAACTCGTGGTCGAGGAAGGGCCCTTCGAGGTGCGCGCCCAGTACGCGCGGGTCGCGTCGCGAGGCCTCGGCGACGACCGCGAGCTGGTCGACGAGTCGGTCGACCGGGGCGGTGACGAGCGAGAGCACCGCGCGCGTGGTGCCGTGCGCGGCGTGCATCGACAGGCCTCGCTCGATCGCCTCGGCGCCCTCGTCGTACGCGACCCCCGCTCCGCCGTGCCCGTGCAGGTCGATGAATCCCGGCACGAGCAGCCGCCCCGCGGCATCCGTCACCTGCGCGTCGGGGGCGACCCGCTCGCGCCAGCCGTCGCCCAGCCCACGCTCGGCGATCCGATCGCCTTCGAAGCGCACCCAGCCGTCGTCGGTGCGTTCGCCACGCGTGATCAGCCGGGCGGAATGGATGACGGTCGTCGTGCTCATCGCGTCCACGGTACGCCCCGCACCGGGTAGTAGGTCACCCCGAGCACGTCCCAGCGCTCGCCGAGCCGCGCCACGCGCTCGAAGAACGCGTCGTGGTCGCGCTCGCCTCCGTCGGGGCGCGGCGACCACGCGATCTCGGCGATCGCGGTGACGCGGGGGAACACCAGGAACTCGACCTCCTCGATGCGCGACACCGTCTCGGTCCAGAGCGGCGCCTCGATGCCGAGCACCTGCGTCTCGCCGACGCCGGGCAGGATCTCGGTCGGCTCCCACGCATAGGCCTCGTCGAGCGTCGTCGGGCCTTTCGCCCATTGCAGCCCGACCGTGCGCCCGAGGGCGGTCTGCGGGTCGTCGACGTACTTCATGTCGAGGTAGGCGACATCGGCGGGCGACATCACGAGCGCTCCGCCCTGCTCGACGAACGACACGGCGTTGGCGACCTCGTCGTCGTTCGCGGGCTCGACGAAGTTCCAGTACTGGCCGATCGTGCCCTCGGGCAGATCGGTCGACGCACCTGCCTCGTGCCAGGCGATCACGGTCTTGCCGGTCGCGGCGGCCGCCGCGGTGATGCGGCGCACGAGGTCGAGGTAGTCGGCCTCGCTCGTCGCGAGCGACTCGTCGCCGCCGACGTGCAGGTACGGCCCGGGGGTGAGCGAGGCGACGGTGCCGAGCACGTCGGCGAGGAATCGATCGGTGACCTCGGCGCGCTCGGGCGACGCGCAGAGGGACGAGAAGCCGACCTCGACGCCCTCGTACGGCGCGGGCGCGACGCCGTCGCAGTTCAGCTCGGGGGTGGCGCTGAGCGCCGCGTTCGTGTGCCCGGGCAGGTCGATCTCGGGCACGACGGTGATCTGCCGGTCGGCGGCGTACGCGACGATGCGGCGATAGTCGTCGGCAGTGTAGAAGCCGCCGCCGTCGCCGCCGACCGAGGTCGAGGCGCCGATGCCGGTGAGTTCGGGCCGACCCGGGATCTCGAGACGCCAGCCCTGGTCGTCGGTGAGGTGCAGATGCAGGACGTTGAGCTTCAGCAGGGCGAGCTGGTCGAGGTAGCGCTCGACATCCTCGACGGGGAAGAAGTGGCGCGCCACATCGAGCATCGCGGCGCGGTAGGCGAAGCGCGGGGCGTCGGTGACGGACGCCGCTGCGGCGGCCCAGCCGCCGTCGGGCTCCGTGGCATCCGCTCGCTCGATCGCGGCCGGAAGCAACTGCCGCAGCGACTGCGTGCCCCAGAAGGCGCCCGCGGGGGTGTCGGCGCCGATGCGCGCGCCGTCGGAGTCGACCTCGAGCGTGTAGCCCTCGGCGGCGCCGTCGGGTGCCTCGCCGGGCGCGACGACGATCATGATGTCGGAGGCGCTCGAGCCGGCGGACGAGCCGGCAGCGACGACCGGCACCTCCCAGCCCGTCGCGGCACGCAGCCGTTCGGCGAGGAGCTCGGGCGCCGTCGCCGCGTCGCCCTCGACGATGATGCGCGTCGACTCGGTGAGCCGGAACGGCGCCGCCCCCTCGTGCAACTCGAACGAGACGGGCAGTGGCGTGATGCCGGGCATGGTGGTTCCATTCTGGTCGGCGGATGAGCAGCCGGCGAGCAGCGTGGTCGCGAGCAGCCCGCTCGCGAGCAGCGCCGAGGTGCGTCGTCGCATATGGAAGGAGTCCTAACAAACTCGTGGAGTCCCATCTTCCCACGGACGGCGACGCAGCGACAGGGCGAACACGGCTCCCAGGCATCCATTGGTATGCTTGCCGCGTCGCGACTGGCGTTGAGATGGTTCACCATCGGGGAGCGACCGGCACGCATCGACCGCACGCCTGGGCCGGTACGGATGCCTCGTGGCGCGAGTCGCCCGAGGCCCATCATCACGTCCGTCCGCATGTCCAGAAGGAGCCGGTCTTGGCCGAATCGATCTTCAACCAGCCGCTGTCCGCCGTCGATCCCGAGATCGCCGAAGTCCTCGAGCTCGAGCTCGGTCGCCAGCGCGACTACCTCGAGATGATCGCGAGCGAGAACTTCGTGCCCGTCTCGGTGCTGCAGTCGCAGGGCTCGGTGCTCACCAACAAGTACGCCGAGGGCTACCCCGGTCGCCGCTACTACGGCGGCTGCGAGTTCGTCGACATCGCCGAGAACCTCGCCATCGCGCGGGCGAAGTCGCTGTTCGGCGCCGAGTTCGCCAACGTGCAGCCGCACTCGGGCGCCTCCGCGAACGCGGCCGTGCTGAGCGCGATCGCCACCCCGGGCGACACCATCCTCGGCCTCGAGCTCGCGCACGGCGGCCACCTCACCCACGGCATGAGGCTGAACTTCTCGGGCAAGCTCTACAACGCCGTGTCCTACGGCGTCGACCCCGAGACGTTCCTCGTCGACCTCGACGTGGTGCGCGACAAGGCCCGCGAGCACAAGCCGAAGGTGATCATCGCCGGCTGGAGCGCGTACCCGCGCCAGCTCGACTTCGCCGCGTTCCGCGAGATCGCCGACGAGGTCGGCGCGACGCTGTGGGTCGACATGGCGCACTTCGCCGGCCTCGTGGCCGCGGGTCTGCACCCCTCGCCCGTGCCGTACGCGCACGTCGTGTCGTCGACGGTGCACAAGACGATCGGCGGCCCGCGCTCGGGCTTCATCCTGACGAACGAGGCCGACCTCGCGAAGAAGCTCAACTCGAACGTGTTCCCCGGCCAGCAGGGCGGCCCGCTGATGCACGTGATCGCGGCGAAGGCCACGGCGTTCAAGATCGCCGCATCCGACGAGTTCCGCGACCGTCAGGAGCGCACCCTGAGCGGTGCCCGCATCCTCGCGTCGCGCCTCACAGCCGATGACTCCAAGGCCGCGGGCGTCGACGTGCTCACCGGCGGCACCGACGTGCACCTCGTGCTCGCCGACCTGCGCGACTCGCAGCTCGACGGCAAGCAGGCCGAGGACCTGCTGCACGAAGCGCTCATCACGGTGAACCGCAACGCGGTGCCGTTCGACCCGCGCCCGCCGATGGTCACCTCGGGCCTGCGCATCGGCACGCCCGCGCTCGCGACCCGCGGCTTCGGCGACGCCGAGTTCACCGAGGTCGCCGACATCATCGCCGAGGTGCTGAAGGGCGGCGCCGACATCGCGGCCCAGCGCGCGCGGGTGCAGGCGCTCACCGAGCGCTTCCCGCTGTACCCCGGCCTGCAGCAGTAGGGGCCGACATGACCGCTGTGAAGCTCGACGGCGTCGCGACCGCGACCGCTGTCAAGTCCGAGCTCGCGGGGCGCATCGCGCACCTGCGGGCCAACGGCATCGTGCCCGGCCTCGGCACGCTGCTGGTCGGCGACGACCCGGGTTCGCGCTCGTACGTCGCCGGCAAGCACCGCGACTGCGCCGAGGTGGGCATCGAGTCGATCCGGGTCGACCTGCCGGCCTCGTCGACCCAGGCCGATGTGATGGCCGCGATCCGCGACCTGAACCACGCTCCCGAGGTCACCGGGTACATCGTGCAGCTGCCTCTGCCGGCCGGGCTCGACGAGCATGCGGCGCTCGAGGCCATCGACCCGTCGAAGGACGCCGACGGTCTGCACCCGACGAACCTCGGGCGGCTCGTGCTCGGCATCGAGGGCGAGCTGCGCTCGCCGCTGCCGTGCACCCCGGCCGGCATCGTCGAGATGCTGCGCCGGTACGACGTGCCGATCCGCGGCAAGCACGTGACGGTGATCGGGCGCGGCCTCACGGTCGGTCGCCCGCTCGGCCTGCTCTTCACGCGTAAGGGGCTGGATGCGACGGTCACCCTCACGCACTCGCGCACGCTCGACCTTGCCGCCGAGGTGCGCCGTGCCGACATCGTCGTCGCGGCCGTCGGCGTGCCGCACCTCGTGCGGCCCGACTGGGTGAAGCCGGGCGCGGCCGTGCTCGACGTCGGCATCACGCGCGTCGAAGACGAGGAGACCGGCAAGGGCAAGCTGACCGGCGACGTCGACCCTGCCGTGGCCGAGGTGGCGGGCTTCCTCTCGCCGAATCCCGGTGGCGTCGGCCCGATGACCCGCGCGATGCTGCTGGCGAACGTGGTGAAGGCGGCTGAGCTGAAGCTCGGAGGCTGAGCCGCAGCGCGCATCGACCTCGTGGATGCCCCCGACCGCGTCGGTCGGGGGCATCAGTGCGTTCGCGGCCCGTTCACCCGATCGCCACCCGCGCGGCACCCGGTCGTCGACCTCCGCGCCTAGCTTCGGGGCATGCCCGCCGATGCACCGTTCCGCCGCGTCACGGCGATCATCCCTGCTCGAGGTGGCTCGCAGGGTCTGCCCGGGAAGAACGTGGCCAGGGTGGGCGGGCTGCCGCTCGTGGCGAGGGCCGTGGGGGCGGCCCTCGCCGCGAAGCATGTCGACCGGGTGGTGGTGACGACCGACGACCCGGTGATCGCGGACGTCGCGAACGCGGCGGGCGCCGACATCATCGACCGCCCGACCGCACTCGCCGGTCCCGACGCCTCGAGCGAATCGGCGCTGCTGCACGCGCTCGACGTGCTCGGCGACGAAGACGCACCCGACGTCGTCGTCTTCATCCAGGCGACCTCGCCGTTCATCCGCCCGAGCGACCTCGACCGCGCGATCGAGCGGGTCGCGTCTGGCGAGCGCGACGCGGTCTTCGCGGCGGTGCCCAGCCACGGGTTCCTCTGGCGAACGGATGCCTCGGGCGCCGCGTACGGCGTCAACCACGAGCCGAGGCGGCGCCCACGCCGACAGGAGCGCTCGCCCGAGTGGCTCGAGACCGGCGCGTTCTACGTGATCGACGCCGAGGGGTTCCGCGCCGCGGGGCACCGGTTCTTCGGACGCGTCGGGCTGACCCCGGTCGATCCCAGAACGGCGATCGAGATCGACGACCCGCATGACCTCGAGCTCGCCCGCGCCGTCGCACCGACGCTCGACCCGTTGCTCGCCGTCGCTGCTCCCGTCGTCGACGTCGACGCCGTGGTCACCGACTTCGACGGCGTGCACACCGACGACACCGCGACGGTCGACGAGCACGGCGTCGAGAGCGTGCGGGTGAGCCGGGCCGACGGGCAGGGCGTGGCGCGGCTGCGCCGCGCGGGCATCCCGGTGCTCATCCTCTCGGCCGAGGAGAACCCCGTCGTCGCGCGGCGCGCCCGCAAACTCGGCGTGGAGTGCATCCAGTCGGTCGGGCAGAAGGGCGAGGTGCTCGCCGAGTGGGCGCAGACCCGCGGCATCCGGCTCGACCGCGTCGCCTACCTCGGCAACGACCTCGGCGACCTGCCCGCGCTCGCGCTGGCCGGGTGGCCCGTCGCGGTCGCCGACGCGGTGCCCGAGGTGCGCGAGGCGGCTCGCCTGGTGCTCGAGCGCGCCGGCGGGCACGGCGCGGTCCGCGAGCTCGCCGACCTGGTGCTGGCGGCTCGCGCGCGGCACGACGACGAGGCATCCGATTCGCCCGAGGCATCCGATTCGCCCGGGGCATCCGATTCGCCCGAGGCATCCGATTCGCGCACCGCGACCGCCGCGCCATTCGACCCCGACTTCCTTCCCGTCGCCCGCTGACCGAACCAGAGGAGCATCATGTCCGTTCGCATCGGCGCCCGCGAGGTCGGGCCGTTCGAACCCGTGTACGTCATCGCCGAGATCGGCCTCAACCACAACGGCGACGTCGAGGTGGCCAAGCGGCTCATCGATGTCGCGGCCGACGCGGGCGCGCAGGCGGTGAAGTTCCAGAAGCGCACGCCCGAGATCGCGACGCCCCCGCACATGCGCGACCAGCTCCGCGAGACGCCGTGGGGCACGATGACGTACCTCGAGTACCGGCGCCGGGTCGAGTTCGGCGACGCCGAGTACCGCGAGGTCGGCGCGCACGCGACCGCGCGCGGGCTCGACTGGTTCGCGTCGCCCTGGGATGTGCCGTCGGTCGAGTTCCTCGAGCGTCACGGGGTCGTGGCCCACAAGATCGCCTCGGCCTGTCTCACCGACCTCGCACTGCTCGACGCCGTACGGCGCACGGGCAAGCCCGTGATCCTGTCGACCGGCATGTCGACGCTCGACGAGATCGACCTCGCCGTCGAGGTGCTCGGCACCGACCGGTTGGTGCTCATGCACGCGACCTCCAGCTACCCGATGCCGCCCGAGGAGGCGAACCTGCTCGTCATCGACGCGTTGCGCCGCCGCTACCCCGGCGTTCCGGTCGGCTACTCGGGCCACGAGCGCGGGCTGCAGATCTCGATCGCCGCGGTCGCGCTCGGCGCTGCCGCGATCGAGCGGCACATCACCCTCGACCGCGCGATGTGGGGCAGCGACCAGGCCGCGTCGCTCGAACCGCAGGGGCTCGCGCACCTGGTGCGCGACATCAGGGTGCTGGAGGCAGCGCTCGGCGACGGCGTGAAGCGCGTCTTCCCGGGCGAGGAGGCGCCGAAGGCGAAGCTCCGGCGGATCCTGCAGTCGTGAGGTCGGATGCCTCGCGGCGGCTGCTCGTCGTCGCCGATTCCGACTCGTACCTGAAGTGGGGCGCCTCGCTCGCCACCACGCTTCCGCACCGCCGCTGGCGCACCCGGGTCGTCGTGATCGCGTCACCGGTCGCGCCGAGCACGCGCCAGCTCGCCGCTGCGCTCGCCGGATCGCGCTTCGAGCCCGACGACGTCGCGGTGATCGCGCTCGACGAACTCGGCGACCTGCTCGACGGCTTCGCACCCGACGCCGTGCTGCTCGCGCTGCGCGGGCCGTTCGTGCGGGTGGTCGCGCCGCGCATCCTACGCCGCGCGCGGCGGCCCGTGCTGCTCAGCGGGTTCCCGGGGCTGACGATCCCTGCGGTGCGCAAGGCGATCGTCTATCGCGAGCAGACCGACCTGGTCGTGCTGCACAGCCGCCGCGAGGTGCGCGAGTTCACGTCGCTCGCGCACGAGTCCGGACTGCGGGCGGAGTTCGGGCTCGCGACGCTGCCGTTCCTGCGGGTGCGCGGCGGATTGAAGGGCGCCGGGCCCACGACGTCCGATGCGTCGGCCGGCACCGGCGGGCCGGGCCTCGACATCGTGTTCGCCGCGCAGGCGAAGGTGCCGGCCGAGCTCGACGATCGGCTGCGGGTGCTCGGCTGGCTCGCCGTGCACGCCCGGCGGCACCCCGAGCATCGGGTGGTCGTGAAGGTGCGTGCTCGGGCCGGCGAGGCGCAGACCCACGCCGAGGCGTTCGACTACGGCGACCTCGTCGAGCGGTTGCGGCGATCGGATGCTCCGCCGCCCGCGAACCTCGTCGTCGAGGACGGACCTATGGCCGCACAGCTGCGCCGGGCCGGAGCCCTGGTGACCGTCGGTTCGACCGCGGCGATCGAGGCGGTGGCGGCCGGCGTGCCGGTGCTGCTCATCGACGAGTTCGGCATAGCGCCCGAGCTCATCAACACGGTGTTCATCGGGTCGGGCCTGTTCGGCAGTGCCGACGACCTGATCGCCGGGCGTTGGCGACGTGTCGACCAGGGTTGGCGTCGCGACAACTACTTCCACGGCGACGACGCCGACGACTGGGTGCAGCGCCTCGAGGGGTTCGCCGCGGCCCGCGAGGTCGCGCCGCTGCCCGTGCTGCCGCGCACGCGAGACCGCGTCGGCGGGGCGCTGCGGGCCGCGTACGATCGCCGTCGCATGCTCGGGCCGTTCGACCGGTCGCTCACCGGCCGGGCGGCGATGGCGGTCGGTCGTCCGGCGCGCTGGCTCGTGCGCCGTGTGCGAAGACTGCGGGGCGGCGCCGCGGAGGTGCCATCGGCGGCTGAACGCCGCGGGTCAGTCGAGCGGGGCGGTGTGCTCGGCGACGTGCCGCAGGTAGGCGTCGGCGTTGCGCAGCAGGCCGACGCGCTCGTCGTCGGTCAGCTCGCGGCGGACCTTCGCCGGAACCCCGGCGACGAGTGATCCGGGCGGCACGATCGTGCCCTCGAGCACCACGGCGCCGGCCGCGACGAGCGACCCCGCGCCGATGATCGCGCCGTTGAGCACCGAGGCGCCCATGCCGATGAGCGAGCCGTCCTCGACCGTGCAGCCGTGCAGCACCGCGGTGTGCCCGACCGACACGTCCGCGCCGACCGTGAGCGGGTACCCGGCGTCGACGTGGCACACCACGTTGTCCTGCAGGTTCGCGCGCGGCCCGATCGTGATCGGTTCGGCCTCGGCGCGCAGCACGGCGTTGTACCAGACGCTCGAGTCGACGTCGAGCCGCACGTCGCCGACGATCACGGCGCCGGCGGCGACGAATGCCTGCTCGTGCACGGCCGGCGCGGGCACGCCGGCGAGCGGGATGATGCGGGCAGCAGGGTCGACACTCATGGGGTCAGCCTAGGACCGCCGCGGTACCGCGACGTGGCGAGCCGGGAGACCACCCCGAGGGCGAACACGACGAGACCGCCGATCACCGACGCCGCGGGCAGCGTCGCGACCAGCACGACGCATCCGGCCGCTCCGGCCGCCGACGCCCAGCGCGGCATCCGGCGTTCGGCGACCGGTTGGGTGAACGCGGCCGCGTTCGCGACCAGGTAGTAGACGAGCACCCCGAACGAGCTGAACCCGATCGCACCGCGCAGGTCGGTCGCCGCGACGAGCACGATGATCGCGATCGCGACGACGACCTCGGCGACCCATGGCGCGTGCGAACGCGGATGCACCGCTGCGAGCGCGGCGGGCAGCTCGCGGTCACGGGCCATGGCGAGTGCGGTGCGCCCGATTCCGGCGATCAGCGCGAGAAGCGCGCCGAGCGCGGCGAGTGCGGCACCGGACTGCACGATCGGTCGGGTCCACTCCCATCCGCTCGATGCGGCGACATCGGCGAGCGGTGCGTGGGATGCGGCGAGCTCGGATGCCCCGATCGCGGACAGCGCGACCAGCGACACGATCGCGTATACGCCGACCACGATCGCGAGGGCGATGCCGATCGCACGCGGGATGGTTCGGGCTGGATCGCGCACCTCCTCGCCGAGTGTCGCGATGCGCGCGTAGCCCGCGAACGCGAAGAACAGCAGTCCGGCGGATTGCAGCACCCCGAGCCATCCGACCGGCGGCGGCCAGCCCTCGCCGAGGTGCCCGACAGCTGGGCCCGCTCCGGAACCACTGCCCGTCGGCGCGACCGTGACCGTGCCCGCGACGACGACGAGCGCGAGCACGGCGAGCACCACGGCGACGATGACGGCTGCTGTTCGGGCCGTGCGCGTGATGCCGAGCAGGTTCACGCCGCTCAGTACCGCGACGGCGGCGATCGCGAGCGGACGTTCCCAGCCCGCCGGTGCGACGTACGCTGCGAACGTCATCGCCATGGCAGCGCAGCTCGCGGTCTTGCCCACCACGAATCCCCAGCCGGCGAGGAACCCGGGCCATTCGCCCAGCCGCTCGCGTCCGAACCGGTACACCCCGCCCGCCTCGGGATACCGGGCCGCCAGCTGGGCGGTGGAACTCGCGTTCGCCCAGGCGACTGCCGCGGCGATCACGAGTCCGATGAGCAGTGCGTCGCCGGCGACGGCAGCGGCCGGCGCGAGGGCGGCGAACACGCCCGCGCCGATCATCGAGGCGAGCCCGATCCAGATCGCGTCGCCGAGTCCCAACCGTCGCGCGAGCGGAGGTGCGGGGGTCGACATGCGGGCAGGGTACCGGGTGCGGATGACGCGGAGGGGCCGGCGGCCGGCGAGCGCGCGCGATCTCGTAGGATCGGCGCATGACCCAGCCCTCGCACCCCGCCGTCGAGCGTGTCGCCGTCGCGCTCGCAGCCCGGGGCGTCACGCCCGAGATCACCTGGTTCGACGACGCGGTGACGACCGCGCAGCTCGCCGCCGACGCCCTCGGCATCGAGGTCGGTCAGATCGCGAACTCGCTGGTCTTCACGCTCGACGGCGAACCGATCCTGGTGCTCACCTCGGGGGCGCATCGCGTCGACACCGCGTGGCTGGGCGAGCAGCTGGGAGGTACGATCGCGCGCGCCTCGAAGGACCTGGTGAAGGATGCCACGGGCCAGGTGATCGGCGGTGTCGCTCCCGTCGGCCACCCCGCGCCGGTGCGCACGATCATCGACACGATGCTCGCCGAACACGACGTCGTCTGGGCTGCGGCGGGCCATGCGAAGACGGTCTTCCCGACCACGTTCGACGAACTCGTGCGCATCACGGGAGGCACCCCGCATCCGGTCGAGCCGGCGCGGGCGAGCGCGGTGTGAGGACTTCCGACGTCTCGTGGCCGATCGTCGCAGGACCTCTCGTTCTGCGTCCGCCGACGAGCGTCGACCTGGACCAGGTGCTGGTCTGGCGCAATCGACCCGAGGTCACCCGCTGGCTCCTGCGGACCACCGTCGACCCCGATGCCTTCCGCCGCGCGTGGCTGCTCGCGGTCGAAGACCCGAACGACTTCTCCGTGGTCGCCGACCTCGATGGCGTGATCGTCGGGACGGGATCGCTCGAGGTGCTCGACGGCATGGGGCAGACGGACGGGGATGCGTGGCGTCGCGCCGAGGGCAGCCTCGGATACCTCGTCGATCCCGCGTTCGCGGGTCGAGGGTATGCGACCACGATCGCGCGGGCGCTGCTCGACCTCGCCTTCACCACGCTCGGATTGCACCGCGTCACGGCGGGCTGCTTCGCCGACAACACGCCGTCATGGCGCGTCATGGAGAACGTCGGCATGCGTCGTGAGCAGCACGGCGTGCGCGACTCCTGGCACGCCGAGCTCGGTTGGATCGACGGCTACACGTACGCGGTGCTCGCCGAGGAGTGGACCACGACGCGCTGAGCCGCTGGCATCGCCGTGGTGGGCATGCTCGTGTCGCCTCCGGCACTGATGCGGGTGTGGCATGGCGGTGGTGGGGTGAGGTGGTGTCGCCTCCGGCACTGATGCGTGTGTGGCATGGCGGTGGTGGGGTGCGGTGGTGTCGCCTCCGGCACTGATGCGTGTGTGGCATCAGTGCCGGAGGCGTTCGGCGGGTGCCGGGTGTGGGTATGCCAGGCGCGCATCAGTGCCGGAGGCGTTCGGCGGGTGCCGGGTGTGGGTATGCCAGGCGCGCATCAATGCCGGAGGCGTTCGGCGGGTGCCGGGTGTGGGTATGCCAGGCGCGCATCAATGCCGGAGGCGTGTGGGGCCGGGTGGCGTCCGTGTGCCGGGTTGGAAGGCATCGGGCGGAAACGGGTGGGAGGCGCGCGCGAACGGGCGTGTCGGTGGGGCGGTGCAGCATTCGACCGAGGAGGTACGGAGGATGCACGAGCGATCGGTGCGCGAGCTGGGTTCGACCGGCGATGGAGGGGATTTGCGGGCGGGCGGGGCACGCCGCGAACTGAGCGACGTCGACGTGCCTGGAATGGTGCTCCGGGTGCGGCGGCTGTGCGATCTGAGTCAGCGTGAGCTCGGCGCGATCGTGGGCGTCGACCAATCGCAGATCGCCCGGATCGAGGGTGGGAATCGGCGGATCGACGTCGCGGTGCTGGCCCACATCGTCGCCGTCGCGGGGCTGCGCCTCGCGCTCGTCGACGCCGATGGCGAGCCGGTCGCGACGGTTCCGCGCGACGTGGTGCGTGACAACGCCGGTCGCCGACTCCCCGCGCACCTCGACGCGAGGCCCCTCTCCGACCGTCCGATCTCGGCGATGCTCGACACTCATTACGATCGGCCCGAGCCCCGTGCCTGGTACCACCACCGCGCACGCCGCGATCGCCGACGCCATCGGTACTCGCTCGGCCCGATGCACGACCACCCGACGAGCGCCAGCCTGGCGGCGCTGGAACGCGAACGACGTGACGCCCATCGAGCTCGAGCAGCGCGCCTCGGCTCGGCGTCGCCCGATGCGACGTGCGAGTGTCCGATGGAGTGTTGGATGTCACCCCGCTGCATCGAAGAATGCGGGTGCCGCTGCGAGCCGTGACTGCCCCGGGCGGCCCGGCAGTACGACCTACGCGTCGCGGCGGGCGCCGGCGCCCGGCTGCTCGGTGAAGATCACCGGCTCGCCGTAGCCGTGCTCGGCGAACGCCTCGCGGACGGCGGTCGAGATCGCCGGCACGAGGTCGACGGCGACGAGTGCGATCGCCGAGCCGCCGAAGCCTCCGCCCGTCATGCGGGCGCCGACCGCGCCATGCGACTGCGCGACCGAGACGGCCAGATCGATCTCGGGCACGGTGATCTCGAAGTCGTCGCGCATGGACGCGTGCGAGGCATCCAGCAGCGAACCGATCGCTCCCGGGCCGCGCTCGCGCAGCGTGCGAACCGTGTCGAGCACGCGTCGGTTCTCGGTCACGATGTGCCGCACCCGCCGGAACGTCTCATCGTCGAGCACCTGCTCCGCGTGAGCCAGGTCGTCGACGTCGAGATCGCGCAGCGACGGCACGCCGAGCGCGCGGGCGCCCGCCTCGCAGGACGCTCGACGTGCGGCGTACCCGCCGGTCGCGTGCGCGTGCTCGACCTTCGTGTCGATGACGAGGATCGTGAAGCGCTCGTCGGCGAGGTGCAACGGGATCACCTCGGCATCGAGGCTGCGGCAGTCGAGGAACACCGCCGCGTCGGGCTCGCTGAGCAGCGACGCCGACTGGTCGAGGATGCCCGTCGGTGCGCCGACGACCTCGTTCTCGGCGAGACGGCCGACCTTGGCGAGGGTCGGTCGATCGAGCCCGAGGCCCCAGTGCTCGTCGAGCGCGAGCGCGACCGCGCTCTCGAGGGCCGCCGACGACGAGAGCCCTGCCCCGACCGGCACGTCGCTCGTGATGAACAGGTCGACGCCGCGCGCGTGCGCGAGCTCGCCGCCGAACCGCCCGAGCGCCCATGCGACCCCGAGCGGATACGCCGACCATCCGCTCACCGAGTCGGGCGCGAGCCGTTCGACGGCGAGCTCCTCGAGGTGGACCTCGACGGGGTCGGGTGTGAACGACGTGGCGACGCGCACGACCCGGTCATCCCGGTCACCGAGGGCCACCCACGTGCGCTCGGCGATCGCGAACGGGAACACGAACCCGTCGTTGTAGTCGGTGTGCTCGCCGATGAGGTTCACGCGTCCCGGTGCCGACCAGACCCCCACCGGCGCGTGCCCGTAATACTCCGCGAATCGCTGCCGAGCGGTGGCGGCGTCGTTCATTCGTCCACTCCTTCGATCGCGGTGCGCAGCGCCTCGGCCTGCGTTTCGGGCGGCACGTCGCCGATCCAGGCGCCCATCGCCGCCTCGGATCCGGCGAGGAACTTGAGCTTGTCGGCCGCGCGCCGCGGGCTCGTGAGCTGCAGGGTGAGCCGAACCTCGTCGCGCCGCTCGTGCACCGGAGCCTGATGCCACGCCGCGATGTAGGGCGTGGGGGTGTCGTAGAGCGCGTCGATGCCGCGCAGCAGCCGCAGGTAGACCCGGGCGAGCTCGTCGCGCTCGGCCAGCGTCGTCTCGGCGAGGTCGGGTACGTGCCGGTGCGGCACGAGGTGCACCTCGATCGGCCAGCGGGCGGCGAACGGCACGTAGGCGCTCCAGTGCTCGCCGCGCAGCAGCACGCGGGGCCCCGCGAGCTCGCGCTCGATCAGGTCGGCCATGAGGGTCGGGCCATACGCGTCGATCGCGTCGAGCAGTCGCTGCGTGCGAGGCGTCACGTACGGGTACGAGTAGATCTGCCCGTGCGGATGCCCCAGCGTCACGCCGATCGCCTCGCCGCGGTTCTCGAACGGGAACACCTGCTGCACCCCGGGCAGTGCCGACAACTCGGCGGTGCGCTGCGCCCACGCCTCGATGACCGTGCGGGCGCGCGAGACCGTCTGGGTGCCGAACGACCCCTCGTGGTCGGGTGCGAAGCACACCACCTCGCAGCGACCGACCGAGGGCAGCGTGCGCTCGAGCCCGATGCTGCGCGTCACCGCGAGCGCCGTCGCCGGATCGGCGTCGGGCGTTCCCGGTTCGGCGAGGGCGGGGCCGAACGACGGTGAGCGGTTCTCGAACACCGCGACATCGTAGGTGCTCGGGATCTCGGACGGGTTGCCCGGCGATTGCGGTGCGAGGGGGTCGAGATGCGCGGGCGGCAGGAAGACCCGGTTCTGCCGGGCCGCGGCGATCGAGACCCAATCGCCGGTGAGCGGGTCCTGGCGCATGTGCGCGGTCGCGGGCCGCGGATCGAGCGCCCGTGCGTCGATGGCGCGCTCGGGTCCGAGCGCCGTGTCGGCGTCGTCGAAGTAGATGAGCTCGCGGCCGTCGGCGAGACGTGCCCGATGCGTAGCGATGCGAGGGTCGGCGATCACCCGGCACACGCTACGCGACTTACGTTTCGCAAACAAGTCGGTTTCCTATTGCAAAGCGACGGATGGCCCGGAAGAATGCCGCTGTGACCGCTCCCGTCGACTCGGCCCGCCGCCGCGAGCTCGCGCTCGCCCTCGTCGGCGAGCGCGGCTTCGTGCGCGTGACCGACCTCGCCGCGGCGTTCGGGGTCACCGCGGTCACCGCGCGTGCCGACCTCGATGCACTCGAGCGCGTCGGGGAGATCCGTCGTGTGCACGGTGGCGCGGTGCCCGCTACGAGTTCGGCGACCGACACCCGCCCCGACCGCGAGCCCAGCTTCGAGGAGGCCCTCGCCACGAGCGTCCGCCCGAAGGAGGCGATCGGTCGGGCGGCGGCGGCGATGGTCCGAAGCGGCCAGAGCGTCATCCTCGACGTCGGCTCGACCGCATTGCAGGTCGCGCGCGCGCTGCGCGCCCGAGACGACCTCGTCGACGTCACGGTGTTCACCAACGGGCTGTCGATCGCGCTCGAGCTCGAGCACGAGATTCCGCGGTTCGCCGTGATCGTCACGGGCGGTTCGCTGCGCCCGCGACAGCACTCGCTGGTGCATCCGCTCGCCGGATCGATGCTCGACCACATCCACGTCGACGTCGCCTTCATCGGCTGCAACGGCGTCGACCCGGTACGCGGGATCACGAACGCGAACCTCCCCGAGGCCGAGGTCAAAGCGCTCATGCTGCGCGCGGCCGCGCGCGCGGTCGTGATCGCGGATGCCTCGAAACTCGGCGAGGTGCACCTGGGCCGCGTCGCCGGCATCGACGAGGTCGACCTGCTCATCACCGACGAGCAGGCGCCACCGCTGCTCGCCCGCGATCTCGAGAGCACCGGACTCGCCGTACAGGTGGTGTCGACCGAGGCCGGCGCCGCCGATCCGAGGGCCGATCCGACGCCATAGAGTGTTCTCCATGATCCTGCCGACCGGCGAACAGCACGTCCTCGAGACCTCCACCGCGAGCGGCGACCTCCGCGCCACCGTCACCGGCGTGGCCGCCGCGCTCCGCGAACTCACCATCAACGGCATCGACCTGGTCGCGCCCTATCCCGAAGACGCGACGCCCCCGTTCTGTGCGGGCATCGTGCTCGTGCCGTGGCCGAACCGCATCCGCGACGGCCGCTGGAGCCACGGCGACGAGGTGCACCAGCTCGCGATCACCGAGCCGAAGCTGAACAACGCGATCCACGGACTGCTGCAGTACACCGAGTACGAGGTGGTCGAGCGCGACCGCTCGCAGGTGACGCTCGCGGCGACGGTCTTCCCGCAGCTCGGCTACCCGTACCTGCTGCGCACCGGGGTGCGGTACGAGCTCGTCGCCGACGGCCTGCGGGTGACGCACTACGTCGAGAACCTGGGCGGCGAGGCCGCCCCGGTCGCGGTCGGCACGCACCCCTTCCTGAAGATCGGCGGGGTTCCGACGGAAGACCTCGTGCTGCGTCTGGACGCCGCCAGCCACATCGAGGTCGACGAGCGGCTGCTGCCGACCGGCGAGGTGCCGGTCGACGACACCGAGTGGGACTTCCGCGAGGGGCGCCGCGTCGGCGACGTGTCGCTCGACGACGCGTTCGGCGAGGTCGCCAGCGACGAGGACGGCTTCGTCGAGCACACGCTGACGGCCCCCGACGGCCGCAGTGTCTCGGTCTGGGCCGAGGAGGAGTTCGCGTTCGTGCAGGTGTTCACGACCCGCGAGTTCCCGGGCGAATCCGGCGACGTGGCGATCGCGGTCGAGCCGATGACGGCGCCGGCCGAGGCGTTCAACTCGGGGCGCGGCCTGCGCTGGCTCGACCCGGGCGAGGAGTGGCACGCGAGCTGGGGCATCCGGTTCCGGGGCTTCACCGCCGAGTAGCACCGCACACCGCAGGCGCAGTCAGGCGGCGCAGTCGCCCGACGACACCGACTCGGTCAGGGCCGGCGCCTCGGCGACGAGCGGCGCGAGCGTCGCCGGCGAGATCGCGTAGCCGACGTTCGCGACCTGCTCGCTCTTGGCGAAGACGACGCCGGCGACCCGGCCGTCGAGGTCGAGCAGCGGCCCACCCGAGTTGCCGTGCTCGACGCGCGCCGCGAGCGTCACCACATCACGCGTCGACGACACCCCGTCGACCTCCACGGTGAGCGGGCCGGCCGCGAGCACGCGGGCGGGCTCCAGCGTGAGCGGGCCGCCGAACGGATGCCCCGCCACGACGCCGTCCGAGCCGTCCGCGGGCGGGTCGGCGACCTCGAGGGGCGCCGCGTCGAGCCCGGGCGCGTACACGACGGCGAGGTCGTCGGCGATGTCGAACGCGACGACCCGCCCGGCGACCGGAAGCCGCCCCGGCGCCTCGACGATCGGCTCGGTGACGCCCGCGACGACGTGCGCGTTGGTGACGACGTGCTCGGGCGCGACGACGAAGCCCGAGCCCACGAGATCTCGCCCGCATCGGTAGGCCGGCCCGGTGATGCGCACGACCGACTCGGATGCCTCGGCGATCGCCGCGCGGTCGACGGCGACGTCGGGGATCTCGGGCGGCGTGGTCGGGCCGCCGAGCACCTCGGTGAGCCACGGCACCGCCCCGTCGAGGGTCGCGGTGCGCACTTCGGCGACGAAGCGGTCGACGGGCTCGGGCGTGAGGGCGTCGATGCCGCGCAGCACGAACGACGACGAGAGCGCGGGGGAGAGCACCGGCACGCCCATGCGTGCGACGCCGGTGCCGACGATCGTCGCCGCGAGCGCCGCCACGAGCAAACCCGCGATGGCCCCGAGGATCCGGTCGAACCATCCGAGCTTCACCGCCTTCGCGCCGCGTCGCAGCGCTCTGCCGATGGCCGCGCCGGCCGCGCTGCCGGCCGCGAGCGCGAGCACGCCGACCGCGAGGGCGGCGGCGACCCGCAGTTCGGGCACCGGCATCCAGCCGACCGCGAGCGGCATGAGGAACCACGCGGCGACGCCGCCCGCGAGCAGTCCGACCAGGCCGCCGGCGGTGCGCAGCAGGCCGGCGCGGAATCCGTTCGCGACCGCGGCCACCAGCAGCAGGACGAGCAGCGCGTCGACGATCAGCGTCCAGGTCACGGTCGTCCTCTCGGGTCGGGAAGGGGCTCTCGGTCGGGCAGGGTCCTACGCTCTCGCATCCGGCTCCGAAGGCGCTGAGATGCGTCGGCGTGGAGCCGGGGCGGCGGTCGGCTAGGGTCGAGTGGGCCCGGCCCCCGTTCGGGTCGTGGCTCACCGCCTGCACACGATGAGGAGTGACGGATGCGCGTCGGGATGTTCCTGAACTACGCCGGAGGATTCCGCGAGGTCGCCGACGAGGTGGCCGAGCTCGAAGCAGGCGGGGTCGACCTCATCGCCGTGCCAGAGGCCTACTCGTTCGACGCGGTCAGCCAGCTGGGCTTCCTCGCCGCACGCACCTCGCGGATGACGCTGATGAGCGGCATCCTGCAGCTCTACACCCGAACGCCGAGCCTCACCGCGATGACCGCCGCAGGCCTCGACTACGTCTCCGACGGCCGGTTCGAACTCGGCATCGGGGCATCCGGTCCGCAGGTCATCGAGGGCTTCCACGGGGTGCCGTACGACGCGCCGCTCGGGCGCACCCGCGAGATCATCGACATCTGCCGGCAGGTGTGGCGTCGCGAGCCGGTGGTGCACCAGGGGCGCAACTACCGCATCCCGCTGCCCGAGGGCGAGGGTACGGGCCTCGGCAAGCCGCTGAAGCTCATCAACCACCCCGTTCGCGACCGCATCCCGATCACGGTCGCCGCCCTCGGCGCGAAGTCGGTCGAGCAGACCGCGGCGATCGCCGACGGCTGGCTGCCGATGTTCTTCCACCCCGAGCGGGCCCGCGACGTGTGGGGCGCGGCGCTCGACGCCGGCCTCGCGCGCCGTTCGGCCGACCTCGCACCGCTCGATGTGTTCGCCAGCCCGGCCCTCGCGATCACCGACCGGCCAGAGCTCATCGAGGCCGCCTACGCCGCGGTGAAGCCGAACCTGGCGCTCTACATCGGCGGCATGGGCGCACGCGGCAAGAACTTCTACAACGACCTGGTCTCGGGTTACGGCTTCGCTGACGAGGCCCGGCTCATCCAAGACCTCTACCTCGACGGCCGCCGCGACGAGGCGATCGCCGCGGTGCCCGACGACCTCGTTCGCGCGGTCAACCTGATCGGTCCGGCAGCCGAGGTCGCCGAGCGGGTCGCGGCGTTCGCGGCGGCGGGCGTCACCACGCTGACGGTCACCCCGCTCGCGCGGTCGTCGCAGGAGCGCGTCGCGCTGATGTCGGGGTTCCGCGCACTGGTGGGCTGACCCCCGAACGGGCCTAGCGTGCGCGGCGATGCGGGGTTACCGTGTTCTCACGCACACATCGACGTGTCGCGGCTCGGACACGACGGAGTGGGCGAAGGGGAAACCTGGGGAGGAGCCGCTGTGACGGAACGCTCGAAGCCGCGAGGTCGGCGACGGTGATCCGTCGCCCGCGCTGCTGATCGAGCGTCCCGCCCGGCGGTGCCCCGGGACCGACTTCGACGGGCCTTCGCAACCGACCTTCGCGACGGGCGTCGCGGGAGGCCGGGGATCAGCGTGTACACTCGATTAGTCGATCTGGACTAATCGGAGTGGAGTACTGCGCATGACATCCGCTGCATTCCGGCTCACCCCGCTCGCCGTGACGGCGCTCGCCCTCCTCGAAGAAGGGCCGATGCATCCGTACGAGATGCTGCAGCTGCTGAACCTGCGCGGCAAGGCAGCCCTGTTGCAGATCAAGCCGCCGTCGCTGTACCACTCGATGAACCGGCTCGTCGAAGTCGGCTTCGTCACCGTCCACGGCACCGAACGCGAGGGCAACCGACCGGAGCGCACCGTGTACGCGCTCACCGCGGCCGGCCGGGCGGCGTACATCGCGTGGGTTCGGGTGCGGCTCGACGACCCGGCCAGCCCGCAGGAGTTCGCCGTCGCGCTCGCCGAGTGCCACAACCTCGGCCCCGACGAGGTCGCCGCGGTGCTCGGGCGTCGCTGCGATCGGATCGTCGCCGATCTCGCCGAGCTCGACGACCAGCTCGCCGCCGCACGGGCGCGGGCGCTCCCCGAAGCCTTCCTCCTCGAATCCGACCGGCGGCGCGCCATGCTCGCCGCCGACCTCGCCTGGACCTCCGACCTGCTCCGTCGCCTCGACGCCGACGAGGTCGTCTGGTCGCTCGACGACCCGCGCGCGGGCGCACCCCTGCACGCTCGAAAGGAACACTCATGACCGAACCCCTCACCGGGTCGACCGCGGCTCAGGCCGCTCCGCCCGCCCGCAGTCCGTGGCCCGGCCTCTGGGCCCTCGTCATCGGCTTCTTCATGATCCTGGTCGACACCACGATCGTGTCGGTGGCGAACCCCGCGATCAAGGCCGCGCTCGACCCCGACAGCGCGAACCTCGACAACGTGGTGTGGGTGACGAGCGCGTACCTCCTCGCGTACGCGGTGCCGCTGCTCATCACCGGGCGCCTCGGCGACCGCTTCGGTCCGAGGACGATCTACCTGATCGGTCTCGCGGTGTTCACCGCCGCGTCGCTCTGGTGCGGGCTGTCCGAGACGCTCGAGGGCCTGATCGCCGCGCGCGCCGTGCAGGGCCTCGGCGCGGCGATGATGACGCCGCAGACGATGGCGGTCATCACGCGCACCTTCCCGGCGAACCGCCGTGGTGCGGCGATGGGGCTCTGGGGCGCGACCGCCGGTGTGGCGACGCTCGTCGGACCGCTCGCCGGCGGCCTGCTCGTCGACGGGTTCGGTTGGGAGTGGATCTTCTTCATCAACGTGCCCGTCGGGGTGATCGGCTTCGTGCTCGCCTGGATCCTGGTGCCGAAGCTCGAGACCCACCGGCACCGGTTCGACGTCGTCGGGGTGGTGCTGAGCGCCGTCGCGCTGTTCCTCATCGTCTTCGGCCTGCAGGAGGGCGAGAAGTACGACTGGGGTCCGATCTGGGGCCCGATCACGGTCTGGGAGCTCATCGCGGCCGGCGTCGTCGTGCTCGCGCTCTTCGTCTGGCAGCAGGCCCGCACCAAGAGCGAGCCGCTCGTACCGCTCGCGCTGTTCCGCGACCGCAACTTCTCGGTCGCGAACCTGGGCATCGCGACGGTCGGCTTCACCGTCACGAGCATGGCGCTGCCGCAGATGTTCTACCTGCAGCTCGCGCGCGGCCTCACCCCGACCGAGTCGGCGCTGCTGCTCATCCCGATGGCGGTGCTCGCGGGTGTGCTCGCCCCGCCGGCCGGCAAGCTGCTCGACCGCATCGACCCCCGCTTCATGCTGGTGCCCGCACTCGCGCTGCTGTCGCTCTCGCTGTTCTGGTACGCCGCGCTGATGGGGCCGGACACGCCGGTCTGGATGTTCCTCCTGCCGTCGGCCGTCCTCGGCATCGCGAACGCCGGCATGTGGGGGCCGCTGGCCACCACCGCGACCCGCAATCTCGCGCCGCGACAGGCGGGCGCCGGTGCGGGCATCTACAACACCACCCGCACCATCGGCTCGGTGCTCGGGTCGGCCGCGATCGCCGCGTTCATGCAGAACCGCCTCGAGGCGAACCTGCCCGGCGCGGGCGATGCGGCATCCGGCTTCGGCGACGCGGGCGGTGCGATGCCGCCGTTCGTGCTCGAGGGCTTCTCGCAGGCGATGGCGCAGTCGGTGCTGCTGCCGGCGTTCGTCATCCTGGTCGGTGTCATCGCCGTCTGCTTCATGAAGAAGCCGGCCGGGCTCGGCATACCCGCAGCACGCGACTGAGGTGTTGATGCGAGTGCCGACCATCCGTGACGGACGGTCGGCACTCGTCATCGAGGAGTACCCCCGGTGGGGCTCGAACCCACGACCCGCGACTTAAAAGGACGCTGCTCTGCCAACTGAGCTACAGGGGTGCGATATCGCTTATTCAGCGTAACTTATCGATGTGAAGACCTGCTCTGCATGCCGTCGATCGCTCCCCGCTTCGGAATTCAACCGGCGCCTGCGATCGCCGGACGGCCTGCAGACCTCTTGCCGCGCATGCAACCGAGCGCGCGAGATCGCCTGCTGCGACGTTCGCTGTCGCAACTGCCACGCGCGCATCACCTACGACCGCATGGGTACGAGCTGGAGGCTGGAGAGGTCCGCACCCGACTCCGCCGTCGGCCCCGCGGAGTAGGGTGTCGGGGATGCCAGCCGACTTCCACAAGCCCACCCGCTTCCCGCCGGGTGCGTTCGGTGCGTTCATCGGCGCAGAGGACCCGGCCAACCTGAGCCGGGTCGCCCACGACACCGCCGCGGCGCTGCTCGCGCGCGTGCGCGCCGACCCCGATCCCGAGATCGTGCGGCGGCTGGTGACCTACACCGACTCGCACGGCATCGATGCGGTCGCCGAGCTCTGGTCGCAGGCGTCGGCCCGGAGTCTGCCGGGCGCACTGTGGCGGCTTTACCTGCTGCGCACGCTCATCCGGCAGGATCCGCGCGGCATCGCCCTCGCGTACCAGCGGGGCGCCGAGGTGTCGCGCACGATCGACCAGGTCGTCGCCGGGGCGGTCGCCCCGACCGGTCCCGACGAGGTGCGCGACCTCGCCGACCTCATCCTGCACGGCGCGTTCGCGGGAGACTTCGCGGTCGCGCTCGAGCGCGCGGCCGCGTTCTGCCGGGTTACCTCGGCCGGCACCGCCGACCTCGCCGATGATGCGGATGCCTCGGATGCCACGCATCCCGATCGCCCCGCCGAACTCACCCGGCGCGCGCTGCGATTGACCGAGTTGGCTGATGAGCTGGCGGCGTGCGCCCGGCTTTGGCGGCACGACGCGCTCGATTGATCGGATGCCACGGGGCCGCGCGCGCGGAGCATCCGCCCAGATCGTCGCAGCGCGGAATAGGCACCCGCCCGGCTCGGTTACACTCGTATGGCCGGGCCGCAGTAACCCCGGGCTCCAATTCTCGCCGCTTCGAGCGGCCTCGCGCCGAGAGGCGTTCTGCGGCCCGGTACTTCCCTGTCCGGGCGAGTTCCGGCGCTGCCTCAGGCCGTCGGCGACCACTCGGTCGTGCGCGTCTCGAGGTCGACGACGCCGACGCGATCGTGCGGGGTGAACGTCCGGATGCGCGAGCCGGGTCGTACCCGGTCGTCGGTGCGCCAGATCTCGGCGAGCTCCCGTTCCGCCTCCGCCGCGCCCGCATCGCCGGCGTCCGCCGCGACCGTGAGTCGGGCGAGCCGGTCGGTGAACGCGGCGAGCTCGTCGGGCACGCCGCCGGACGGCCCGGCCATCGCCCCCCAGCCGTCCCACAGCAGCAGTTCGCAGCCGTGCCGGTGCGCGATGTCGCCGATCACGTAGCCCTGCACGAACCCGGGGCCGCCGAACGGCGCGCCGGGCCCCACGCCGTACGTCGCGAGGTCGGTGCGCCCGGCCCGGTACGCGAGCCAGGCCTCGGCCGCCGTCTCGAAGGGCGCCCCCTCGCCGGTCGGCAGGTCGGCGATGTCGAAGGCGAACTCCGAGGCATCCAGTTCGGGGTCGAACCGGCTCCACCGGCCGTCGACGTACCGTTCGATCACGACGTGGTCGTGCCGGTAACCGGGCGTGAAGTAGTCGGCGAAGCCGAGCCGGGTGCGCGCCGGCACCCCGTGCTCGCGCAGGATGGACACGCCGAGCAGCGAATGATCGCGGCAGCAGCCGCCGACGCGCGCCGCTGCGGGGCGCGGGGCGTCGAGGGCGCCGTCGGCGCGCTCGGTCGCGACGTCGAGGAGGGCGGCGATCCACCGCAGGTCGATGTCGCCCTGCTGGTGGTCGGTCGCGGGCACCGGGTCGGCGCGGTAGTGCACGATCGTCGACGTGACGGCGCGGTGGATGGCGGCGGGGTCGGGGGCGATCGCGGCGACGAGGGTGCGATGCCGTCCGGGGTCGCTGAAGGGGGAGTGGCTGGCAACGGGTTCGGTCATGGCACCACTCTGGAGTCGGCCCCCGGGGCAGACTCAACCCCCGCCGCGACCGAACCGGAGTGCTCCGCTCGCACGGCGTCAGCGGCGGCCAGGGGCATGGCGATCTGCGCGGCGATCGCGTCGGGATCGTCAGGCCAGGCGTCGCCGTACCACTCGCGGGGTGCGCCCGCCGCGGCCGTGCCGCGCGGCGAACCTGCGACCGCGCGCACTGCGTCGTAGAACCGCAGCAGCGCCGGGTACTCGAGCTCGCGGACCGTGACGTCGACCACGGCGAACCGGGCGGCGGGCTCCTCGCGGAGGACGACCTGCCCATGCGGGCGGGCAGACCCCTCGTAGGGCACGCACGTCTCGACCCGCCCGGCCAACTCGAACCCCACCGGCTCGTGGAACAGCAGCCAGTGCTCCGACAGCGCCGTCGCGCCCTCGGCGTCGAGCGTCTCGCGGATCGCGACCACGTCCGAGAGCGCGCTCGGCACCAGTTCGTGCTGGCGCAGCGACCGCGTGATGGTCGCGACCGCCTGCGCGGGGCGAGCTTCGATCCGCACGGCGCGGTCGGGCACCGCAGACGGGGCATCCGCCGGGCGCACCGTGTCCACCACCGCCGCCGCGAACTCGACCGTCTGCGTGCGCAGCGCGAAACCGGCCCGCTCCTGCGCCCACCACGCCAGCAGCCGGGAGCGCAGCTCGGCCGGCGGGCCGTCGAGCAGCGACCCGACGACGGCCAGCGGCACGTCGAGCCGGCGCAGCGCCGCGATCGACCGGCCGCGGGCGACCTGCTCGGGCGCGTACCGGCGGTACCCGGTCGCCGGGTCCACCTCGGCGGGCGTCAGCAGTCCGTTGGCGTCGTAGAGCCGCAGCGCCTTCACCGACAGGCCGGTGGCACGGCTCATCTCTCCGGTTCCGAGGGAGCGCATGCGGTCACGGTAGCGCACCCGGCACGCGGTATCCGACCCCCTCCCGCCGCGTACCATCGAGGCATGCCCGACTCCGTGACCCTCCTCATCGAGCCACTGCCTGCCGACGCACCCGAGTCCGCCATCGCCGGCACATTCCACGAGGCCGACGCGGCCGAGCCGGCGCTGCGCGTCGGCGAACTGTCGACCCAGCGCGGTGACGGCATCTTCGAGACCATCGGCGTCGTCGACGGCCACGCACAAGAGGTGGCGCCGCACCTCGAGCGGCTGCGCAACTCGGCCCGCATCTGCGAGCTGCCCGAGCCGAACCTGACGCAGTGGCGCGCAGCGATCGACCTCGCGGTCGGCGAGTTGCCGACCGAGGGCGAGTTCGCACTGAAGATCGTGCTGAGCCGCGGCATCGAGCAGGGTCCCACGCCCACCGCCTGGCTGCACGCCGTCGCGGCGAAGGACTCGACCGAGGCGCGCGAGCGCGGCATCCGCGTGGTCACCCTCGATCGCGGCTACGCCCGCGACGCCGCCGAGCGCGCGCCCTGGCTGCTGCTCGGCGCGAAGACGCTCTCGTACGCGATCAACATGGCCGCGTTGCGCGAGGCCGCCCGGCGCCGGGCCGACGACGCGATCTTCGTCTCGAGCGACGGCTTCGTCATGGAGGGGCCGACCTCGAGCGTCATCCTGCGTATCGGCGACACCTATGTGACGCCGGCGACGACCGGCGCGATTCTCGCCGGCACCACGCAGCAGAGCCTCTTCGAGCACCTGCGTGCGACCGGCCACGAGGTCGACGAGCGCGACGTCGCGCTCGACGAGCTTCGCCGGGCGGATGCCGCGTGGCTGGTGTCGAGCGTGCGGCTGGCCGCCGGCATCGTCGAACTCGACGGCGAGGCGTTCCCGTTCGACGCCGACGAGACGCGCGCGTTCAACGAGTACCTGCTGAGCCCCAGAGACTGACCCGGGCCCGCCTGGACCGGGGCCTACCCGAAACGACCCGAGACGTAGTCCTCGGTGGCCTGCACGCTCGGCTTCGAGAAGATCGTCGTGGTGTCGTCGTACTCGATGAGCTTGCCGGGCTTGCCGGTGCCGGCGATGTTGAAGAACGCCGTCTTGTCGCTCACGCGTGAGGCCTGCTGCATGTTGTGCGTCACGATGACGATCGTGTACTCCTGCTTGAGCTCCTCGATCAGGTCTTCGATCGCGAGCGTCGAGATCGGGTCGAGCGCCGAGCAGGGCTCGTCCATCAGGATGACCTCGGGCGACACCGCGATGGTGCGAGCGATGCACAGGCGCTGCTGCTGGCCGCCCGACAGGCCGGAACCCGGGCGGTCGAGGCGGTCCTTCACCTCGTTCCAGAGGTTCGCACCGCGCAGCGAGGTCTCGACCAGCTCGTCGGCATCGGACTTCGAGATGCGCTTGTTGTTCAGCCGCACGCCCGCGAGCACGTTCTCTTTGATCGACATCGTCGGGAACGGGTTGGGCCGCTGGAACACCATGCCGACCTGTCGGCGCACGATGACCGGGTCGACGCCGGGGCCGTAGAGGTTGTTCCCGTCGATGCGCACCTCGCCGGCGACCCGGGCGCCCGGGGTGACCTCGTGCATGCGGTTCAGGGTGCGCAGGAACGTCGTCTTGCCGCAGCCCGACGGGCCGATGAAGGCCGTCACGGTGCGCGGTTCGATGTCGAGGGTGATGCCCTCGACGGCGAGGAAATCGCCGTAGTAGACGTTCAGGTCGTTCACTTCGATGCGCTTGGACACTGGTGTTGGCTTCCTTCGGGTTGCGGGGCGTGCGAGACGGATGACCCGGTCAGCGGCCGAACTTCGGCGAGAAGACCTTGGCGACCACCCGGGCGACGATGTTGAGCAGGGCGACGATGAGGATGAGGGTCAGCGCGCCCGCCCAGGCGCGGTCGACGTAGGCCTGGGTGTCGGCGCCCTGGTTCATGTACTGGGTGTACACGAACACCGGCAGCGTCATCATCCGCTCGGCGAACAGGTTGTAGTTCATGCTCGTCGTGAACCCGGCGACGATGAGCAGCGGTGCGGTCTCGCCGATCACGCGGGCGATCGAGAGCATGATGCCGGTGACGATGCCCGCGATCGAGGTCGGCAGCACCACCTTCACGATGGTGAGCCACTTCGGCACGCCGAGCGCGTACGACGCCTCGCGCAGTTCGTTCGGAACGAGCTTCAGCATCTCCTCGCAGCTGCGCACCACGACCGGGATCATCAGCACCGCGAGCGACACCGACGCCGCGAATCCGCTGCGGATGCCCGGGTCGCCCGTGACGAGCGCGAACAGCGCGAACGCGAACAGGCCGGCGACGATCGACGGGATGCCCGTCATCACGTCGACGAAGAAGGTGATGCCGTGCTTCAGCCGGCCACGGCCGTACTCGACGAGGTAGACGGCGGTGAGCAGGCCGACCGGCACCGAGATGAGCGCCGCCATGCCGGTGATCATGAGCGTGCCGATGATCGCGTGCAGCGCGCCGCCGCCCTCGCCGACCACGTTGCGCATCGAGTTGGTGAAGAAGAGCAGGTCGAATCGGGGCAGGCCGTTCACGATCGTCGTGAAAGCGACCGAGATGAGCGGCAGCAGCGCGATCGTGAACGCGATCGACACGAGCGCGGTCACGAGCCGGTCGGCGGCGCGCCGGCCGCCCTCGACGATGCGCGAGAGCACCCAGATCACGACGGCGTAGAGGATCACGCCGACGAACACCGCGGCCGCGATGTTGAACTCCGACCCGTCGGCGGCCGCGAGGATGCCGAACAGTGCGGAGGCCGCGGCGAGGCAACCGGCCAGGACCCACAGCGACGAGAACCGGGGGAGCTTGCCCGCGGTGAGCGAGTTCGCGATCGCGGTCGACGGCTCGCCGTCGGCGGGCGCCTTCGGGGGAGTTGCGGTGAGGCTCATCAGTTCGCTCCCGAGAATTCCTTGCGGCGGTCGACGATCCAGCGCGCCAGCATGTTGACCGCGAGGGTGATCACGAACAGGATCAGGCCGGTCGCGATGAGGACGTTGACCCCGACGCCGTGCGCCTCGGGGAAGTTGAGGGCGATGTTGCCGGCGATGGTGTTCGGGTTCTGCGACTGCAGCACCGCGAACTTGATCACCGCGGCCGGGGAGAGCACCATCGCCACGACCATCGTCTCGCCGAGGGCGCGCCCGAGGCCGAGCATCGACGCCGAGATGATGCCGGGCGTGCCGAACGGGATGACCGCGAGCTTGATCATCTCCCAGCGGGTCGCGCCGAGCGCGAGCGCCGCCTCCTCGTGCAGCACGGGCGTCTGCAGGAACACCTCGCGGCAGAGCGCGGTGATGATGGGCAGCACCATGACCGCGAGCACGACCGCGACGGTGAGGATGGTGCGGCCGGTGCCCGAGACCGGCGGAGCGAAGAGCGGGAACCAGCCGAACCACTCGCTGAGCGTGGTCCAGAGCGGCTGCACGCCGGGTGCGAGCACCGTGATGCCCCACAGGCCGAAGACCACCGACGGCACCGCCGCGAGCAGATCGACGACGTAGCCGAGGCCCTGCGCGATGCGGCGGGGGGCGAAGTGCGAGATGAACAGCGCGATGCCGAGCGCGACCGGGATGGCCATCAGCAGCGCGAGGAACGCGGCCCAGACCGTGCCGAACGCGAAGGGCGCGACGTACTGCCAGAAGTTCTCGGCGTCGCCCTTGAACGAGCCCGGCTCGGCGGTGAGCGCGGGGAAGGACTGGGCGAGCAGGAACGCCGCGACCGCGGCGAGGGTGACGAGGATCAGGATGCCGGCGATGAGCGCGGCCTTCGAGAAGACGCGGTCGCCGAGTCGCTGCTTGGCTCGGATCGGCGGTGCGGCGGGGGCAGTCGTCATGGCCGGGTTTCTTCCTGATCTCGCGTGGATGCGGGGCGGCCGCGCGACTCGCGCATGCGGCCAGCCTGCCCGACTCGGCAGCCCGTCGCAACGGGTGCCGAGCCGGGCAGGCGTGGGATCACTTGACGGTCTCGAGCGCCGCGGCGACCTTCGCGCTCAGGTCGGCCGACAGGGGTGCCGAGCCGGCGTTCTCGGCGGCGACGGCCTGGCCCTCGTCGCTCGCGATGTACGAGACGTACTCGCGGACGAGCTCGCCCTGGGTTGCGTCGGCGTACTCCTGGCAGACGATCGCGTAGCTGACGAGCACCAGCGGGTAGTGCGTCGGGTCGGTCGTCTTGCGGTCGAGCTGGATCGCGAGGTCGTTGCCGTCACGGCCCTCGACGAGCGGCGACTCGGCGACCACGGCGGCCGCAGCCTCGGCCGAGTAGCCGACGAACTCGTCGCCGACCTTGATGTTCGCCACGCCGAGGTCGCCGGCCTTCGAGGCATCCGCGTAGCCGATCGTGCCGACGCCGTTGCCGACGGCCTCGATCACGCCCGACGTGCCCTGCGCGCCCTCACCGGTCTGGTAGGGGAACGGGTCGGCCGGCTTCTGGTCCCACACGTCGGGCGCGTTCTGGAACAGGTAGTCGGCGAAGTTCTTCGTCGTGCCCGAGTCGTCGGAGCGGTGCACCGCGGTGATCGGGGTGGCCGGCAGGGTCGCCTGCGTGTTGAGCGCGGCGATCGCCGGGTCGTCCCAGCTGGTGATCTCGCCCTTGAAGATCTTGGCGAGCGTGGTCGCGTCGAGGTTGAGCTCGTCGACGCCGTCGACGTTGAAGACGACGGCGATCGGCGAGATGTAGACCGGCAGATCGATGGCCGAGGTGTCGGGTGCGCACGAAGCGAACTCGCCAGCCAGCTCCTCGTCGTTCAGGAACGAGTCGCTGCCCGCGAAGTCGGAGCCGCCCGCGATGAACGTCTCGCGGCCCGCGCCCGAACCCGACGGGTCGTAGTTGATGGTCACGTCGGTGTTCGCGGTCTGGAACGCGGCGATCCACGCCTCCTGGGCCGAGCCCTGCGACGAGGCGCCGGCGGCGTTGATGGTGCCTGAGAGCGACGACGCCGACTCCGTCGGCTCGGTGGCGCCGCCCTCGTTCGCGGCGCACGAGGTGAGAACGAGTGCCGCGGCGGCCGCCAGGACGACCGGCGCGCCGAAACGCTTGAGGTTCACGTGATTCCCTTCCGGGGTTGTGATTGCAGGTGAGGATCGATGTTCGACCCGCCTGCGACGGTAGGCCGCTCGGTTGACGAGCTTCCCCCGCAATGGTGAACGCGCGGTGAACGACGGCTTGCGCCTCGGGGGCGGTACCTCGGAATCGGGTGGGAACCCGGTGGCGGTTCAGACCCGCGGCGAGTGCGTCTCGATCGCGATGATGCCCGAGCTCGGGTTCGTGGCCGACAGGTGCACGATGCTGAAGTCGCCCGGCTCGAGCAGCGCGGCGTCGTCGGCGTAGCCCGCCAACGGGGTGCCCGTCGCGAGCGCGACCTCGCGCACGATCTCGCCCATGAGCGGCCGGTGACTGCACACCACGGCGGTCTTGCCGACCCGCACCCGCTTGCCGATCACCCGGCGCACTTCGGCCTCGCCGCGTTCCCAGTCGTCCTGGCTGATGCCGGCGTCGCGCTTGATGGGCCGGCCGATCGCCGCCGAGAGGGGGGTGATCGTCGTCACGCATCGCACCGCCGGGCTGGACACGAGGCGCCGCGGCTTCCAGGCGCGCAGCATCGGCACGAGGGCCGCCGCCTGCGCGACGCCGCGGTCGGCGAGCGGCCGCGAGGCATCCGGTCCGTCCCATTTGGAGCGTTCGACGGCCTTGCCGTGCCGCAGCACGATGAGCGCGAACGTCTCGGTGACGCCCTGGTCGACCAGTGCGGCGAACGCGTCGAGGATCGCGACGTCGGGCTCGTAGGTGAGGTGCGTGCGAGCCCGCTTGATGGTGACCCACTCGAGCGCGGCGACCTCGGAGTTCGGCCGGAACGTCGAGCGCTGCACGGCCTCGTCGGTCACGTGCGCCGCCCAGTAGTGCACGACCTTCGTGCGCCCGCTCGGCATCTTGTAGCGCGACACTCCGATCGGCACGCCCAGGGCGACGTCGAGCCCGGTCTCTTCGGCGATCTCGCGCACCGCGGTCTGCGGCAGGGTCTCGCCGGGGTCGACCTTGCCCTTGGGGATGGTGACGTCCCCGTACACCGTGCGGTGGATGACGAGCACGTGGATCCGTCCGTCGATCACCCGCCAGCAGACGGCGCCGGCCGCGAAGACCGCCGTCTCGACCGCCCGCGTCACCGGCGGATCCCCGGGCGGACCCGATGCGCGGTCTGCTGCATCAGTGTGTTCTGCAGGTCGTCGAGCGGATGCCCCGCCGCATCGCTCGAGTGGCGCACCCAGGTGCCGTCGCTGTCGAGGTGCCAGGAACTCGTGCGCTCGTCCATCGCGAGGTCGAAGAACCCCTCGACCTCGCGCAGGTGATCGGGGTCGGTGAGCCGCACCAGCGCCTCGACCCGGCGATCGAGGTTGCGGTGCATCATGTCGGCCGAGCCGATGTAGACCTGCGGCTCGCCGCCGCCGGCGAACGAGAAGATCCGGGAGTGCTCGAGGTACCGCCCGAGGATCGACCGCACCCGGATGTTCTCGCTGAGACCCTCGATACCGGGCCGCAGGCTGCAGATGCCTCGCACCCACACCTCGACCGGCACGCCGGCGTTCGACGCCCGGTACAGCGCGTCGATGATGGCCTCGTCGACCATCGAGTTCACCTTGATGCGGATGCGGGCGGGCTTGCCCTCGCGCGCGTTCTGCGCCTCCTGCGCGATGAGCTTGAGCAGCCCCTTGCGCAGGTGCAGCGGTGCGACCAGCAGCCGCTTGAACTTCTTCTCGATCGCGTACCCGCTCAGCTCGTTGAAGAGGCGCGTGAGGTCTTTGCCGACCTGGTCGTCGGCCGTGAGCAGGCCCAGGTCTTCGTAGATGCGGCTCGTCTTCGGGTTGTAGTTGCCGGTGCCGATGTGGCTGTAGTGCCGCAGCCGGCCCTGCTCCTGCCGGATCACGAGCGCGAGCTTGCAGTGCGTCTTCAGCCCGACCAGCCCGTACACGACGTGAACGCCCGCCTTCTCGAGCTTGCGCGCCCACGTGATGTTCGCCGCCTCGTCGAACCTGGCCTTGATCTCGACGAGCGCGAGCACCTGCTTGCCCGACTCGGCGGCGTCGATGAGCGCCTCGACGATGGGGCTGTCGCCCGACGTGCGGTACAGCGTCTGCTTGATCGCCAGCACGTGCGGATCGGCGGCGGCCTGTTCGAGGAACGCCTGCACGCTCGTCGCGAATGACTCGTAGGGGTGGTGCAGCAGCACGTCCTTGCGGGCCACGGCGGCGAAGATGTCGGCCTGCTGGTTCGGCTCGCCGGGCAGCAGCTGGGCGTTGGTCGTCGGCACCTGGGTCGGGTAGTGCAGTTCGGGCCGGTCGATCCGCGACAGGTCGAACAGCCCGCCGAGGTCGAGCGGCGCGGGCAGCCGGAACACCTCTTGATCGGAGATGTCGAGCTCGCGCACGAGCAGTTCGAGGGTCACATCGTCCATGTCGTCGGAGACTTCGAGCCGGATGGGCGGACCGAACCTGCGTCGCAGCAGCTCCTTCTCGAGCGCCTTGATGAGGTTCTCGGTCTCGTCCTCCTCGATCTCGACGTCTTCATTCCGCGTGACCCGGAACACGTGGTGATCGAGCACCTCCATGCCGGGGAAGAGGTCGCCGAGGTGGTTCGAGATGAGCTCTTCCAGCGCGATGTAGCGGGCGTCGTCGACCGTCTCGTCGGCGCTGACCTGCACGAACCGAGGCAGCATCTGCGGCACCTTCACTCGGGCGAACTCGACCCGGCCGGTGCGGCTGTTGCGCACCCGCACCGAGAGATTGAGCGACAGGCCCGAGATGTAGGGGAACGGATGCGCCGGGTCGACCGCGAGCGGCATCAGCACCGGGAAGATCTGGCTCGCGAAGAACTCGGCGAGGTGCGTGCGCTCGGCCGCGCCCAGCTCGTCCCACGAGACGACGCGGATGCCGGCCTCGGCGAGGGCGGGCTTCACGAGCTCTTGGTAGACGCGGGCGTGACGCTCCTGCAGCTCGTGCGCGGCGCGCGAGATATCGCTGAGCACGTCGGCGGGTGCGCGGCCGACGTTCGTCGGCACCGCGAGGCCCGTGACGATGCGGCGCTTCAGCCCGGCGACCCGCACCATGAAGAATTCGTCGAGATTCGACGCGAAGATCGCGAGGAAGTTGGCGCGCTCGAGCACGGGCTGGCGCGGGTCCTCGGCGAGCTCGAGCACGCGCTGGTTGAACGCGAGCCAGCTCAGCTCGCGGTCGAGGTAGCGCTCGGCGGGCAGTTCGGGCGCGCCCTCGACGTCGAACGGTTCGAAGTCGTCGTCGAAGTCGCTCGAGGTGCGGTCGGCGTCGAGGGTGTCGGTCATCCCCACATCATGCCACCGGGGTGCGACGGCGCGATGGCCGATTCGCAACGGGCACGGCACGTGCGGATGTCGCGTGGGGCGGCCGGACGGGCGGTTCGAGAGGCGGCGATCGGGTGTCGCGTCAGCCCGGTGCGGTGACCGTCGGCTGCTCGTCCTCCTCGTGCACGTTGAACCGGTAGCCGACGTTGCGCACGGTGCCGATCAGGCTCTCGAGGTCGCCGAGCTTGGCGCGCAGCCGCCGCACGTGCACGTCGACGGTGCGGGTCCCGCCGAAGTAGTCGTACCCCCACACCTCGCTGAGCAACTGCTCGCGCGTGAACACGCGCGACGGGTGGGCGGCGAGGAACCGCAGCAGCTCGAACTCCTTGTACGTGAGGTCGAGGGGCTTGCCGTGCACCTTCGCCGAGTAGCTGGCCTCGTCGATGACGACGCCAGAGGTCTGGATGCGCTCGCTCGGCCGGTTCGACTGGGCGCGCCCGATCGCGAGCCGGATGCGCGCGTCGACCTCGGCGGGGCCCGCCGTCTCGAGCACGACGTCGTCGACGCCCCAGTCGGCCGTGACGGCGGTGAGCCCGCCCTCGGTGACGATGAGCAGCAGCGGCGAGGAGAGGCCGGTGGTACCGAGGATCTGCGAGAGCGCCTTCGCGCCGGCGAGGTTGGTGCGCGCGTCGAGCATGACGAGGTCGGCCTCGGGAGCGCGCACGAGCTGGTCGGGCGATGCGGGAATGATCCGCACGCGATGGGTCAAGAGAGACAGAGCCGGGAGGACGTCTTCGTCGGCCGCCGGCGACAGGATCAGCAGCTGCGCCACGCACACCCTCCAGTAGTAAGGTGCCGACCATACTACGGGACGCGTGCTCTCGCGCGTCGGAAACGGACGTGACATGACGCAGCAGCGTGCGCATGCGGGTTGGTCGGGCATCGTGCTGGTCTGGGCGATCGCGGTGGCCGGGTCGGTCGTCGTGCTCGCATTGGCGGCCGGCGGAGCCGGGTTCGATGCGGCGGATGACGCGTGGCCGACGGTGTACACGGCCCTCGGCGTGGTGTTCGCCGCGGCCGTACTGGTCACCCTGGTCGTGCAGCTCGCCACGCGCCGACCCGAGGGCTTCGTGAGCCGGGCGAGTGCGTCGGTCGGGGGAGCGGCGGCGGTCGTCGGCGTCGCGGCGCTCGCGGCCATCCCCTTCGCCTGACGACTCGGCGTAGACTCGAAGCATGTCCGATCTCCTCGCCCTCGAACTCCTCTTCATCGGCCTGCTCGGTCTCGCGAGCCTGGCCATCGCGTGGATCAGCGGCGTCGTGGTCTACAAGCTCTTCAAGGGCCAGCGCTAGGCGCACCGTGATCGAGCTTCCCGTCGATCTTCCGGCCGAGCTCGTCCCGCTCTCGTGGCTCATCGGAGTCTGGGAGGGGTCGGGCGTCATCGACTACAAGATCGGCGACGAGTCGGTCACGCACGAGTTCGGGCAGCGGGTGAGCTTCAGCCACGACGGGCTGCCGCACCTCAACTACACGTCGTACACGTGGCTGTTCCCCGACGATGAGGGCGGCGATCCCACGCCGCTGGCCACCGAGACCGGCTACTGGCGTCTGGCCAGGCCGCTCGGCGAAGGCGACGCAGGCCCGGCGCTGCTGCCCGCGGTCGGCGACCATCCGTACCCCGACGCCGAGTCGGTCGAGCAGTTGCGCAACGACGCGGGCGGCTTCGACCTCGAGGTCTCGATCGTGCACCCGGGCGGGGTGAGCGAGCTCTACCTCGGTCAGGTCAAGGGCCCCCGCATCGACCTGGCGACCGACGCGGTCATGCGCACCGCCGGCGCGAAGGACTACGCCGCCGCCACCCGCCTCTACGGTCTCGTCGAAGGGCACCTGCTCTGGGCGTGGGACATCGCGGCCCTCGGGCAAGACCTGCGCACCCACGCGTCGGCCCGACTGGCGAAGGTCGACTGATGGCCGCCTCGCCGTTCCTCGGGCTCGCCGGAGCCGTCGCCGCCGACGGCGTCGACGAGGGCGTGCCCGCGCACTACGGCAACCCGCTCGTCGAGCAGCGTCGTCTCGAGGCGGGCGACGCCGTGGTCGACCTGTCGAACCGGGGAGTCGTCACGGTCACGGGGCCCGACCGACTGAGCTGGTTGCACTCGATGGCCAGTCAGGCGCTCGACCGGCTCGCCCCGGGCGAGGGCGTCGAGACCCTGCTGCTCGACGCCAACGGGCGCATCGAGCACGCCGCGCACGTCGTCGACGACGGCGAGACCACCTGGCTCGTGGCCGAGGGCTCCGAGGCATCCGGTCTGGCCGCCTTCCTCGACCGGATGCGCTTCATGCTGCGCGTCGAGGTCGCCGACCGCTCGGCCGACTTCGGCGTCCTCGCCGCCGCGACCGCCGACGCGCTCGATCGCGCGACCGGTTCGGATGCCTCCCTCAGCGCCGCACCCGACTGGGTCGACCCGTGGGCAGACCCGCGCGGCCACCGCTACGCGGCGGAGCATCCCGACTGGCGCTGGGTCGAGCGCATCGTGCCGCTCGACCGACTCGGCGAGGCGGCCCGCGCGGTCGCGTCGGGCCGCGTGCATGCCGCCGGCTCGCTGGCCGCCGAGGCGCTGCGCATCGCGGCCTGGCGTCCGCGGTTCGCGACCGAGGTCGACGAGCGGTCGATCCCGCACGAGCTCGATTGGCTGCAGAGCGCCGTCGACCTCGGCAAGGGGTGCTACCGCGGCCAGGAGACGGTGGCGAAGGTGCTGAACCTCGGCCGCCCGCCGCGCCGCCTGGTGCTGCTGCACCTCGACGGCAGCGACACCGTGCTGCCGGTCGCGGGCGAGCCGGTCGTCGCGCTGAAGGTGCGCCCAGAGCCCGAGCCGGGCGCCGAGCCCGAGCGCCGCACGGTCGGGGCGATCACCTCGAGCGCGATGCACCACGAGCTCGGCCCGATCGCGCTCGCCGTGATCAAGCGCGCGGTGCCGGCCGGCATCCCGCTCATCGTCGAGAGCCACGGCATCGACGTCGCCGCCGGCCAGCAAGAGGTGGTCCCCGCCGACGCGGGCCCCGAGGTCGACATCCCCCGGTTGCCGCGCCTCGGCGTGCGCCACTAGGTCGCGGGCGCGACCGCCGACCACGGCACCGTGAGCTCGCCGAGCCGCCACCTGCGGGTGCCTCCGGTCACGGGCCATCCGCCGCCCTGCAGCGTGCGCACCGCGGCGATCCAGCGCTGCGACGGCCCGTAGACCGACAGCGCCGCGTGCACCGCCCACGCCCGATCGAGCGCGACGAGCAGGTCGTGGATGCGCTCGCCGGGCACGTTGCGGTGGATGAGCGCCTTCGGCAGGCGCTCGGCGACGATCGAGGGCGCGGCCAGGTCGGTCAGGCGCAGGCCGATGGTGAAGGTCGAGGGGCCGGATGCCTCGAGCCCCACCCAGCTCGCGATGCGACCGAGCTCGTCGCAGGTGCCCTCCACGAGCAGGCCCGCGGGTGCGAGGCGTTCGGTCATGCGCGACCACGCGGATGCCACGTCGGCCTCGTCGTACTGGCGCAGCACGTTGAACGCGCGGATCACGCACGGCCGGCGGCCGCCCGGCGTCGGCACCTCGAACCCGCCGACCTCGAACGACACGGCGAGGTCGCCCGCGAACGGCGTGCGGCCCTCGCGCACGTCGGCCAGCTGCGCCCGGGCGGTGCGCACCCGGCCGGGGTCGATCTCGAGGCCGAGCACCTCGACGTCGGCGCGTGCGCGTCGCAGGCGGGTCGCGAGCTCGAGCGCGGTGACCCCGCTCGCGCCGTAGCCGAGGTCGACCACGAGCGGGTCGTCGGCGCGGCGCAGGGCGGGCGAGTCGGCGATCCAGCGGTCGATGCGGCGCAGGCGGTTCGTGTTCGTCGTCCCGCGCGTGATGGATCCGACCGGCATGCCCTCCAGTGTCGCAGGCCGTAGGCTGGGAACCATGCCTCACACCCTCATCCTGCTGCGCCACGGCGAGAGCGACTGGAACCAGAAGAACCTCTTCACCGGCTGGGTCGATGTCCGGCTGAGCGAGAAGGGGCGCACCGAGGCCGCTCGTGCGGGCGTGCTGCTGGCCGAGCAGGGCGTGATGCCCGACGTGCTGCACACCTCGGTGCTGACCCGTGCCATCCAGACCGCGAACCTCGCCCTCGAGGCCGCCGACCTGCTGTGGATCCCGGTCCGCCGCTCGTGGCGCCTGAACGAGCGCCACTACGGCGCGCTGCAGGGCCTCGACAAGGCGGAGACGCAGCAGAAGTACGGCAACGAGCAGTTCATGCTCTGGCGCCGGTCGTTCGACGTGCCGCCGCCGCCGCTCGACGACGATGCCGAGTGGTCGCAGGTGGGCGACCCGCGCTACACCGACCTCACCGACGACCAGATGCCGCGCACCGAGTGCCTGAAGGATGTCATCGCCCGCATGCTGCCGTACTGGCAGAGCGACATCATCCCCGACCTCGCCGCCGGCAAGACGGTGCTCGTCACGGCCCATGGCAACTCGCTGCGCGCGCTCGTCAAGCACCTCGACGGCATCGGCGACGACGACATCGCCGAGCTCAACATCCCCACCGGCATCCCGCTCGTGTACGAGCTGGGCGACGACTTCATGCCGCTCGGTCCGGGCCGCTACCTCGACCCCGAGGCCGCCGCCGCGGGCGCGGCCGCGGTCGCCGCGCAGGGCGACAAGAAGTAACCCGCAGACGCGAACGGGCCGGTCGGAGCGAATCCGACCGGCCCGTTCGCGTACTCGCTGGGAATGCAGCGCGACTGGCGTGCCCGGGAGCGCACTCAGGCGTCGTCGGGCGCCCAGTCGCCGGTGGCGAGGTAGAGCACCTTCTTCGCGATCGACACGGCATGGTCGGCGAAGCGCTCGTGGTAGCGGCTCGCGAGCGTGGCGTCGACGGTGTCGCTCGCCTCGCCCTTCCAGGTCTCGCCGAGCACCTTGTCGAACACCTGCAGGTGCAGCGCGTCGACCTTGTCGTCCTCGTCGCGGATGTACTCGGCGAGCTTCACATCCTCGGTGGTGAGCAGCTCGACGAGCCGCTGCGCGATCTCGACGTCCAGTCGGCCCATCTCGGCGAACGTGCCGCGCAGGGACTTCGGCACCACCTTGTCAGGGAACCGGTAGCGAGCGAGCTGCGCGATGTGCCGCGCGATGTCGCCCATGCGTTCGAGCGAGGCGCTGATCCGCAGCGCGCTCACCACGATGCGCAGGTCGCGCGCGACCGGCTGCTGACGCGCGAGGATCGTGATCGCCAGCTCGTCGAGCGTGATCGTCGCGTGATCGATGCGGGGGTCGTCGGCGATGACCTCCTCGGCGAGCGTCACGTCGGACTCGTTGAAGGCGCGGGTGGCCTTGTCGATCGACTCGGCGACCAGGCCGGCGATCTCGACGAGCCGATCCTGCACCTCCCGCATCTCCTGCTGGAACACCTCGCGCATATGGTCATCCTCTGTCTCTGGGGGCGTGCGCTGACACTCGGGGAAATGGCCGCTCGTCGCGCGCGGGCATGCGGGCGCGAACGGATCCCCGATCCGGCGACATCCTCCCCGCGCTGAGTGAACGGCAGGTGCCGCGCGGCTGAACTCTTCCTAACGTAGCGCCGCAAGTGGCGGGCGGCGGCGTTCGGGGCCTCGCGCGCTGGCTATCGTTGGGGGCATGGACTCGACCGGTGTGGTCGTGGCCGCGCTGGCCTTCGGCGCGTTCCTCGGCGCCGCCTTCATGATCGTGCTGCACATGGCCGAACGCCGCGGCAACCAGGCGGCGCGTGTCGTCGCACCGACCATCCCCGAGGGCGTCGAGCAGATGCTCGAGGTGCTCGACTCGGCCGGCCTGGTCGTCGATCCCTCGAACAACGTGCTGCGCGCATCGCCGGGCGCCGCCGCGCTCGGCCTGGTGCGCGAGCGCGCGCTGGTGCATCACGAGCTGCTCGAGATCGTCGCCGCCGTGCGGCGCACGGGCGATCCCGTCGCCGACGAGGTGCTGGTCGCGCGCGGGCCGTTCGGCGAGCCGACACTGCGGCTGCGCGTTCGCGCCGCCCGGCTCGGCACCCGGTTCGTGCTGCTGCTGGCCGAGGATCGCACCGAGGCGCATCGCCTCGACGAGGTGCGCCGCGATTTCGTGGCGAACATCAGCCACGAGCTGAAGACCCCGATCGCGTCGGTGAGCCTGCTCGCCGAGGCGATCGACACCGCCGCCGACGAGCCCGATCGGGTGCGCCGGTTCGCCAACCGCCTCGAGATCGAATCCGACCGGCTCGCGCGCATCACGAACGAGGTGATCGAGCTCTCGCGCCTGCAGGCCGGCGACGCGCTGCGCCCCGATGAGCTCGTCGACATCGACGAGGCCGTGCGGGTCGCGGTCGACCAGAGCCGCGTGGTGGCGCTCTCGCGCGAGATCGAGGTCGCCGTGCGCGCGAAGACCCACGCGCGGGTCTGGGGCGATCGACAGTTGCTCGTCGTCGCGATCCACAATCTCGTCGCCAACGCGATCGCCTACTCGAACGACGGCGGCAGGGTGGGCGTCGGGGTCCGGGTCGACGACGGCGTCGTCTCGATCGCGGTCACCGACCAGGGCATCGGCATCGCCGAGGCCGATCTCGACCGGGTCTTCGAGCGGTTCTACCGCGTCGACCAGGCGCGCTCGCGCGGCACCGGCGGCTCGGGCCTCGGCCTCAGCATCGTGAAGCACACCGTGCAGAACCTGGGCGGCGACGTGCGCGTGTGGTCGACTCCGGGCCGCGGCTCGACGTTCACGATCCGACTGCCGCTCGCCGAGGAGCCGACGACGGCGACGGATGCCTCGGCCGACGGCGAGCCCGGGGCATCCGAGAAGCCCGGGGCCAGCGCGAAGCGCGCGAAGCCCGAGGCATCCGCTCCCGGCCAGTCCGATCCGACCCGCGCCGCCGTCCCGGCCGCCGTCACCCATCGAGGAGAACCCGAGTGACCCGCATCCTGCTCGTCGAGGACGAGATCGCCCTCAGCGAACCGCTGACCTTCCTGCTCGAGCGAGAGGGCTACGAGGTCGAGGTCGCCGACGACGGCCGCGCCGCGGTCGAGGCCTTCGACCGCGCCGGCGCCGACCTCGTGCTGCTCGACCTGATGCTGCCCGGCCTGCCGGGCACCGAGGTGTGCCGCGAGCTCCGGCAGCGCTCGACGGTGCCGATCATCATGCTGACCGCGAAGGACAGCGAGATCGACATCGTGGTGGGCCTCGAGCTGGGCGCCGACGACTACGTCACCAAGCCGTACTCCACGCGTGAGCTGCTCGCCCGCATCCGAGCCGTCCTGCGCCGACGCGGCGAGATCCTCGACGTCGACGACGCGGTGCTCGAGGGCGGGCGGGTGCGCATGGACGTCGATCGGCACACGGTCGAGGTCGACGGATCGCCGGTGCCGATGCCGCTGAAGGAGTTCGAGCTGCTCGAGCTGCTGATGCGCAACCCCGGGCGCGTGCTCACGCGCGGGCAGCTCATCGACCGGGTCTGGGGCTCCGACTACTTCGGCGACACCAAGACGCTCGACGTGCACATCAAGCGCATCCGCTCGAAGATCGAGATCACCCCGTCCGAGCCGGTGCAGCTCGTGACGGTGCGCGGGCTCGGCTACCGCTTCGAGGGCTGAGCCCGGGTCAGCGGGCTACGGCAGCAGGTGGCGGTACTCGGGCAGTCGGCCGTCGAGAACCGGAACCTGCACCTCGACGCCCTCGGCGCCGTCGGTCGCGAGAAAGAGCTCGGCGAGCCCGCCGGGCGCGGCGCGCACGCCGGTGAGCAGCAGCGGCTCCTCCTCGACGCCGAGCACGACCTGGCCGCCGGCCGGCACCTCGACCGACTCGGACTCGCCCGCGACCAGCCCCACCTCGAGGTCTGCGTCGGTGTCGCCGTGGTTCGACACGGTGAAGACCACGTTGGCGTCCTGCCCGTCGTCGTCCTTCACGATCAGGAGGTTGCGCACCTCGAGGTCTCCGACGCTCGCGCGGACACCGTCGCTCGCGTCGTACTTCTCGGTCGTCGCCTGGTAGGTGACCAGCGTGCATCCGGAGCCGCCGACGGCGACAGCGAGAGCCAGGGCGACGGATGCCACGAGACGCGCCTTCACAGAACCTCCAAAGCGAGCGTGCGCACGCCACCGACCGATCGTCGGGCGCGCGGGGATCGTCATGATCCTAGCGCACGCGGCCCCCTCGCTCAGGGCGGGAGAACCTTAGCAGGTCGGTGCTGTGGTACTCTATATGTTGCCGAAAGGACTCCTATTCATGCTGTTTGAGGTTGGCGAGACCGTGGTCTACCCGCACCACGGGGCCGCAACGATCACCGAAGTGAAGAAGCGCATCATCAAGGGTGAAGAGAAGCTCTACCTCAAGCTGAACGTCACGCAAGGCGACCTCGTCATCGAGGTTCCGGCTGAGAACGTCGACCTGGTCGGCGTGCGCGACGTCATCGGCAAGGAGGGCCTCGACAAGGTGTTCGAGGTGCTGCGTGCGCCGTTCACCGAAGAGCCCACCAACTGGTCACGCCGTTACAAGGCGAACCTCGAGAAGCTCGCTTCGGGTGATGTCATCAAGGTGTCCGAGGTCGTGCGCGACCTCTGGCGCCGCGACCAGGATCGCGGGCTGTCCGCGGGCGAGAAGCGCATGCTCGCGAAGGCGCGTCAGATCTTGATCTCCGAGCTCGCGCTCGCCGAGAAGACCGACGAAGAGCAGGCGTCCGGCCTGCTCGACGAGGTGCTCGCGTCCTGACGCGAATCCACGATCGACGAGCGTAGCCCCGCCCTCGGCGGGGCTACGCTCGTTTCGTGGAGCAGTCGACCGTCGCCGTCATCGTCGTCGCCGCGGGCAGCGGCATCCGACTCGGGCGTCCCGAGCCGAAGGCGTTCGTGCCGCTCGGCGATCTGACGATCCTCGAGGTCGCCCTCGAACCCGTGTTCGGCATGCGCGAGACGCCTCACGTCGTCGTCGTCGTGCCCGGTGAGCGGGTCGACGACGCCCGCGACATCGTCGCCCGCGCGGCGCGAGCGGCCGACTCGCCGTTCGACGTGGTGTCGGGCGGTGAGACCCGCCAGGCGTCCGTCGCCCGGGGTCTGGCGGTGCTGCCGCACGTGGTCGACACCGTGCTCGTGCACGATGCGGCGCGTCCGCTCACCCCGTCGCTGGTGTTCGACGAGGTCGTGGCGGCCGTGCGCTCCCGCGGGCACGGCGTGGTTCCCGCGCTCGACGTCGTCGACACGATCAAGCGGGTCGAGGGCGGCCGGGTGCTCGACACGGTCGATCGCACCACGCTCGCCGCGGTGCAGACCCCGCAGGGCTTCCCGCGCGAGGCGCTCGACCGGGCCTACGCAGTCGCGTCGGCCGAGTTCACCGACGACGCCGCGCTCGCGCAGGCCGCAGGCGTACCCGTCGACGTCGTGCACGGCGACGCGCGGTCGTTCAAGATCACCGTTCCCGCTGACCTGCGCCGTGCCGAGCAGGTCGTGCGCGCGGCATCCGCGGTGTCCGTGGCATCCGAGGAGGCATCCGTGGCATCCGACGCATCCGGCCGGGCCGAAGCGCCCGCCGCACCGCGCGTGGGCACCGGCACCGACGTGCACGGCTTCAGCGACGACCCGGCGACACCGCTGTGGGTCGCGGGGCTGGAGTGGCCGGGCGAGCGCGGGCTCGCCGGGCACAGCGACGGGGATGTCGCGGGGCACGCGATCGTCGACGCGCTGCTGTCGGCCGCGGGCCTCGGCGACATCGGCGGCATGGCGGGAGTCGACGATCCGGCGTTCGCGGGCGCGCACGCCGAGGTGTTCCTCGCCGAGGCGCGCCGGCGTGTCGAAGCCGCCGGATTCCGCATCGGCAACGTCGCCGTGCAGGTGATCGGCAATCGGCCCAAGCTCGCGCCGCGGCGCATCGAGGCCGAACGAGTGCTGAGCCGGGTGCTCGGCGCCCCGGTGGCCGTGAGCGCCACGACGACCGACGGGCTCGGGCTCACCGGCCGCGGCGAGGGAATCGCCGCGATCGCGACGGCGCTGCTCGTACCGGCCGGCTGAACCGAGCGGCACGCCCGCCGGTAGTCTTGAGCGGTGAGTATCCGCCTGTACGACACCAAGGCTCAGTCGCTGCGTGACTTCGTGCCCCTCCATGAGGGACGCGTCGGCATGTACGTCTGCGGTCCGACCGTGCAGTCGAGTCCGCACATCGGCCATCTCCGCAGCGCCCTCGTCTACGACCTGCTGCGCCGCTGGTTCGCGCACCGCGGCTACGACGTGACGTTCGTGCGCAACGTCACCGACATCGACGACAAGATCCTCGATGCGGTCACCGGCGAGGAGTGGTGGGCGCTCGCGTACCGCGTCGAACTCGAGTTCACCGCCGGGTATGCCGCGCTCGGCATCATGCCGCCGACGTACGAGCCCCGGGCGACGGCGAGCGTCATGCAGATGCAGGAGCTCATCGCGGCGCTCGTCGAGCGCGGCCACGCGTACCCTGCGGCGGATGACTCGGGCGACGTGTACTTCGACACCTCGAGCTGGCCGACCTACGGCGAGCTGACGCGGCAGTCGCGCGACCGCATGGAGCCCGCCGCCGACGCCGACCCCCGTGGCAAGCGCGACCCGCGCGACTTCGCCCTCTGGAAGGGCCGCAAGGCCGACGAACCCGAGTCGGCGGCGTGGCCGTCGCCGTGGGGCGATGGTCGGCCCGGCTGGCACATCGAGTGCTCGGCGATGTCGCGCCGGTACCTGGGCGACGAGTTCGACCTGCACGGCGGCGGTCTCGACCTGCGGTTCCCGCACCACGAGAACGAACTCGCCCAATCGACCGCGGCCGGGCTCGGCTTCGCCAGGTACTGGGTGCACAACGGGCTCGTGAATGTCGGCGGCCAGAAGATGTCGAAGTCGCTCGGCAACTCGGTGTACGCCGCAGAGCTGCTGTCGCTGGCGTCGCCGCTCGCGGTGCGGTATTTCCTCGGGGCGGCGCACTACCGGTCGACGCTCGACTACACGCCGACCTCGCTCGCCGAGGCCGAGGCTGCGGTGGATCGCATCCGCACGTTCCTCGCGCGCGTCGAGCGACGACTCGCCGGAACCCGCTTCGCCGGGCAGGGCGCTCCGGTCGTCCCCGAGGCGTTCGGCGACGCGATGGACGACGATCTCGGCGTGCCGCAGGCGCTCGCCGTGCTGCACGAGACCGTCCGCGCCGGCAATCAGGCCCTCGACGCCGAAGACCTGCCCGCGGCGGCCGACGCGCACGGCCAGGTCATCGCCATGGCCGGCGTGCTCGGCATCGATCCGCGCGATGACCACTGGCGATCGGATGACGCGGGGCCCGCGTCATCCGCCCTGGCCGCCCTCGTGGCGCGACTCCTCGACGATCGCCGCGCCGCGCGCGAGGCGAAGGACTGGAGCGCCGCCGACCGAATCCGCGCCGAGCTCACCGCAGCCGGCATCAGCATCGAGGACACCTCGACCGGAACGCATTGGAGCCTCGAATCATGAAGGGCAGCAGCGGCAAGCCGCGCAGCGGAGCCGTCCGCAAGGGCGGCCACAACAAGCAGGTCGGCACGGGCGGCCACGGGCGCAAGGCGCTCGAGGGCAAGGGCCCCACTCCCAAGGCCGAAGACCGCGCCTGGCACAAGGCGGGCAAGGCGAAGGCCGCGCGTGAGCGCTACGCGGCCGCGGGCGGCAAGGGCGCGCCCGGCCAGCGGGGCAAGTCGGTCGCCGGCGCACCGCGCGGGGCGACGGGTGCGTCGCGCCGCGCCAAGACGGGCGACGAGTCCGAGATCGTGACGGGCCGCAACTCGGTCGTCGAGGCGCTGCGCACCCGAATCCCCGCCACCACGCTCTACCTCGCGAGCCGCATCGAGATGGACGACCGGGTGAAGGAGGCGTCGAAGATCGCCACCAACCGTGGCATCCCGATCCTCGAGGTCACCAGGCCCGAGCTCGACCGGCTCGCCGGAGAGGGCGCCGTGCACCAGGGCATCGCGCTCAAGGTCCCGCCGTACGAGTACGCGCACCCGATCGAGCTGCTCGACGAGGTGCTCGCGCGCGACGAGCCGCCGCTGTTCGTCGCGCTCGACGGCATCACCGACGCGCGCAACCTCGGCGCGATCATCCGCTCGACCGCTGCGTTCGGCGGGCACGGCGTGATCGTGCCGCAGCGCCGCTCGGTGGGCGTGAACGCCGGCGCGTGGAAGACCTCGGCCGGCGCGGCCGCGCGCATCCCGGTCGCGATGGCGCCGAACCTCACCCAGACGCTGAAGGCGATGCAGCAGCGCGGCCTGTTCGTGCTCGGGCTCGACGGCGACGGCGACGTGTCGCTGCCCGGTCTCGACTTCGCCGACCGGCCGATCGTGATCGTCGTCGGCAGCGAGGGCAAGGGGCTGTCGCGCCTGGTCACCGAGACCTGCGATGCCGTCGTGTCGATCCCGATCTCGTCGGCGACCGAGTCGCTGAACGCCGGCATCGCCGCGTCGGTCACGCTCTACGAGATCGCGAGGCTGCGGGCCGCGCAGGCCTGATCGGGGCGCGCGCGGCTTTCGCGCGCCCGGCTTCGCGCGCCCGGCTAGACCTTCGCGCGCCAGTCGTCCTCGTCGTCGGCATCGATGACGGGGATGGCGGCCGTGTCGAGCGGCACCACGGGCACCACAGCGGTGATCGCCTCAGTCGGCGGGCCGATGACCGTCGCCTCGTCGCGGCGGTGGCGCAGCACGGTGTTGACGTAGCTCGCGACGGCCTCGGCGAGCGGGATGTCGTGCCCCGCCTGCTGCGCCAGGAACCAGCGGTGTTCGAGCAGCTGGTGGAACACCTCGGCCGGCTCGAGCTTGCGTCGCAGGTCGGCCGGGATCGCCCGCACGACGGGCTCGAACACCCGCATGAGCCACTCGTGGGCGACCATCTCTTCATCGAGGTCGGCCTTGCCGTACGCGGCGCGGTACGAGTCGAGGTCGTTGAGCAGGCGACGCGCCTGGTTCTCACCGGCGTCGAGGCCCGTGAGCCGCAGCAGCCGGCGCTGGTGGTGGCCGGCATCGACGACCTTCGGCTGGATGCGCACGGTGGTGCCCGAGTCATCCGTCTTGATCGCGAGCTCCTCGATGTCGAACCCGAGGTCGTTCAGGCGCTGCACGCGCTCGTTGATGCGCCACCGTTCGGTGCTCGCGAACGACTCGGAACCCGTGAGCTCGGTCCACAGCTTGCGGTAGGCGTCGACGATGCCGTTCGAGATGTTCACCGGATCGAGCTCGTCGGCGACCCTGCCGCCGGCCTCGAGGTCGAGCAGCTCGCCCGCGATGTTCACCCGGGCGATCTCGAGGTCGTTCTCACGCTGGCCGTTCGACAGGCCGCCCTCGTAGAGCTTGCCTGTCTCGGCGTCGACGAGGTACGCGGCGAACGCGCCCGCATCGCGTCGGAAGAGGGTGTTCGACAGCGACACGTCGCCCCAGAAGAACCCGACGATGTGCAGGCGCACGAGCAGCACTGCGAGCGCGTCGACCAGGCGGGTTGCCGTGTCGGGGCGCAGCGTCTGCGAGAACAGGGCGCGATAGGGGAGCGAGAAGCGCAGGTGCCGGGTGACGAGCACGGGCTTCAGCGTCTCGCCCTCGTCGTCGGTGCGGTTCGTGATGACCGCGACCGGCTCGACGCACGGGACCTCGAGCCGCTGGAGCGTGCGCAGCATCTCGTACTCGCCGCGTGCCATCTCGGCGGTGGTCTCCTTGATCGCCACGACATGCCCCCCGAGGTGCGCGAAGCGCACCAGGTGTCGGGAGATGCCCTTCGGCAGCGCGGCGATCGCCTCGCTCGGCCACGACTCGAGCGGAAGGTCCCAGGGGAGGTCGAGCAGGGCGGGGTCGGCCATGGCCGACGTGATCGAGAGTGAGCCGCTCATACGGGTTCAGCGTATCTCGAAACGGCGATGCCGGCCGGGCCGCAGCCCGACCGGCATCGCCGTTCGATTCGCCTGATCGAAAGGATCAGTGCACGATCGCCTTCTTGTTGATGCGCTCGCCCGACTCGGGCTCGAAGACGTGCACGTGGTTCGGCAGCGCCGTGAGGTACACCGTGTCGCCCGCGAACGGGTGGATGCGGCCGTCGACGCGCGCGACGATGTCGGTGCGCTTGCCCTCGATGTCGGAGTGGCCGTAGAGGTAGCCGTCGGCGCCGAGCTCTTCCACGAGGTCGACGACGACCTTGAGGCCCTCGCCCTCGGTCGTGGAGACCTGGATGTCCTCGGGGCGCACGCCGATGGTGACCTGCTGCGTGGATGCCTCGCTGAGCACGTCGCGCTCGACCGGCACGATCGCGGTGCCGAAGCGGATGCCGCCCTCGGCCAGGTCGGCCTGGAACAGGTTCATCGCGGGCGAGCCGATGAAGCCCGCGACGAAGACGTTGTTCGGCTTCTCGTAGAGGTCGCGCGGGGTGCCGACCTGCTGGAGCACGCCGTCCTTCAGGACCGCGATGCGGTCGCCCATGGTGAGCGCCTCGGTCTGGTCGTGGGTGACGTAGACCGTGGTGACGCCGAGCCGGCGGGTCAGCGACGCGATCTGGCTGCGCGTCTGCACGCGCAGCTTCGCGTCGAGGTTCGACAGCGGCTCGTCCATGAGGAAGACCTGGGGGCTGCGCACGATCGCGCGGCCCATCGCCACGCGCTGGCGCTGGCCGCCCGAGAGGGCCTTCGGCTTGCGGCTGAGGTAGGGCTCGAGGTCGAGGAGCTTGGCCGCCTCGAGCACGCGCTGGGCCCGCTCCTCTTTGCCGACGCCGGCGATCTTGAGCGCGAAGCCCATGTTCTCGGCCACGGTCATGTGGGGGTAGAGCGCGTAGTTCTGGAAGACCATCGCGATGTCGCGGTCCTTCGGGGGCACGTCGGTGACGTTGCGGTCGCCGATGAAGATGTTGCCCTCGTTGACCTCTTCGAGGCCGGCGAGCATGCGGAGCGAGGTCGACTTGCCGCAGCCCGAGGGCCCGACGAGGACCAGGAACTCGCCGTCGGCGATCTCGAGGTCGAGCTTGTCGACGGCCGGGCGGGTGCCGCCCGGGTACAGGCGCGTGGCCTTGTCGAACGTGACTGATGCCATGTCGTGCTTCTCCTTCACCGGCAGGTACGTGCCGGACGATCCGTTGTGAATGGAATGCGTCGTCGTCGACGCCTCCTCAGTATGTCACGCGGCGAGGCATGCTCAGACACGGGCGAAGCGGGCGGGGATCCCCGCATCCCTTGGCGGATTCACAGCCAGCCTTCCTACTATCGTGGGTGCGTTCGCATGCATCAGCGCGCGCCCACACAGCCACCCGGAGATCATCGATGAGCAACGGCGGTTCCACGCAGCCTCGCCCCACCCGAAACGAACGCAGAGACGCGGCCAGAGAGAAGGCCCGACTCCTCCGCGAGGAGCAGAAGAAGCGCGAGCGGCGCAACAAGATCCTGATCCAGGGCGGCGTCATCGTCGCGGTGCTGGTGATCGCCGCGGTCATCGGCCTCGCGATCTTCAACAGCGTGAAGCCCGCGGGCCCCGGCCCCCGCAACATGGCGAGCGACGGCATCGTGCTCACCGGCGTCGACGGCACGATCACGGCCGTCGAGACGCCCGCGATCCCGGCCGGTGGCGAGCCCACGCCCACCGTGCAGGACGACAGCGGCAACGTGGCGAACATCGTGACCTACGTCGACTACCTGTGCCCCTACTGCGGCCAGTTCGAGACCACGAACTCCGACACGCTGCGCACGCTCGTCGAGGAGGGCGCGGCGACCCTCGAGGTGCACCCGATCGCGATGCTCATCAACAAGTCGGCGGGCACCCAGTACTCGCTGCGCGCGGCGAATGCCGCGGCCTGCGTGGCCGACCTCTCGCCCGACGCGTTCTTCGACTTCAACGCGCTGCTGTTCGAGAACCAGCCCGAGGAGGGCTCGAGCGGTCTCACCAACGACGAGCTGAAGCAGCTCGCGAACCAGGCGGGCGCGAGCTCGGGCGTGAACGCGTGCGTCGACGAGACCAGGTTCAAGGCGTGGGTCAACGACTCGACGACCCGGGCGCTGACCCAGCCGGTGCCGAACTCCGAGCTGCCGGCCGTGCAGGGCACGCCGACGGTGCTCGTGAACGGCAAGCTCTACCAGGGGTCGCTCGACGACCCGAACGAGTTCCAGCTGTTCGTCTCGCAGGCCGCGAGCGAGAGCTACACCGAGTCGACGCCCGCGCCTACTGAGACGCCGGCGCCGACCGAGACCCCGACGGAGTGACGTCGGTCGGCTGATGACGCTGCGAAGGGCGGGGCCTGACGGCCCCGCCCTTCGCGTCCGCCCGGATGGGGTCGCGTCCGCCCGATAGGATGCCGGTGAGGCATCTCTCGCCGGCTTGGCGCAATTGGTAGCGCACCGCTCTTGTAAAGCGGTGGTTGCGGGTTCGAGTCCCGCAGCCGGCTCTTGAACGACGAATCACGGCACCGCGCCCCGCTCTGGGTGGCGCTCGTCGCCGCAGCCGCGTGCGGTGCGCTCATGTCGGTGCAGTCGCGCATCAACGGCGAGCTCGGCCGCCGCCTCGACGACGGCTTCACCGCCGCGGCGATCTCGTTCGGCACGGGCCTGGTGCTCCTCGCCGTCGCGCTCGCGATCTCGCCTCGCGGTCGTGCCGGGTTCGGCGGGGTCGGTCGCGCGCTGCGCGAGCGCACCCTCTCGTGGTGGATGCTGCTCGGCGGTCTGGCCGGCGCGTTCCTCGTGCTGAGCCAGGGGCTCACCGCGGCGCTGCTCGGCGTCGCGCTGTTCACGGTCGCGATCGTCGCCGGGCAGACCGTGAGCGGGCTGGTCATCGACCTGATCGGGCTCGGGCCCGGCGGCCGGCATCCGATCACCGGGCCGCGCGTGGTCGGCGCCTCGCTCGCCCTCGCGGCGGTCACGATCGCGGTCTCGGCGCAGCTCACCGCCGGCGTCGAGATCTGGTGGGTGCTCATGCCGCTGATCGCGGGACTGGGCACGGGCTGGCAGCAGGCGGTGAACGGGCGAGTCCGGGTCGCCGCGTCGAGCGCGCTGACATCGACGTTCCTGAATTTCGTGTCCGGCACGGTCGTGCTCGTGATCGCGGCGGTCGTGCACGTGGCGGTCGCGGGTCCGCCCGAGGCGTTCCCGGCCGAGCCCTGGCTCTATGTCGGCGGTGCACTCGGCTGTGTGTTCATCGCCGGCACCGCGGTGATCGTGCGCCGTACCGGCGTGCTGCTGCTCAGCCTCGCGACGATCGCGGGTCAGCTCGCGTCGGCGCTCGCGCTCGACCTGCTGTTGCCGGTTCCCGGCCGCCATGTGGATGCCGCGACCACGGTGGGCACGCTCCTTGCGTTCATCGCCGTCGTGGTCGCGAGCGGGCGCCCGTCGTTCCTGCGGCTCGGGTTCAGGCGAGGGTCGTGAACACCGCGGCGGCGTCGATCGGGCGCCGCCGCACCCGGCTCGCCCCCTCGGGCACTCCGCCGACGTAGAGCCAGCCGAGCAGGTGCTCGTCGGCCGCGAGGTGGTGCACTGCGGCGACGGGCGCGGAGCGGATGTGCGGCCCGGTGCGCCAGATCACGCCCCACCCGGCTTCGTCGAGGAGCAGGCTGAGGGTGTGCGCGACGCCGGCGGCGGCCGCGTCCTGCTCCCAGCCGGGCACCTTCGGATGCTCGCGGCGGCGCGCCGCCACCGCCAGCAGCAGCGGTGCGCGCAGCGGCTTGGCGGAGAGGGCGGCGCGTTCGTCGCCGACCAGCCCGGCCGCGTCGGCGAGGGCGTCGCCAAGCCGGGCCCGGGCGTCGCCGCGGAGGGCGATCACCCGCCAGGGCTGGAGTGCGGCATGGTCGGCGACGGTTCCCGCGGCCGACAGGAGCCGCAGCACCTCGTCGTCGTCGGGTGCCGCCGCGGTCACCTTCGCGACGGAGCGGCGGCGTGTGACCGCCTCGAACGCACCGGTCGCGGTCGTCACCGGCGTGGCGACCCCGGTCACGACTCGGGCGAGAACCCGAGTGCGATCGAGTTCATGCAGTAGCGGTCGCCGGTGGGGGTGCCGAACCCGTCGGGGAAGACATGGCCCAGGTGCGACCCGCACCGTGCGCAGCGCACCTCGGTGCGCACCATACCGAGCGAGGTGTCCTCGATCAGCTCGACCGCCTCGGGCCGCACCGACTCGTAGAAGCTCGGCCACCCGCAGCCCGAGTCGAACTTCGTGCCGCTCTGGAACAGTTCGGCGCCGCACGCCGCACAGGTGTAGATGCCGGCACGGTGCTCGTCGAGCAGCTCGCCAGTCCAGGCACGCTCGGTGGCGGCCTCGCGGAGCACGGCGTACTGCTCGGGGGCGAGCTCGGCACGCCACTGCTCGTCACTGCGCTGGACGTCGTAGGTCATCTCGGATCCCTTTCTCGCGGCGGAACCTCCGCCGTCGCCGCGGCCGGAGTATCCCCATGCGAGCCTAACCGCGCCCCGCGTGCACTCCGCCGATGGGTGCAACACTGTTGCGGCGCTTCCTGTTCCGAGAGGCGCGCCCGCGTTCCGGCGCACACGCCGGGCGGCTCGGGTCGCTCCCAGCCGGCTCATGCCTAGGATGTGCTGCAGGCGGGGCATCCGTTCCGTCGTCGAGGGAGGCGAGCATGCACGGTGCGCCGCGCACCGAGGTCGACGAACCCGGCACGGGCCGATCCGAGGCACCCGCCGGCATCGCCCTCGACGAGCGGGGTCGGCGCATCCTGGCGTTCGAGCATCGCGTGTTCCGCGACGAGGGGGCGAAGGCCGAGGCCATCCGCGCCGAGTTCGAGCTCTCGGCTCCTCGCTACTATCGGATCCTCGGGGAGCTGATCTCCTCGCCCGACGCTCTTCGGCACGACCCGATGCTCGTCAAGCGACTGCTCCGGTTGCGCGATGCGCGCCGCGCGGCCCGCCTGGCTCGCACGCCGACCCTCGGCCGGCCGCTCGACTGAGCCGCCCGCCCCGACCGACAGGACCGACACCACCACATGGCGCAGAAGTTCCCCCGCGACCGATTCGACACCGTGCCGCACGGCATCGAGCGTGTGGGTGCGCACCGGGCTCCGAGTCGGCGCGCATCGGGCTGGATCGCGTTCGGCTGGGCCGCCCTCGCGACCGTGGTGCTCGCGGGCATCGGCATCTGGGGCGTCGTCTCGCTCGGCGACCGTATCGACGCGAGCGGCCAGTCGACCTCGACGCCCGAGCCCACCGCCACCGCCGAGCCCACCATCGCGCCTGATCAGCCCGTCACGGTGTTGAACGGCACCACCGTGAGCGGTCTGGCCGCCCAGGCCGCCGAGACACTGCAGGCGGCGGCCATCCCCGTCGGCGGAACCGCGAACGCGAGCGAGAACGATCTCACCGAGACGTACGTGTACTACGCGACGCCCGAACTCGAGGGCGCGGCGCGCGGCGTCGCTCAGGCGATCTCCGAGGCCGACGTCCGCTACGACGCGAAGTTCGCCGAGATCGGCACACCGCTCGTGCTCGTCGTGGGCTCCGATTTCGCGGCGGCGGTCGGCGCCGCAGGCTGACCCGACCCGGCGTCGTCTGCGGGGAGCGACGCTGCGAGGCATCCTGCACGCTCTGGCGCCCGGCTGAGGCCGAATCGTTGCCATTCTGCGACAATTCCGGCCTCGCACCCTCTTGTGCCCGCCGGTTGCACGATGTCTGAATGGGAATTGGTCGCTCATCCCGTGTGGAACACCCGGCGTCGCCCGGCGCCATGTCAGCACGAAAGGGGGGCCCGGTACAGGCGACAGGCACGTGCTGACACACACTGCAATACATGGGAGCAACGCATGGCGAACGGAACCGTCAAGTGGTTCAACGCTGAAAAGGGATACGGGTTCATCACCGTCGACGGTGGCGGCCAGGACGTCTTCGTCCACTACTCCGCGATCGACATGTCCGGCTACAAGGTCCTCGAAGAGGGCCAGCAGGTCCAGTTCGAGGTCGGCTCGGGCGCGAAGGGCCCGCAGGCGGAGTCGGTCCGTCCGGTCTGATTCCCGCGTTCCGGAGCGCGTCGCCCCTCGACCGGGCGGCGCGCTCCGTCGTGTTCGGAGGGGCGTCGCGGATGCCTCGCCGGATGCCTCGTCCGCCGCCCGGGCGCGGCGTGTCGGAGCCGTGGTCGGCCGGCCGGGCGGGGCGCCGCCGCTAGCATGACGCCATGGGACGCGACCGGGGGGTGCGCCGCTTCGGTGCCGCACTGCTGATCTGCGCGGTCGGGATCGGGCTCCTGTCGTGTTCGGGCCCGACCGATCCGCTTCCGACCGAGACGCCGACGCCGACGCGCGCGCGCCCCGCCTCCGACATCGTGCCCGTGCCCATCGCGTACGCTCCGCTGCGCGGCACCCTCGCGGACGGCGCCGCACTGGCGCATCCGTCGATCGGGGTGAAGATCGACAACCACGAGGAGGCGCGCCCGCAGATCGCGCTGAACCGCAGCGACATCGCGTTCGAGGAACTCGTCGAGGGAGGAATCACCAGGTACGCGGTGGTGTGGCACGCGGACGTTCCCGACGAGGTCGGCCCGGTGCGGTCGATCCGGCCGATGGACCCCGACATCCTCACGCCGTTCGGCGGGCCGGTGGCGTACTCGGGCGGGCAGGACGTCTTCGTCGAGATGATGATGTCGACGGGCCTGCCGAACCTCGTCTTCGACTACGACGAGACGGGACTCTTCTACCGGGCCGACGATCGCCCCGGCCCGCACGACGTGATCCTGCTCGCGAAGGAGGGCGTCGGCCGGTATCTCGAGCTCGGGCCACCGCCGACGCAGTTCGTGTTCGGCGGCACCGACCCGCTCGCCGACCCCGCCTACGCCGCCCAGCCGACGTCGCACATCGCGTTGGTGTTCTCAGATGCGCGATTCCCGTCGTGGGACTGGGATGCGGCGACCGGCGCGTGGCTGCGCTCGCAGGAGGGAGTGCCTGAAAGCGAGGCGTCGGGCGAGCGCGTGCGGGCGACGAACGTGGTGACGCTGCGCGTCGGGATCGACTGGTCGTGGGGCGAGGTGCCGCGCACGGTGCTCGACGGCGGCGGCGAGGCGTGGGTGTCGGCGGCCGGTCGCACCGCGCACGGCACCTGGTCGAAGGCGTCGCGCGAAGCGCCCATCGTGCTCACCGCCGACGACGGTACGCCCCTGCGGCTGGCTCCCGGCAATACGTGGGTCGAGCTGGTGCCGAACGAGGGCGGCGTCACCTTCGCGCCCTGAGCGAACTGCGGGCCCGGATGCCTCGCGGCGCCGTCGTGCGCGCTTGCACTCGTCGAGGGCGAGTGCCAGAATCGTCTTTAGCACTCGGTCGTTTCGAGTGCTAACACCATTCTTCAGACGTCCGGGAAGGGACGAGAGAAACACATGGCAAAGATCATCGCTTTCGACGAGGAGGCCCGCCGCGGGCTCGAGCGTGGACTCAACCAGCTCGCCGACGCGGTCAAGGTGACCCTCGGCCCGCGCGGCCGCAACGTCGTGCTCGAGAAGAAGTGGGGCGCCCCCACCATCACGAACGACGGCGTGTCGATCGCCAAGGAGATCGAGCTCGACGACCCGTACGAGAAGATCGGCGCGGAGCTCGTCAAGGAGGTCGCGAAGAAGACCGACGACGTCGCGGGTGACGGCACCACGACCTCGGTCGTGCTCGCCCAGGCGCTCGTGCGCGAGGGCCTGCGCAACGTCGCGGCCGGCGCCGACCCCATCTCGCTGAAGCGCGGCATCGAGAAGGCCGTCGCGGCCGTCTCGGAGGAGCTCCTCGCCGCCGCCAAGGAGATCGAGACGAAGGAAGAGATCGCCGCCACCGCGTCGATCTCGGCCGCCGACCCCCAGATCGGCGAGATCATCGCCGAGGCGATCGACAAGGTCGGCAAGGAGGGCGTCGTCACCGTCGAGGAGTCGAACACGTTCGGCACCGAGCTCGAGCTCACCGAGGGCATGCGCTTCGACAAGGGCTACCTGTCGGCGTACTTTGTGACCGACCCCGAGCGCCAGGAGGCGGTGTTCGAAGACCCGTACATCCTCATCGCGAACTCCAAGATCTCGAACATCAAGGACCTGCTGCCGATCGTCGACAAGGTCATCCAGACCGGCAAGCAGCTGCTGATCATCGCCGAGGACGTCGACGGCGAGGCGCTGGCGACCCTGATCGTCAACAAGGTGCGCGGCATCTTCAAGTCGGTCGCGGTCAAGGCTCCCGGCTTCGGCGACCGCCGCAAGGCGCAGCTCCAGGACATCGCCATCCTCACCGGTGGCCAGGTCATCTCGGAGGAGCTCGGCCTCAAGCTCGAGAACGTCACCCTCGACCTGCTCGGCCAGGCTCGCAAGGTCGTCATCACCAAGGACGAGACCACCATCGTCGAGGGCGCGGGCGACCCCGAGCAGATCGCCGGCCGCGTGGCCCAGATCCGCCAGGAGATCGAGAACACCGACTCCGACTACGACCGCGAGAAGCTGCAGGAGCGCCTCGCCAAGCTCGCGGGCGGCGTGGCCGTCATCAAGGCGGGTGCGGCGACCGAGGTCGAGCTCAAGGAGCGCAAGCACCGCATCGAGGACGCCGTGCGCAACGCGAAGGCGGCCGTCGAGGAGGGCATCGTCGCCGGTGGCGGCGTCGCGCTCATCCAGGCCGGCGCGAAGGCGTTCCCGAAGCTCGAGCTGGTCGGCGACGAGGCGACCGGTGCGAACATCGTCAAGGTCGCCATCGAGGCCCCGCTCAAGCAGATCGCCCTCAACGCGGGCCTCGAGCCGGGTGTCGTGGCGAACAAGGTCTCCGAGCTGCCCGACGGTCACGGCCTGAACGCCGCGACCGGCGAGTACGGCGACCTGCTCGCGCAGGGCATCATCGACCCGGCCAAGGTCACCCGCTCGGCGCTGCAGAACGCCGCGTCGATCGCCGGCCTGTTCCTCACCACCGAGGCGGTCGTGGCCGACAAGCCCGAGAAGACCCCGGCTCCGGTCGGCGACCCCACGGGTGGCATGGACTTCTGAGTCCGGCTCTCTTCCTCGGAACCCAGGGCGAAGGGCGTCTCCTGCGGGAGGCGCCCTTCGTCGTGCCGCGGCGATCGTGCGCCCATTCGCGCCTCGGCCGACCGCACCGTCCGCGGGCGTGATCGAATCGTTGTCCGGCGCGATCCGCCCGGACCCACCGGGTTGCTAGCTTCGTGCCATGACCCGTCGACGTGCCGCCCTGCCCGCGATCGCCGTGCTGAGCGGAATGCTCGCGCTCACAGCCTGCACGGCCCCGCCGGGTGCCGCGGCGCCCGACGACTCCGAACCCCCGACGAGCCCGACGCCGTCGGCCGAGCCGGTCGAGGCCGGCCCCGAAGCGCGCATCCCGGTCGACTGCGATGGGCTCGCGTCCACCGCCGCGCTGCAATTGCTCGTCGGTGAGACGGCGAATCCGCTCGCGCCGGTGCCCGCGATCGACCGGCTCGACCCCGACGATGCGGCCGTCACGCAGCTCGGCGGCATCGACTGCCAATGGACGAACGGCCTCGGAGCTTCGACCTGGACCGGACCGGACGCCGACCGTCAGGTGGTCATCCTGCGGGTGCTGCCCGACGGTCTCGACGGTGCGATCGAGTACGTCGACCTCTACCAGAGCGCCGACCCGACCTACGGCACACACGTCCAAGGACCGCGCTGCATGGCCGCGACGGACGCGTCGTGGACCGGCTTCTGCGAGCTGTACGGAGCGATCGGCCCGACCTGGGTCGAGTTCACGGTGCACGGCATCGTCTTCGACGGCCGCGCCGACCCCGACCTTCTCGCCGGGTTCCGCGGGGTCGCTGACCCCATGGTCGACGCGCTCGCCGCGACCGAGCCGGGGCCGCGCTGGACGCCGGGGGAGTCGGCGCGGGCCGGCGCGTGCGAGGACCTCGCACCCGCGACCTCGGTCGCGGCGATCACCGGGCTCGCGCCGATCGGCTTCGGCGAGAGCTGGGACGGGCCGAGAGTCGGCCAGTACTTCTGGGCCGCTCACGAGACCGGCGCGATGCGCTGCTCGATCTTCTTCACCGACCGGGACGCCGGATTCGGGGAGGTCGGCGTGCTGCCGGGCGGCTCGTGGGGGTTCGACCGGGGCGAGGAGGCGTGGCTCGCCGGCGGCGCCGAGGTCGTGCAGGTGGCGGGGGTCGAGCCCGGCGACGCACTGCTGCGCTGCGCGGACCCGGCGGCCGAGTGCACCCTCGACGTCCGCACGGGCGGGGACTGGGTGCGGGTCGAGTTCCCCGAGGTACCGGCGGCGACGGTCGAGTATCTGCCGCCGAACGACTACTCCGCGGCTCGCGACTCCATCGTGCGGCTCGCCGAGACGGTGGTCGCCGGACTGCGCGCCTCCGACGGGGCCTGAACGCGCCGCGTTCAGCGCAGGAAGAGCCGCGTGTTCGCCTGTTCGGCATCGACGTACTGGGTGGCGGCGACGCCGAGGGCGTGGCTCAGCGCGGCGAGGTGCTCTTCGACCTGGGCGTGTGTCGCTCGCCAGTCGGCCACCGCGCCTTGGAACGCGGTGGACGCCTGGCCCGACCAGCTCTGCTGCAGCGCGGTGAGCCGGCCCATGAGCGCGTCGACCTCGGCCTGCACGCGGCTGACCGCCGCCTGCGTTGACTGGGTCGCGGCGCGCACCTGCTCGCTGTCGACGTGGAAGACGGTCATCGTTGGATCCCTTCGGTGTGGCCCGCGAAGCATGCGGACGTCGCCAGGCTAGAGATCGCGTCGGCCGGCTCGCCGAGGCATCCGCCCGACGGAGGGAACGCGCCTGCCGTGCGTCGCTGTGGAGGAGCGCTCAGCCGACCGGCTGCGGCGCCGACGGCGAGCCCGCCAGCGGCAGCGAGATGCGGAACGTCGCCCCTCCGCCGGGCGTCTCGACCACGTCGACCGTGCCGTTGTGGGCGGCGACGATCGACGACACGATCGCGAGGCCCAGCCCCGAGCCGCCCGTCTCGCGCGTGCGCGAAGTGTCGGCGCGCCAGAACCGCTGGAAGATCTTCTCGCGGATCTGCGGCGGAATGCCTTCGCCGTGGTCGATCACCTCGAACGTCGCGCGATCGGCTGCGTCATCGACCGAGACCCGGATCTCGAGCGGGCTGCCCTCGTGGGTGAAGCGGATCGCGTTCGCGACGAGGTTCGTGAGCACCTGCCGGATCTTGTTCTCCTCGGCCAGCACGATCGCGGGACGCACGAGCTCCGACGGGGCATCCGTCGCGATCTGCGGCCGCGAGTTCGCGCCGGTGACGGGCGCACTCGCGCTGCCGGGCGCCTGGTCGCCGGAGGCGCCGGCACCGGCCGGCACCGCGATCGCACCGGTCGCGGTCGACCCCGCCACGCCGCGCTTGCCACCCTGGTCGCGCAGGCGGCGACCGCGCAGGCGCGCGAGCGTGGCGCCCGCGAACGCGATTCCGCCGGCTCGGGTACCGCGGGGGGCGTCGGGTTCGAGGTCGACCGCGAGCGCCGGTACCGCACCGACGCGCACGCCCTCGCCGCCGTCGCCCGGCGCGATCACGGTCACCTTACGATCAGGGTGGGCGGCCATGGTGTCGAGCGCGGCGTCGCGGGCGAGCGGCACGAGGTCGACCTCGGCGAGCTCGAGCGGCTTGGCCTCGTCGAGGCGGGCGAGGGCCAGCAGGTCCTCGACCAGGCCGCCCATGCGCACCGCTTCCTTCTCGATGCGATCCATGGCCTGCGCGACCTCTTCGGGCGTCTGCAGGGCGCCCATGCGGTACAGCTCGGCGTAGCCGCGCACCGACACCAGCGGGGTGCGCAGCTCGTGCGAGGCATCCCCGACGAAGCGGCGCATCTGGTCGATGGTGCGCGCCCGGTCGCGGAAGGCGCGGTCGATTCGATTGAGCATGGTGTTGAGCGACCGGTTCAGCCGACCCACCTCGGTGTTCGGCGTCGCGCCGCCGAGGCGCTGGCTGAAGTCACCGTCGGCGATGGCCGCGGCGGTGCGCTCGACCTCGCGCAGCGGCGCGAACGTCGAGGTGACGAGCATGCGGGTGAGCAACGCTCCGATGAGCACCACGCCGAACCCGAAGCCGAAGAAGATGGTGAGGTAGGCCGCGAGCAGCCGCTCGCTCTCGACGGTCGAGATCGCGATCAGCACGGGCACGTCGTGACCGGGCTGGTCGGCCGTCTGCAGCGACACGATCGCACGGAACGAGGGGTGCCCTGCACCGTCGGGGAGCTCGAGGATGCGGTAGTCGCCGTCGTTGATCTCGAGCACCTTGATGAGCGTCAGGGTGCGCGGGATCTGGGGCAGCTCATCGCGGGCGCGCAGCGACCAGTTGTTGCCCCGGTACGTACCGTCGGTGCGGTAGACGGCCACGAACACGTCGTCGGAGTCGCGGAAGTCGAGCTTGCCGAGGCTCACCGCCCAGTCGTCGTCGCCGTCACCGCTGCCCTCGCCCTCGCCCGACGACTCGAAGTACTTCTCGAGCGAACCGCCGGCGATCGAGCGCAGCTTCGCCTCCATCTGGCTCTCGACGTACCCGCGCAGCATCGCCGCGGTGCCGATGCCCGACACGAGCAGACCGAGCGTCAGCACCAGCACGGTCACGCCGGTGATCTTCGTGCGAAGCGAGATGCGGTTCCACCGCTCGGAAAGGGTCTGGTGCATGGCTCGGCGAGTCTACGGAGGCTCCCTGTACCGGTCCTGTGCCGGAGCCCCGCTAACCCTTGGAACTCTTCAACATGTACCCGAATCCCCGCTTGGTCTGGATGAGGGGCTCGGTCGAGTGCTGGTCGAGCTTGCGACGCAGGTACGAGATGTAGCTCTCGACGATGCCCGCGTCGCCGTTGAAGTCGTACTCCCAGACGTGATCGAGGATCTGGGCCTTCGACAGCACCCGGTTCGGGTTCAGCATGAGGTACCGCAGCAGCTTGAACTCGGTGGGGCTCAGCTCGACCGGCACATCGCCCACGAGCACCTCGTGGGTGTCCTGGTCCATCGTGAGCTCGCCGGTGCGGATCACCGCGTCCTCCTCGGCGTGCATGGTGCGCCGAAGGATCGCCTTGATGCGCGCGACGATTTCGTCGAGGCTGAACGGCTTGGTGACGTAGTCGTCGCCGCCGACGGTGAGGCCGGTGATCTTGTCTTCGGTGTCGTCCTTCGCGGTGAGGAACAGGATGGGTGCGGTGTACCCCGCGCTGCGGAGCCGCTTCGTCACGCTGAACCCGTTCATGTCGGGCAGCATCACGTCGAGGATGATGAGATCGGGTTCCTCCTCGAGCACGGCCGAGATGGTCTGGGCGCCGTTTCCGACGGCGCGGACGGCGAATCCGGCGAATCGCAGGCTCGTGGTGAGCAGGTCGCGGATGTTCGGTTCGTCGTCGACGATGAGAATGCGAGGTCCGTCGCTCATGGGGTCATTCTGCTGCGGACGGGCTGCACTCTTCCTGACAAACGACCGAGTGTCCGCTTTCCGCGCAATCCACGCGGGCTGGAGGGCTGGCCGCTCCTTCGCCCGGGTGGAAGACTCGGGACATGGCGTCATCGGAGCGAGTGGTCATCGCCGGCGGAGGACTCACGGCGGCGCGCGCCGCCGAGTCGCTGCGCGGTGCGGGGTTCGGCGGCGAGGTCGTCGTGATCGCCGAGGAGCCACGGCTTCCGTACGAGCGGCCGCCGCTTTCGAAGGGCTACCTGCAGGGTTCGGATGCCTCGTCGGCGGTGTACCCGCTGGATGCCGCGTGGTACCGCGAGCACGACGTCGACGTGCGTCGCGGCACGCCCGCGACGGGGCTCGTGCCCGCCGCGCACACGCTCCAGGTCGGCGACGAGGTGGTCGAATACGACCGGCTGCTCATCGCGACGGGCGCGATCCCCAGGCGGTTCGACGGACCAGGGGCGGGGCTCCGAGGCATCCACACGCTGCGTCGCCTGCCCGACTCGACCCGCCTGCGCACCGCGCTGCGTCGCGGCGACCGCCGCGTGGTGCTCGTGGGCGGTGGATGGATCGGGCTCGAGGTGGCCGCGGCGGCCCGCGGGTACGGCAATGACGTCACGGTGGTGCTGCGCGACGAGGTGCCGCTGGTCGCGGCGATCGGGCCCGAGCTCGGCGCCCGGTTCCGTGCGCTGCACGAGGCGAACGGCGTGCGGTTCGTCTCGGGTGCGGGAGTCGGGGCCGTGCGCGGCGAGGGCGGGCGGGCCCGCGCCGTGGTGCTCGGCACCGGTGACGAGGTCGACGCCGACCTCGTCGTGTTCGGCATCGGCGCGACGCCCGACACGCGCCTCGCGGCATCCGGCGGGCTCGAACTCGAGAACGGCGTGGCGACGGACTCCTCGTTCCGCACGAGCGCGGTCGACGTGTTCGCCGCAGGCGACGTGGCGAACGTGTGGAACCGGCGGCTCGGTCACCGGCTGCGGGTCGAGCACTGGGCCAACGCCGACGCGAGCGGCAAGGTCGTCGGCCGGATCCTCGCGGGCGAAGCCGTCGAGTACGGCGAGATCCCCTACTTCTTCACCGACCAGTACGACCTCGGCATGGAGTACTCGGGCTACGGTCAGCTCGCCGCGGGCAACGCGCCCGTGATCCGCGGCGACCTCGACGCGGGCGCCGGGGACGAGTACGTTGCGTTCTGGCAGCAGGACGGCAAGGTCGTGGCCGGCATGAACGTGAACGTGTGGGACGTCAACGAGGACGTGCAGCGGCTCATCCGCTCGGAGCGCACCGTCTCGGCCGCCGAGCTCGCCGACCCGACGGTGCCCCTCGCCGCGCTCGCCGGACCGGAGACGCCGTGAGCGGGCCGACCTCCGCGCCCGCGGCCGACGCGCTCGTGCGCCGCATCGGCCCGCGCACCTTCGACTTCGCACGCCAGGTCGCGGTGATGGCGATCGTGAACCGCACGCCCGACTCGTTCTACGACCAGGGGCGCACCGATGCGACCGAGCTCGCGGTCGAGGCCGGGCTCCGCGCGGTCGAGGCCGGAGCCGACTGGGTCGACATCGGGGGAGCCAAGTTCGCACCCGGCCCGGCGATCCCGATCGAAGAGGAGCTCGAGCGCGTGGTTCCCGTCGTAGCGGGGCTCGCCCGTTCGGGTGCGGTGCTGTCGGTCGACACCTTCCATCCCGACGTCGCACGCGCCGCACTCGCCGCCGGCGCCCACGTGATCAACGACACGACCGGCCTGCACGACCCGGCGATGGCCGATGTCGTGGCCGCGGCCGAGGCCTCCGTGGTGGTCACCCACAGCCTCGCCGCCCCGCGCGAGCCCTACCCGTCGCCTCGGTACGGCGACGTGGTGGCCGACGTCGTCGCGTTCCTTCGCGAGCGGGTCGCGCTCGCCGAGTCGCGAGGCGTGGCATCCGATCGCATCATCGTCGACCCGGGCCACGACCTGAACAAGCAGACGCTCGACTCGCTCACCCTCACCCGGCGCCTCGACGAGGTGACCGCACTCGGGTACCCCACCCTCGTCGCGTTGTCGAATAAAGACTTCGTCGGCGAGAGCCTCGGCCGCCGCGACCGATCGCAGCGCGTCGAGGGGTCGCTGGCCGCCGCCGTGTACTGCGTGCTCAAAGGCGCCCGCATCGTGCGCGTGCACAACGTGCGCGAGACGGTCGACGCGATGCGCATGGTCGAGGCGATCGAGGGGTGGCGCGAGCCGGTCTTCCTGGAGCACAACCGGTGAGCGGGCGGCGTCGATGAACCGGCCGGATGCCTCGCCCGCCGTCGACCGCGCGACCCTGCTCGACGCGTACGCGATCGACGATCGCACGACCCCCCGCGTGCGCATGAACTTCGTGATGAGCCTCGACGGCGCGGTCACGCTCGACGACCGCAGCGGCGGACTCGGGGACGCGAGCGATCGGCTCGCGATGGGGGTGCTGCGCGCGCTCGCCGATGTCGTGCTGGTCGGGCTCGGCACGGTGCGCGTCGAAGGGTACGGCGGGGTTCGGGTCGGCCGCGAGGGCGTCGCGTGGCGGCGCGAGCACGGGCTGCCCCACCAGCCGCGGATCGCGACGGTCTCGCGCGCGCTCGACATCGACGCGGCGCATCCGTTCTTCGCCGGGGCGGTCACCCGCCCGCTCGTGATCACCTGCGCTGCCTCGCCCCCCGCCCGCCGGGCCGCCCTGGCTGAGGTCGCCGATGTGATCGTCTGCGGCGAGGCATCCGTCGACCTGGGCGCGGCCCTCGCCGCGCTCGCCTCCGCGGGCCTCTCGCAGGTGCTCTGCGAGGGCGGGCCGCACCTGTTCGGCAGCCTGCTCGAGTCAGAGCTCGTCGACGAGCTGTGCCTGAGCCTCAGCCCGACGCTCGTCGGCGGCGACGCGGGGCGCATCGTGCGGGGTGCGGCCGAGGCGGCGCGCCGCATGCGGCTCGTGCACGCGCTGCCCGCGGGCGATCTGCTCCTACTGCGCTACGCGCGCGAGCGCTGAGCGGGCACAGCCCGCCGGGCGCCCGCTACGCGTCGCCCGCTGTCCCGTGCGGGGCCGCGCGTCCCCGGGCACGCGTCGCGGCGAATGCCGGGAAGCGCTCAGGCCGCCGCGTCGAGTGTGTGCGCGTCGAGGATCGTGTACGAGTAACCCTGCTCGGCGAGGAACCGCTGCCGGTTCTGCGCGAAGTCCTGGTCGACCGTGTCGCGTGCGACGAGCGTGTAGAAGTTCGCCGACAGGCCCGACTCCTTGGGGCGCAGCAGGCGTCCGAGGCGCTGCGCCTCCTCCTGTCGAGAGCCGAACGAGCCCGACACCTGGATCGCCACGGTCGCCTCGGGCAAGTCGACCGAGAAGTTCGCGACCTTCGAGACGACCAGCACCTTCGTGCGGCCGTCGCGGAACTCCTGGTAGAGCCGCTCACGCTCGTCGACGGGCGTCGAGCCGGTGAGCTGCGGCGCGTCGAGGGCCTCGGCGAGCTCGTCGATCTGGTCGAGGTACTGGCCGATCACGAGGATGCGCTCGCCCTCGTGGCGCGCCACGAGCTGGCGCACGACGTCGAGCTTCGCGGGTGCGGTCGCCGCGAGCCGGTAGCGCTCGTCGTCGGCGGATGCCGCGTACTGCAGCCGCTCGGACTGCGGCAGGTCGATGCGCACCTCGTAGCAGGCGGCGGGCGAGATGAAGCCCTGCGCCTCGATCTCCTTCCACGGGGCGTCGAATCGCTTGGGGCCGATGAGCGAGAACACGTCGCCCTCACGGCCGTCCTCGCGCACGAGCGTCGCGGTGAGGCCGAGGCGGCGGCGCGCCTGCAGCTCGGCGGTGAGCTTGAACACGGGCGCCGGCAGCAGGTGCACCTCGTCGTACACGATGAGGCCCCAGTCGAGCGCGTCGAGCAGCGACAGATGCGCGTACTCGCCCTTCCGCTTCGCGGTGAGGATCTGGTACGTCGCAATCGTGACGGGCCTGATCTCCTTCACCTGGCCCGAGTACTCGCCGATCTCCTCCTCGGTGAGCGAGGTGCGGCGCAGCAGTTCGTCGCGCCACTGGCGGGCCGACACGGTATTGGTCACGAGGATGAGCGTCGTGGTCTTCGCGGTCGCCATGGCGCCGGCGCCGACGAGGGTCTTGCCCGCGCCGCACGGCAGTACGACCACGCCCGACCCGCCGTCGAAGAAGTTGTCGACGGCCTTCTGCTGGTAGTCGCGCAGGTGCCAGCCCGTCTCGTCGAGGTCGATCTCGTGCGGAGTTCCGGGGGTGTAGCCGGCGAGGTCTTCGGCGGGCCAGCCGAGCTTCACCAGTTCCTGCTTGAGGGCGCCCCGCGCCCACGGGGCGACCAGGAAGCTCTCGTCGTCGATGCGCTCGCCGAGCAGGGGGGCGATGCGCTTCGCGCCCGACACCTCGGTGAGCACCGCGATGTCGGAGCTCTGCAGGCGCAGCGCACCGTCGTCGGTGCGGTCGATCACGAGCCGGCCGTAGCGGGCGACGGTTTCGCGCATGTCGACGGCGACGGTCTGGGGCACCGGGAACTTCGCGTACTTCTCGAGCGTGCCGAGCATGTCTTCCGCGGTATGGCCCGCGGCGCGGGCGTTCCACAACCCGAGGCGGGTGATGCGGTACGTGTGGATGTGCTCGGGTGCGCGTTCGAGCTCGGCGAAGATCGCGAGGTCGTGGCGCGCATCCTCGGCGAGCGGGTTCGCGACCTCGAGGAGCACGGTGCGATCGCTCTGCACGATGAGGGGGCCGTCTGACATAGCCGACCAGTCTACGCCCGTTCGATGGGAGCACGGCCGCTGGGGCCAGAGGGGATGGGGCCAGGGGATGCCGCGCAGCGCGCTCAGGCGCCAGCGGGCGCCGGACCCACCGCGGCGATCGCCGACAACGGCAGTGTGCGCTCGATGTCGGCCTTCCGGTCGCGTGCGCGGAGCCGGCCGTTCGCCACGCTCGCCGGCGCGAGGAGGTAGTCGGCCGTCTGACCGCCGGGCATGCGCACGGTGACCGTCAGCGTCTCCTTCGAGCGGGCCGCCGCCTCGAGTTGGCGAGCGAGCCAGGCCTGCTCGGTGCCGGGATCCTCGGTGGCGACGAGGATCCGGTCGAGCAGCTCGCCGATCGGGTCGCCGGGCGCCGACGGTTGCGGGGGTGCAGCGGCGAGGCGGTGGCGGCTGAGCCGCAGGATCCGCCCGCTCGCGTCCTCGGCGGCGACCGGGTACTTCGCGTCGGAGAGGGCCCAGAACACGACGTCGGGCGGAAACCTCGACAGCAGGCGGTGCTCGCCCGAACGTCGCAGCGCGACGGGCGTGAGCGACTGGTCGACCTCGAGCTGGCCGATGAGCGCAGGGTCGTCGGAGCGCACCGCCGCCTTGGCGGGGGCATCCGAGGGGTCGGCGGCCGCGACCCGCACCGCTCCGAACCGGCGCGCGGCCTCGGTGACCAGGTACTCGAGCGGCTGCGGCACGCCGGTGAGCGAGATCGACTGGAGGAAGGAGCGGATCGACTCGGCCGATTCGCCCGCCGCGAGCCCGCGGTTCACGGATGCCGCGCTCACGCGATAGCTCGAGGCGAGATCGCGACCCTCGACGTCGGCGAAGCCGCGCAGGCGGGCGTCGAGTGCGGGTTCGAGCGGCCCGGGGGAGACGACCGACAGATCGTGCTGCAGGTAGACGCGGTCGACCTGCTTCGGGAAATGCGCTGCGAGCTCGGCGGCGGCGCGCTCGAGGTCTCCGGCCAGGACCAGCCGGGCGCTCTCGACGGGCTCGCGCGAGACCGCGAGGCCGAGCGCGTCAGCCTCGTCGGCGAGCCGGCGCAGCCCCTCGTCGAGCCAGGGGCCGCCAGCGGGATAGAACCACGCGACGTCATCGCGCAGCGCCGCCGCCGACAGGCTTCCGGTGCGTCGCGCCACGAGCTCGCGCAGCGGCGCGGGGATGCGGTCGCGCCAGCACTGGGCGAGAAGCCGCCACCGGCTCGCGGCGTCGCCGAGCACCCACGCGGCACCCTGCTCGGACTCGTACCAGTACGCGCCCTCGCGGGTGATGAGACCGGCCTCGGTCGCCCGGCGGGCGAGCGCGGGCACCTCGTCGAGCGGCAGCCCCGTCGCCTCGGCGATGCGTTTGGAGTCGGGGAGCGAGAGTCCGCCCTTGGCGAGTTCGCGCGCGGGCTGGAGCCCGAGCGCGGCGATGAGCTCGGCGGTCGCGGCGATCGTCGCATACGCGGCCTCGGCGGCGCGACGCGCGAGCAGCGTGCGGTCGACGGCGTCGACCGCCTCGAGCACGGGCGGTGCGGGCGCCACGAGCGCGGCGGGCTCGGGCAGGTCGGCGCCGAGGCGGGGCACGACCCGTTGCACGACGGCGCCCGGCACCTGCACGCCGCCGTCGTCGTCGAGGACCAGCAGGAGCAGCCCGGCGAGGTCGGCAACGAGTGCGTCGGCGCGTTCGACGAGCCGAGCGGATGCCTCGAGCCGCCGCAGTTCGTCGGAGATGGCGCCGGTCGTCATCGGCGACTCGCCCTGGGCGAGCGTCGCGGCGACGGCGAGCAGGGCGAGGTGCGGCCGGTCGAGTCGGGCGATGGCGTGGTCGAGCGAATCGGGCGTGGTGAGCGCGTCGGCCAGGTCGAACAGGTCGTCGATGCCCGACCGGTCGAACTCACGTGCTGCCAGCGCAGCCGCAAGGGTGTCGCGCGACATCGCGCGGAGCCTGGCGGCGAGCTCGAGCATGGTCGGCCGTCAGGCCGATCCTCGTGATTCGCGCCCGCGACGGACGCCGTTCACGATGAGGAGTGCGATGAGCAGCAGGAACCCGAGCGGCAGACCGAACCAGGGCAGCATCACCACGAACGGCCAGATGCCCTCTTGGATCCAACCCGTCGTGTTCGCGTTCGCGAGGGTGCCGATCATGACGGCGAAGAACGCGACGATCGAGACGCCGACGGTGCCCGCGACCATGTACGCGAGGATGCGCTCGGTGCGGTGTTCGGCGACGGGGCTCTGGGAGGACACAACACTAAGGATAGGACAGGGCGGGCGCCCGGCGCCCACCGTAGACTGGAGGGCAGGGCGGTGCGATCCGGCGTGCCCCGAAACGACGAGCGAGGTTCCATACGATGCCCACCGGCAGGGTCAAGTTCTACGACGAGGAGAAGGGATTCGGCTTCATCAGCACCGATGACGGCCAGGAGGTCTTCCTTCACGCGTCCGCGCTGCCCGCCGGAGCCACGGTGCGCAGCGGCACGAGGCTCGAGTTCGGCATCGCCGACGGCAAGCGCGGCGCCCAGGCCCTCTCGGTGCGGGTGCTCGAGGCGCCCGTGAGCCTCAGCAAGATCAACCGCCGATCGGCCGACGACATGGCCGTCGTCGTCGAAGACCTGGTGAAGTGGCTCGACGCGGCCGGCACCGACCTGCGCCGCGGCCGCTACCCCGACAAGGCGCGCGGCCGACAGATCGCGGCGCTGCTGCGCAAGGTGGCGGACGAACTGGATGCCTGAGCCCGAGGAGTCCATCGCGATCGACGAGCGTGAGGTCGAGGCGCCGATCGTCGAGGAACCGGCCGCCGCGCCGGTGGCCGACGACGTGCTGCTCGCGTCGGTGGCCCTCGCGCAGCGCGCGCTGCTCGAGGTGACCGCGCCCGAGTCGGTCGGTTCGGTGATCGGCCACGTCGTCGAAGGCGAGCACGTGCTGACCCTGCATTTCGCGGCCGATCTGTCGGGCTACCCCGGTTGGCACTGGAGCGTGACGCTCGCGCGGGTCGAGGGCGCAGAGCCGACCGTGCTCGAGACCGAGCTGATGCCGGGCGACCGGGCGCTCCTCGCGCCCGAGTGGGTGCCGTGGTCCGAACGCCTCGCCGAGTACCGCGCCGCCCAGGTCGTCGCCGCCGAGGCGTCGACGTCGGGCGACGACGCCGATCTCGACGACGCCGATCTCGACGACGCCGATCTGGACGAGGGCTCCGACCCGGCCGATGCCGACGAGGGCGACGACCTCGATGACGACGGCGACGACGACGCCGAGTACGGTGACGACGACGCCCACGAGTTCGACGGCATCGACATCGACGTGCTCGACGAGTCCGACGATCCGTTCGAGGTCGGCGAGCCGCTCGAGGTCGAGGCCGACGGGTCGGACGACGACGAGACGGTTCAGTCCGAGGGCACCGAGCCCGAGGCATCCGACGAGCCCGAGGCATCCGGCGAGCCTGAGGCATCCGACGGCACTGAGCCCGAGGCATCCGACGAGCCTGAGGCATCCGAGGCATCCGAGGCATCCGGCGACTGACCTCGTCGCCGCAGCACCTGCACGACCACCAGCCCGACGAGGCCGAGGGCGAGCGCGATCCAGCAGGCCGTGCTCACCCAGCCGAGCCCCGCGGAGTCGAGGGCGTCGGCGAATGCCAGCGAGGCGACCAACGCGATCGCCCACAGCACGGTGCCGACCAGCAGCGCCTTGCGCGCGTCGGCCCGCGCGGGAGCCGGATCGGGCCGGCGCTCGCGCTCGCTGAGCCAGAGGCGCACGCGTTCAGCCGATCCGCTCGAGCACGTAGTCGATCGATGCGGTCAGTGCGCGCACGTCATCGGGTTCGATCGCCGCGAACGTGGCGACCCGCAGCTGGTTGCGACCGAGCTTGCGATAGGGCTCGGTGTCGACGATGCCGTTCTCGCGCAGCACCTTGGCGATCGCGGCCGCGTCGACCGACGCGTCGAAATCGATCGTCACGACCACCTGCGAGCGATGGGCGGGATCGGCGACGAACGGGGTGGCGACCGTCGACGCCTCGGCCCAGTCGTAGAGCACCGAGGAGCTCTCACGCGTGCGGGCGTCGGCCCAGCCGAGCCCACCCTCGGCGTTCATCCACTCGAGCTGGCTCTCCATGAGCAGCAGGGTCGCGAGCGCCGGCGTGTTCAGGGTCTGGTTCAGGCGGGAGTTGTCGACCGCGTTCTGCAGCGACAAGAACTCGGGGATGTACCGCTCGCTCGCCGCGACGCGGGCGACGCGCTCGATCGCCGTGGGCGAGAGCAGCGCGAACCACAGCCCGCCGTCGGAGGCGAAGTTCTTCTGCGGTGCGAAGTAGTACGCGTCGAACTCGGCGGCATCGACGGCGACGCCCCCCGCGGCGCTGGTGGCGTCGATCACGGTGAGCGCGCCGTCGTCGCCCGCGACCCGGCGAACCGGAGCCATGACGCCGGTCGAGGTCTCGTTGTGCGGCCAGGCGTAGACGTCGACGCCGGCGACCGCCTCGGGGTCGCTGCGGGTGCCGGCGTCGGCGGTGCGCACGTCGGGAGCCTCGAGCCACGGGGCCTTCGCCGCCGCGGCGAACTTCGAGCCGAACTCGCCGAACGCGCACAGCTGGGCGCGCCGCTCGATGAGACCGAATGCGGCCATGTCCCAGAACGCGGTCGAGCCGCCGTTGCCGAGCACCACTTCGTAGCCGTCGGGCAGTGCGAACAGATCGGCGAGGCCCTCGCGCACGCGGCCTACGAGCTGCTTGACCGGGGCCTGCCGATGCGAGGTGCCGAGCAGGCTCGGGCCGACCTCGGCGAGGTGGGCGAGCTGCGCGGGCCGGACCTTCGACGGGCCGCAGCCGAATCGTCCGTCGGCGGGCAGGAGATCGCTGGGAATGACGAGGCTCGGCATGCGCACGATTCTAGCGAGCGACGACCGGGCGGCTCGCCCGATGGCCTCCGGATCACGGGTAGGCTGGTCGGGCGACGAACGGAGGGGTGGCGTGACCGATCTCATCGACACGACCGAGATGTATCTGCGTACCATCCTCGACCTCGAGGAGGAAGGCATCGTGCCGCTGCGCGCGCGCATCTCCGAGCGGCTGGGGCACTCCGGGCCCACCGTGTCGCAGACCGTCGCCCGCATGGAACGCGACGGCCTGGTCGTCGTCTCCGACGACCGTCACCTCGAGCTCACGCCCGCCGGGCGCAGCAAGGCCGTGCACGTCATGCGCAAGCACCGGCTCGCCGAGCGCCTGCTCGCCGACGTCATCGGCCTCGAGTGGGAGTACGTGCACGACGAGGCATGCCGCTGGGAGCATGTGATGAGCGAGCAGGTCGAGCGCCGCCTCGTCGAACTCCTCGGCGGGCCGACCGAGTCGCCGTACGGCAACCCCATCCCGGGCCTCGAAGAGCTTGGGCTGCCGCCTGCCGAGCGCTTCCTGCACGGCGTGCGCAACGTGCTCGACACGCTGTCGACCACCGACCAGCCCGTCCGCGGCGTCGTGCGCCGGCTCGCCGAGCCCGTTCAGTTCGACCCCGAGTTGCTCGCCCAGCTCAAAGAGGCGGGCATCGTGCCAGGGGCGACGGCCGAGTTCACGCCCGCGGGCGCCTACGTCAGGGTCTCGGTCGAGGGCGTCGAGGGCGGCCTCGAGCTGCCGGCCGAGGTCGCCGGGCACCTCTTCATCGGCGACTGATCCGTCGCCCGCCGCCTCGCGTTCGCCGCGGGGTGCACGGGGGCCGAACGTCCCGAATCGAGACCGTTCCGTTATCCGGATGTGACATTCGAGGGGTCGTCACGTATCCTCGTTCGAGTTCGTCGGCAGAAGCCAGTCGGCGGGCCGAGGTCGAGACGCCCCTGGTTCCACCGCTCGATCTGGAAACCCGTGAAGCGCCGCAAGGCGAGCCAGGTGGGCCGGCCCGAGGGCCGCGGGCGACGGAGGTACCTTCTTTTGGCTCGTTCCCCCTGGCGCCGCATCAGCGGCACCGGCCCCAGGCGATCGCTCCGATCGACCACGAAGGCCGCGAAGACTCGAACCACTCCCCACATCCCGCTCGCTCCGGCTGAAGTCCGGGACGACGCGCGGGCGGCGACGGCCGACCTCGGCGCGGCCGTGACCAGCGGTCGCCGCGCCGCGCCCTCGCCGGCACCGCTGGCATCGACCCGGCGACTGCGCCGTGGCGGCGTCGCGAACGTCGCCGTGATGGCGATCTCGGCCGGCATCGTCGGCACGCTGGCCCTGCCCGCGTACGCGTTCGTGCCCGGCACCGAGGGGCCGCAGTTCGCCGAATCCGCCGAGGCCCGACTCACCAAAGCGAATCCGCAGTCCGTCGACGTCGCCGCCGACGTGATCGCCGCGCCGGTGACCACCGACGGCCTCGACACGACGACCGGCGAGCAGATTCGCGAGGCCGCCGCCGCCGAGGCAGCGGCGGCCGCCGAGGCAGCCCGTCAGGCCGCCGAAGCGCAGATGGCCTCCTACGCCGCGGGGTACAGCGGCCCCTCGGTGAGCGACTTCCTCGCGAACCCGCCGTACCCGTCCTACGACCTCGGCGCCGTGTACAACGTCGCCACCCAGTACATCGGCACACCGTACGTCTACGGCGGCGCGACTCCCGCCGGCTTCGACTGTTCGGGCTTCGTGATGTACGTCTTCGCGCAGTTCGGCATCTCGCTGCCGCACTCATCGTCGGGCCAGGGCGACGCAGGAAGCACGATCTCCGAGGCGGACGCGGTGCCCGGCGACCTCGTGATCATGTCGGGTCACGACGGCTTCTACGCCGGCGGCGGCATGATCCTGCACGCGCCGTACGAGGGTGCGTCGGTGCGCGTCCAGCCGATCTGGACGAGCGACTACCGCATCGTACGCATCGGCGTCTGAGCGGCGACGCGGATGTGAACATCGCGTGACTGCGCACAGGGAACGGCGTGCCGGGGGGAACCGGCACGCCGTTTCCGGTCTAGCCTGTACCTCGACGATCCCGAGCCATCCGGGGAGGCGGGCGATGATCCGAGTGCGAGGCATCCATTCCACGGATGCGCGCGCGCTCTTCCATCAGCGCCGCAGCAGTCAGCCTCGCGGAGGCCGCGACCACCATGCCGACGGGCACTGTCCACTGGACGGTGCCCGTTCTTCGTCTCCGCGGGTGTTCGCACCCTCGGCGCGTGTCGCGACATCCGCACCCCGATCCGCTCGGATCGTGACCTGTTCACGCGGCTGGAAGCCATCCAGCACCGATCGAAAGGCACTCCGTGCGCACACTCGTGCTGAACGCGGGCTATGAACCGCTCGCCGTCGTCTCGTTCAAGCGGGCGCTCCTGCTCGTGATGCATCAGAAGGCCACCGTGATCGTCTGCGACGAGGACCACCCCGTTCTCGGCGCCAGCGGCCCGTGGGACCGCCCGAGCGTCATCGTGCTCACCCGCTACGTGAGACCGCCGCGCGTGCATCACATTCCGGTGAGCCGACGCGGCGTACTGCGGCGGGACGAGCACCGGTGCGCGTACTGCGGCAAGTCGGCCGCGACGATCGACCACGTGCTGCCGCGCTCGCGCGGCGGCCGCGACACGTGGGAGAACCTCGTCGCGTGCTGCTTGCGCTGCAACAACGCGAAGGGCGACCACACGCCGGCCGAGATGGGATGGGAGCTGCGATTCACCCCGCAGATGCCGCGCGGGAACGACTGGGTCGTCCGCGGGTTCGAGCGGCCCATGCCGCAATGGGGTGAGTACCTGCAGGCCGCGTGATCGTGACATCACGGCGCCCGTGCTCTAGGGTTGGACGAGTTCGAAGCACCGAGTCCCGCTTCGAGACGAGTATCGAGCCCCCGCGTCGTGCTGCACCGCGACGCGGCTGTTCCCCCGGAGGTGCAGCTCTTGAGCGGTGACGACATCGGCGGCCCCCAGCCGTCGAGGCGTGATCTGCGCCGCGCCGAGTCGTCGGGATACCGTGCCGAGGCGTCCGCGCCCGCCGGTTTCACCGTGTCGACGCCCGGCGGCCACCCCGCCCGACGCGACCTGCGCACCACTCCGCCGCCGGTGCCCTTCGCGCCGCAGCCGAGTGCCGCGCCGCAGAGTGCCGCGCAGCAGCCGGCACCGCCGTTGAACCTCATGCCGCAGTCCGCCACCGCGATGGCCTCCCGTGTCCCGCAGTCGGGGGTGCCCGGGTCGCGGGCCGAAGCCAGGCGTGCGGAGGCATCGCGATCGTCGCGCAGGGCGCCGGTCGTCGGCGCGGCGACGGCTCCGGCCCCGTCGGTCGCGGCCCCGTCGGTCGCGGCGACGGCTCCGGCCCCGTCGGTCGCGGCTCCGTCGGTCGCCTCGCGCGCCGAGACGCGTCGGGGGGATGCCTCGCGGCCGCCGCAGGCCGCCCCGTCGACCAGGTCCGCGGCACCTGTCGCGCCGGGGGCATCCGCTCGCCCCGCCGCTTCCGCTCCGCCCGCCGGCCGGGCCGCAACCGCTCGTCCGGTCGCCGAGCGCCGCCGTCGCAACGGCCCGGCGAGGGTGTTCGCGACCGTGCTCGTGGTGCCCGCGATCGTCGGCACCGTCGCGCTGCCGGCGTATGCGTTCGTGCCGGGCACCGGCGAGGGAGGGCCGTCGAGCTTCTTCCGCACCACGCTGGCGGGTGCGCAGGCGCTCGACGTGTCGGCCCTCGCGAGCGAAGCGGCCGTCTCGACCGATGCGTACGACGTGACGACGAAGGCCGAGATCGACCGGGTCGCCGCCGAGCAGGAGGCCGCCGATCGCGCCGCGTGGGCGGCGAGCGTCGCGAACCACGCCGGCGCGTACTACACCCCGGCCCAGCAGGCCGAGGGGGATGACTACCCCTGGTGGGACCAGACGCCCGACGATTTCGGCGGGGGGCTCTCGCCGCTGCGGTACTACTTCCGCGAGTGCGTCGACTTCGTCGCGTGGCGCATGAACCGCGACCAAGGCGTCACCTCGGCGCCGTGGAAGTGGGACTGGTCGAACCTCGCCTCGGGCAGCGCGTACGCGTGGGCCGACGAGTGGGTGTCGCGCGGTCGTCAGACCAGCAGCGAGCCGATCGTCGGTGCGGTCGCGTGGTTCCCGTACAACCATGTGGCGTACGTGCAGGCCGTGAACGGCGACGGCACGGTCACCATCGAGGAGTACAACCAGAACAGCGACCACTCCTACCACGTGCGGACGATCCCGGCGGGATCCGCGCTGTACCTCTATCCGCCGGCCTAGACCCCTGTCGCGCGCGGGCACTGCGCCCCCGCGCAGCTCGCGCCCCGCCGGGTTCGCGCGCCGCGGCCGCGCACTGCGGAGGTGCGGACGCGACGCGAGCGCGCTCAGGCGCGCAGCACGCAGGCCGGTGCCTCGGTCGGCAGAGTCGCGACCACCCGCTCGGGCACCCCGGTCGCGTCGAGCGCGAGGATTGCGAGCGAGTCGGATCCCTGGTCGGCGACCACGAGATGGCGTTCATCGGCGGTGAGTTCGAGGTCGCGCGGGTGGCGGCCGCCGGTCGCGAGCGAACCGATGTGCATCAGCGAGCGATCGGATGCCTCGTAGCGCAGCGCCTGCACGCCGTCGAGATCGCGGTCGCCGACGAGCACGACGCCGCCCCGCGTCATCCGGATCGTCGATGCTCCGAGGCCGCGAGGCGTGACATCCGGCCCGAGCGGTGCGGTGGCGACCTCGATGCCCGAGGCGAGGTCGACGACGCTCACCGTGCGATCGAGCTCGTTGGCCACGATCGCGACGTCGTCGACGACGACGAGGTGGCGGGGGCCGGCACCGGGGTGCAGCAGCAGGTCGGCGGATGCCTCGTGCCCGAGTCGCCCGTCGGCGTCGAGCCGGAGGACGCGCACGCGATCGGCACCGAGATCGGGCACGAGGACGCGGTCGCGGGCGGGGTCGAGCACGACCTGGTGGGGGTGCGGGGCCTCCTGGCGGTCGGCGCGCGGGCCATGGCCCGTGAAGTCGATCGCCGAGACGAGCGCGGCGTCGGCGTCGTCGCCGACCCGGTGCGCCGAGACGCGGCTGCCCGAGTAGTTCGCGGCGAGCACGAACGCCCCGGTCGCGTCGAACGCGACATGGCACGGGTCGGCCGCACCGGTCGGCGCCGGCGCGGCCAGCGGCGCGAGCGTCTCGTCGCCTGCCCGCCAGGTCGAGACGAGTCCGTCGGCGAGTTCGTGCACGATCGCGACGATGTCGCCCCGCTGCGCGAGGAACATCGGGTTCGGCCCGACGTCGATCGGCTCGCCGAGCACGGCCGAGCCGTCGTCGGCGACCTCGAGCGGGCGCACGCCGCGTGCGGCCGACCCCAGAGCGCCGACCGTCGACGCGCCGATCCAGAACCTCGTGCCGCTCATGTGTTCCTCTCCCCGGCGCCGCTCGCCGCGTGCCACCCTACCGGGCACTCCGCGTCGCTCGGTCGGTCGACTAGACTCGACCGGTCAGCCTCTGTAGCTCAATGGAAGAGCAACTCCGTCCTAAGGAGCAGGTTGGGGGTTCGAGTCCCTCCAGGGGCACTGAGGGATGCTGCTCGAAGGTGATGCCGCGCTGAGGTGGACCTCACAGCAGCGCAGCCACCTTTTCGGCGGTCTCTTTCGCGGACGCGGGGTTCTGTCCGGTGACGAGCGTCCCGTCAACAACGGCGTAGGACACGAAGGGGATCTTGGCCTTCTCGTACAGGGCGCCGCGCCGCTTCATCTCCTCTTCCGCGTTGTAGGGAACAAGCTTGTCGACGCGAGCGAGCACCTCCTCCTGCCAGGCGAAGCCGGTGACCTTGCGTCCTGCAACGAGCAGGCTGCCGTCGGAGAGCCGGGTGTTGAGCAGGCCGCAGTAACCGTGGCAGACCGAGGAGACGATGCCGCCGCGTTCCCAGATCTCGCGCGTGATTCGCTGCACCCCTTCACTGTCGGGGAAGTCGTACATGACGGCGTGGCCGCCGGTGAAGTAGATCGCATCGAAGTCTGCGGAGTCGATCTCGTCTGGGCTCTCGGTGTTCTCCAGCAGCGCCATCTTCGCCGGGTCGGCGTGCCAGGCCTTGGCCGTCCTGTCGTAGTTGGGGAACTTCACGGATCGGGGCTCGAGCGGCACGTGTCCGCCTGCAGGGCTGACGATGACCTGCTCGAAGCCGCGCTTGTCGAATACCTCCCAGGCGTGGGCGAGCTCGGACAACCACAGACCGGTCGGGTGGGAGGCGTCGTCGTAGTGGGCGACATTGGTGACGACGTGCAGGATGCGGGTCATGCGGATGCTCCCTCGGCAAGGGTGATGATGGCGGTGACGGACGAACGGATCCGGCCCTCGACCTCGGAGGTCGGTTCCGGGCGGAGTTTGCCGTCGAGGTGGAGGAACGCGAGGCCGTGCGCGAGCCCCCACAGCGCCTGCGAGAGGGAGACAACGTCCGATGCGGGGAAGAACCGTGCAATGACGCCTCCGAGCAGGGCGTGCAGCCGACCGGATGCCCGGACGCGGTCGCTGTTCTCCGGATCGCACGCGCCTCCGAACATCAGCCGGAACAGGGCAGGGCGACGCAGCGCGAAGTCCACATAGGCGATGGCAACTGCGCCGAGCGTCTGCGCTGCGGTCGCGGACGAGCGAACTTCGACGAGCGCGGTAGTGAGGTCGTCGTGGAGCTCATCGAAACCGAGCACGGCGAGTGCGGAGTCCAGCGCGTCACGGTCGGCGAAGTGCCGATACGGCGCAGCGGGTGACACACCGGCTCGCCGGGCCACCGCCCGCATGGACGGCGTCTCGCCCGCTTCCACGCTCTCCAGCGCCGCGGAGAGCAGCGCCGCGCGGAGGTCACCGTGGTGATATGCCTTCTCGACCGCAGTCATGTCTGCCCACTCCGTCACAATGTATGCAGTGCTAACATAGCGCATCGAGGCGCGGAGGGACAGAGGGAGTTGCGATGCAGACGATCCTTGGAGCGAGTGGCCAGATCGCGGTGGAGCTGGCTCGGCAACTCGCGCGTACGCAGACAACGGACCTGCGGCTGGTGAGCCGCAACCCGCACAAGGTCAACGAAACCGACACCATCACCCGGGCTGACCTGCTTGATGCGGAGCAGACGCGGACCGCCGTTGACGGCAGCGATGTCGTCTACTTCACCGCCGGCCTGCCCGCGAACACCGCGCTGTGGGAAGCGCAGTTCCCGACGATGCTCCGCAACGCCCTGGACGCGGCGCGGGCTGCCGGTGCTGCGTTCGCGTACTTCGACAACACCTACATGTATCCGCAGGACGACCGAGTCCAGACCGAGGACACACCCTTCGCTCCGGTCGGACCGAAGGGCAGGGTGCGGGCGGCGATGGCCATGGTGGTCCTCGAGGAGATCAAGCGCGGCGACATCCCGGTCCTGATCGCCCGGGCCCCCGAGTTCTATGGACCCGGGAAGACGCAGAGCTTCACCAACATGCTGATCCTTGACCGCATGAAGGCGGGGAAGAAGCCCCTCGTGCCTGTGCACGAAGACCGTCGCCGCACGCTCATCTGGACCCCGGATGCGAGCCGCGCGCTGGCGTTGCTCGGCAATACGGCGGGCGCGTTCGGGCAGACCTGGCATCTTCCGGTCGCGTCGGAGCATCCCACCTATCGCGAGTTCGTCACGATGGCGAGCGCGGCACTCGGACGTGAACCCGCCTACACGGTCCTCCCGAAGTGGCTTCTGGGAACCGCCGCCCTCGTCTCGCCGCAAGTACGGGAGATCCGGGAGCTCGTGCCGAGATACGAGCACGACAACATCTTCGACTCCACCAAGTTCACCTCCCGATTCCCTGACTTCGAGGTCACCGGTTACCAGGAGGGGCTCGGAGTGATCGGTCAGTCGTCTCGCCGCCGTTGAGGGGAACTCGTCGATTCGCCTCGACGTCCGCAGCTGCACGCCCGTCTCGTCGAGCCGCTTCGCCTCGTCGATCCGCTCTGCCGACAGGCGTCCGAGTAGGTTCGCTCGACCCGTTCCCCGGCGTCCCAGCAGGCGCACACCCGTACCGCACACCGCGCCACGTGACATCCGCCCGTAACACGACGGTGGCAGACTCGCCCGGGTGACCGACCTCGCCATTCCCGATCGCAGCATCACCATCGAGCGGGGCGACCTCGCCGACCCGCGCGCCCTGCGTCTGCTGGCCGATCACCTCGCCGACATGCACGCCGAGTCGCCGCCCGAGAGCGTGCACGCGCTCGACGTGTCGGGGCTTTCGGCGTCGAACGTGACGTTCTGGGTGCTCGCGGCCGGTGACGACCTGCTCGGGTGCGTGGCATTGAAGGAGCTCGACTCCGACCATGGCGAGCTGAAGTCGATGCGCACGGATGCCACGGCGCGCGGCCTCGGGCTCGGTGCCCGCCTGCTCGAGCACGTGCTCGACGAGGCGCGCCGTCGCGGCTACTCGCGGCTGAGCCTCGAGACCGGCACGCAGGACTTCTTCGTGCCGGCGCGACGTCTGTACGCCAAGTACGGGTTCGCCGAGTGCGGTCCGTTCGCCGACTACCGGCTCGATCCGCTGAGCGCGTTCATGACGCTCGAGTTGGCGGCGGCGCCGAGCGCTCCTCGCTGACGATCCGTGCGACGCGGCGGGCGGCCCACCTGCCGCTGATCGGGCCGACGACGATGAGCAGCATCCAGAACCAGCGACCCCACTCCGCGCCCCACACGTACGCGATCGGGATCGAGAGCAGGAACACCGCGGGCGTCGACATCGTGTCGATGAGCGTGACGGTGTCGGCGCGGCGGGGAAGCGGGTGCCGCAGCAGCCCGTCGCCGCGTGCAACGAGGTAGATCGTGCTCTGCGCGACCACGGCGAGGCTGATGTTCACCGCGTACACCGCGACGGCGAGCGGTTCGTCGGCGGTGGCGGGGTCGCTGATGCCCTGAGTCGAGAACGGGATGAGCACGATGAGCCCGAGGCTCACGATGTTCGCGGTGATCGTCCGGCTCGTGAACCCGGTGAACTCGCTGCCGATGCGGTGGTTCACCCGCCAGAACACGGCGATGACGGCGAAGCTCACGGCGAACCCGAACAGCTGCCAACCGAGTCCGCTCGTCACCCAGCGCACGGGGTTCGCCCAGTCGGCGGCCGGCGGCGGATCGATGTTCACCACCAGGAGGGTGAGCGCGAACGCGTAGGCGGCGTCGAAGAACGCGATCGCGCGTGAGAACTCGACGCTGTCGCGGTCGTACCGGTCGGTGGTGCGGGTGCCGTCCCCCTCGGCGGTGCTCACCTGCCGAGTCTCCCGCGCGGCCATGGCTGGCGCCCGGTGGCGCGCCGCAGGGCGCCCAGCAGAGTCGGGTGTCAGTCGCGCTCGATCCAGCGCCAGCCGGCGAGGTAGGCCAACTCGTTCTCGCCGAGGCGGATCGAGCCGTTCGGCACCAGCGTGCGCTCGAGGTCGCACAGGTCGAGGATGCGTCGCACGACCGGGTGCGGCAGCGGCGCCGTCGGCCGCTCGAGGATCTCGCGGCGCAACGGCGACTCGAGCAGCGGCCACCATTGGCCGATGGGCGGCAGCATGCCGGGCGCGGGTGCGACCTCGGTGCTGCGCGCTTCCTGCGGCGGCGGTTCGAGGATGGTGGTCATTGCGCACGCTCCTCGTGGACGCCCCCGTCGTCGGGGTCGCGGACGACGACGTCCTCGGCCTCGTCGGCCTCCTCCTCGGCGCGTTGGTGCTGTTCGGCGGCCCGCACGGCCTCATCGGCGAGGTCGTGTTCGGGCGACGGATCGTGGGCGTCGGATCCTGACATGGTGGTGCTCCTCATGTTCGGGGCTCGGCGTCGGTGACGGCGTCGCGGGCGTGGCGCGCACCGCGCCGACACCACAACGTTAGGTCGGTCCGGATGCTTCGGCCAGCCCTTGACCCGGTCGACCCCGGCTGCTACCCGATCACGAACACCCGTCGACGGGTGCGATCCGGGCGGTCGGCGACCATGATGGACGGATGGACCTGCCGGTGATGCCGCCCGTGAAGCCGATGCTGGCCAAGGCGGTGAAGGAGATCCCCGGGGTCGGCCACGTCGAGCCGAAGTGGGACGGATTCCGCACGATCGTCTTCCGCGACGGCGACGAGGTCGAGCTCGGCAGCCGCAACGAGAAGCCGATGACCAGGTACTTCCCCGAGCTCGTCGAGCAGCTGCGACGCAACCTTCCCGAGCGGTGCGTGGTCGACGGCGAGATCGTGCTGGTGCGCGACGGCCGGCTCGACTTCGAGGTCTTGCAGCAGCGCATCCATCCGGCGGCGAGCCGCGTGAAGCTGCTGGCCGAGCAGACACCGGCGTCGTTCGTCGCGTTCGACCTGCTCGCCCTCGGCGGCGACGACCTCACCGGCCGGCCGTTCGGCGAGCGGCGCCGGCTGCTCGAGGCGGCGCTCGCCGAGGCATCCGACCCGGTCTTCATCACCCCCGCGACCGGTGACCTCGACGTCGCGCGCGACTGGTTCACCCGCTTCGAGGGCGCCGGTCTCGATGGCGTGGTGGCGAAGCCCCTCGATGGCACGTACCAGCCCGACAAGCGCACGATGTTCAAGATCAAGCACGAGCGCACCGCCGACTGCGTCGTCGCCGGGTACCGATGGCACAAGGCGGGGCCGATCGTCGGGTCGCTGCTGCTGGGGCTCTGGGGCGACGACGGCCGGCTGCACCACGTCGGCGTCGCCGCGTCGTTCCCGATGGCCCGGCGCGCCGAACTCGTCGACGAGCTCGCACCGCTCGTCGAGACCGACTGGTCGCAGCATCCGTGGGGTGCCTGGGCCGACCAGGAGGCGCACGCGACCACTCGCATGCCCGGCGCGGTCAGCCGCTGGAGCACGGGAAAGGACCTCTCGTTCGTGCCGCTGCGGCCCGAGCGCGTCGTCGAGGTCGCGTACGACCACATGGAGGGCGACCGGTTCCGGCACACGGCGCAGTTCCGCAGGTGGCGGCCCGATCGCGACCCGGCGAGCTGCACGTACGCGCAGCTCGAGGCGCCTGACGGACTCGACCTCGGCGAGATCCTGACCCTTCGCGGGTAGCCTGGCTCAGAGCACCGTACGCAGACCCGGAGTGAGCGCGGTGTGGTGCTCGAACACCAGGTTCGTCTCGGTGAGCGCCACGGCGGGGTTGGCCGACAGGTTCTTCAGCACGAACTGCCGCACGTGCTCGCTGTCGCGCACGCGAACATGGATGAGGAAGTCCTCGGTGCCGCCGAGGAAGAACAGCTGTGCGACCTCGGGCTCGCGACGCAGGTCGTCGGAGATCTGCTCCATCAGGTGCCGGGCGCCCGGCCGGATGCGCACGCTCACGAGCGCCTGCAGCGAGTAGCCGAGCGCGGCCGGGTCGATCTCGGCGGTGTAGCGGCGGATGACGCCGCGCTCGCGCAGCGACCGCACCCGTGCCAGGCAGGTCGAGGGCGAGATGCCGACGGCGCGGGCGAGGTCGACGTTCGCGATGCGGGCGTTCTCGTGCAGCCGGGCGATGATCTCGCGGTCGAGGTCGTCGAGCTGCGCCGGGCCGGGGCTGCGCGATTCGTGCGATGCATCCGTCATCGAAGGGAATCCTTTCGAACTTTCGATCAGTCTAGGATGCCTCGACAGAATTCTGTGCGGCAGATCTTTCGGATGAGCGAACGAACGCGCACGATGGGGGAGCCCATCCAGCGAATCGGAGCAGACCATGCACATCGGCGTGCCCGCAGAGATCAAGAACAACGAATTCCGCGTGGCGATCACGCCAGCGGGCGCCCACGCGCTGGCCGCGCACGGACATCGGGTGGCGGTCGAGACCGGCGCCGGCGTCGGCGCCGGCTACACCGACGAGGAGTACCGCCTCGCCGGGGCCGAGATCGCGCCGAGCGCCGCCGACGCATGGTCGGCCGACCTCGTGCTCAAGGTGAAGGAGCCGATCGAGAGCGAGTACCGGCACCTGCGCCGCGACCTCACCCTCTTCACCTACTTGCACCTGGCCGCCGATCTGCCCCTCACCCGGGCCCTGCTCGCGGCGGGCACCACCGCGATCGCGTACGAGACGGTGCAGTTGCCCGACCGCTCGCTGCCGCTGCTCACCCCGATGAGCGAGGTCGCCGGCCGACTCGCCCCGCTCGCCGGCGCGGCCGAACTGCTCGCCTCGCGCGGTGGCCGCGGCGTGCTGGTCGGCGGCGTGCCGGGCACCGCGCCCGCGAAGGTCGTCGTGCTCGGCGGCGGCGTGGCCGGCGAACAGGCCGCGGCGACCGCGCTCGGGCTCGGCGCCGACGTCACCGTGCTCGACATCTCGCTGCCGAAGCTGCGCGAGATCGACGCGCGCTACGACCACCGCATCAAGACGCTCGCCTCATCGCCGTACGAGATCGCGCGCCAGGTGCGTGATGCCGACCTGGTCGTCGGCGCGGTGCTCGTGCCCGGTGCGGCCGCACCGAAGCTCGTGACCGACGAGATGGTCGCCTCGATGAAGCGCGGTGCGGTACTGGTCGACATCGCGATCGATCAGGGCGGATGCTTCGAGGGCTCGCGCCCCACCACGCACGCCGAGCCGACGTACCGGGTGCACGACGCGATCTTCTACTGCGTCGCGAACATGCCGGGTGCGGTGCCCGCCACGTCCACCCCGGCGCTCACGAACGCAACCATGCCGTACGCGCTGAAGATCGCCGAGCTCGGCTGGCAGAAGGCGCTGTCGCTCGATCCCGCGCTCGCGAAGGGGCTGAACACCACCGACGGCAAGCTGACCAACGAGGGGGTCGCCCGCGCTCACGGCCTCGATGCGACCGAGGTCGCGCTGCCGGCGTGAGGCCGCCACGCCGCGTGAGCGCCGTGTGCGGGCTCTGCGGCGATGCTTCCGGGATTCCGGCCACCGGCAACGTATGGTGTCCGTGTGCAACGGCTCGATCGTGATGACGGCGAGGAGGGGTTCCTCCCGCCCGAGCAGGATGCCGCCGCCGATGAACTCACCCCGGATCCCATGTCGACCAACGCCACCAGTCCCGACGCCCTGAGCCTGGGCGACCCGGCCCTCGTCGCCGGCAATGTCGCCGACCCCGCGCACCGCCGGTGGTTGGACGAACTCGCCGCGGTGGGCGGCTCATCGCCGCTGGTGCGGTTCGTCGACACGCCGCGCACCCGGATCGAGCTCTCGACGACGCATCCCGGCGGCCTGCCGCAGTTCATCACCGGCAAGTCGACTCTGCTCTCCAGCCTCATCCGCGACGAGCTCGCACTTCGCAACGCGAAGCTCGCGGCGGGCGAGATCACCCAGAAGGGCATCGAACTGCGTTCGGTGCGCGGCATCGAATCGGTGCACCTGGCGATCGGGCTCGCGTCGTGGCGCAACGACGGCAACGACTTCCTCGCGCCGGTGCTGCTGCGCCCGCTCGCGATCCGCCGGTACGGGCGCGACTTCGAGTTGAAGTTGAAGGGCCAGCCGTTCCTGAACCCGGCGCTGGCACGGGAGCTGCGCGAGCAGTTCCAGATCACGCTCGACGCCGACGCGTTCGTCGCGCTCGCGCTCACCAACGGCGTGTTCAAGCCGCAGCCCGTGATCGACCGGTTGCGCGGGCTCACATCGCACCTGCCGTGGTTCCGGGTGGCGCCCCGGCTCGTGGTGTCGAGCTTCGCCGAGGTCGGGCCGGCGATGGCTGCCGATGCGGTGCGGCTCGACCACCCCGTGATCGACGCGATCGCCGGCAACCGCAGCGCGCGCGCCGCCGTAGCGGTGCGCCCCGAGCCTGCGCCGATCGTGCCGCAGGATGAACGCCCCCCGCAGGGAGACCGGCTGCTGCTCGACGCCGACCCCGAGCAGGAGCGGGTGATCGCTCAGATCGAAGCCGGCGCGTCGCTCGTGGTGAAGACGCTGCCGGGCACCGGCGGCACCCAGACCATCGTCAACGCGGTCGGCGCGCTCGTGCAGAAGGATCGCCGCGTGCTCGTGGTCGGTCCGCGGCGCGCGAGCCTCGAGGGCATTTCGCACCGGCTCGCGCAGGTCGGTCTGGGCGGTGCCGCCGTCACGACGGCGAACCTGCGCCGCGAACTCGTGCAGTCGATCTCGCGCAACGAGAAAGCCGAGCGCCCCCGCGTCGCCGACGTCGACGACGCCCTCGTGCGGCTGCGCAAGGTGCTCGTCGACTACCGTGGCGCGCTCAGTCGCCCCGACCCCGCCCTCGGCGTGTCGGTGCTCGACGCGCTGGGCGAGCTCTCGCGCCTCGCGCTGCTGCGGAAGCCGCCGCAGACCACCGCCCGACTCGAGCACGACTGCCTGATCGCGCTCGCCGGCGGGCGCGACACCGTCGCCCGCGACCTGGTGCGGGCCGCGGCGCTCGGCGAGTTCAAGTACGGGCCGGGCGACTCGCCGTGGTACGGCGCGACGTTCGCGACCGCCGAGGCGTCGACCGCCGCCCACGACCTCGCGCGCCGACTGGCCCGCGACGACGTGCCGCGCCTGCTCGACCGCGGCCGTACGCTCATCGCCCAGACCCGACTGCGTCCGTTCGAGTCGATCGCCGAACTCGGGGTGTTCCTGCGGCTGCTGCTCGCGATCCGCGACACGCTCGACCGGTTCCAGCCGTCGGTGTACGACCGGCCGCTCGGCGAGCTCATCGCTGCGACCGGCCCGCGTCGCGACGCGCAGGGCATGTCGGGTGCGAACCGCCGACGGTTGCGCCGGCTCGCCCAGGAGTACGTGCGCCCCGGGGTGCACGTCGGCGACGTCAACGCGGCGCTGCGCAGCATCCAGCAGCAGCGCACCCTGTGGCAGCGATACTCCGACGCGGGCGCCGTACCCGCCGTGCCCGTCGGCATCGACGACGTGCACGTGCTCTACCGCACGGTGACGACCGACCTGGCCGCCCTCGATGTGCCGCTCCGCCTCGAGGGCACCGCCCGGCAGCTCGCCGCCCGCCCGGTGCGCGAGCTCACCGAGTTGCTCGACGGCCTCGCCGAGGACTCCGAGGTGCTGGCGAACCTGCAGGAGCGCACGGCGCTGCTCGCGAACCTGCGCGAGCTCGGCCTCGACCCGCTGCTCGTCGACCTCACGAAGCGGCACGTGCCCGAGAGCCGCGTCGCCGACGAACTCGAACTCGCGTGGTGGCAGTCGATGCTCGAGCAGGCGCTCGCCGCCGATCAGGCCCTGCTCGGCGCGAACACCGCGGTGCTCGATCGGCTCGAGGCCGACTTCCGGCTCGTCGACGAGGCGCACGCGTCGGCGGGCGGCCCGCTCGTCGCCTGGCGGCTCGCCGAGAACTGGCGGGTTGCGCTCGTCGACCACGCCGACGAGGCCGATGAGCTGCGTCGGATGCTCCGCGGCGACCGGGTGCGCCCGATCGAGCTGCACGACCGGGCACCGCACCTGTTCCGCCTGCTCGCGCCGGTGTGGCTCGCCTCGCCGTACGAGCTGGGCGAGATCGACGACGCCATCCCGTTCGACGCGGTGATCCTCGTCGACGCGGGGGCCACGACGTTCGCCGAGAACCTCGGTGCGATCCGCCGTGCGAAGCAGGTGGTCGCCTTCGGCGACCCCGTCACGCAGACGCCGACGCTGTTCGAGACGGGCATCGACGACCCCGACTCGTCGCCCGCGCCCGCGCCGCGCACGGTGCAGGGCGTCGATGCGCTGCACGCCGATTCGGCGCTGGCGCGCCTCGGCGAGCTGCTGCCGACCATGACCCTCACCCGCAGCTACCGCGCGGGCGGCGAAGACCTGGCCGAGCTCGTGAACCGGCGGTTCTACGGCGGTCGCATCCAGTCGCTGCCGTGGGCCGGCTCGTTCCTGGGGCACGGCAGCCTGCGCCTGCATTACGTCGACGGCAACGGGCTGCCCGACTCCGTCACCGGCACGGTCGAGAGCGTCGACGCCGAGCTCGCGAAGGTCGTCGAGCTCGTCATGGAGCACGCCGTGAAGCGCCCGCGCGAGTCGCTCATGGTGATCACCGCGAGCGCCCGTCACGCCGCCCGCGTGCATCAGGCGGTGCTCTCGGCGTTCGCGAAGCGCACCGACCTCACCGACTTCATCCTGAAGGATCGCGCCGAGCCGTTCACCGTGCTCACGCTCGAGCAGGCGGTTGCGCAGAGCCGTGACCGCGTGATCTTCTCAGTCGGGTACGGCCGCACGCCGCACGGCCGGCTGCTGTCGAACTTCGGCCCGCTCGGCGAACCCGGCGGAGACCGGCTGCTGGCGGTGGGCATGACGCGCGCGAGACGTTCGATGGACTTGGTCTCGGCGTTCCGCCCCGACCACATCGACGAAGACCGCCAGTCGCACGGCGTGCTCGCCCTCGCCCAGGTGCTGAGCCAGACCGAGGAGCGCCAGGCTCGCGACGAGGCGCACGGCGCCGAGCCGATGCTCGCCGACCTCGCGGCCCGGCTCGAGGCGCTCGGCGTGCGGGTGAAGCTCGGATACCGCGGCCGGTTGGCGCTCGCCGCGGCGAACGCGGGCAAGGCGGTCGTGGTGGAGACCGACGCGTCGTTCGGCGATCTCAGCCTGCGCGAGTCGTTGCGGCTGCGGCCCGACGTGCTGCGCCGCCTCGGATGGCACTACCTGCGCGTGCACAGCTTCGAGCTGTTCGGCAATCCCGACGCGGTCGCCGTGCGGGTCGCGACCCTGCTCGGCAAGGTCGACGCGGCCGAGCAGCAGGTCGCCGAGGCGTCGTGACCGAAGGCACCGAACCGTGCGCCGATGAAGGCGCCCCGCGGCAGCGCGTCGAACGCGCCGCTGGCCGGTCGCGCCGCGCGCGCCTGACGCCCGCGCCCGGCAGCGATCCGTCGCCCGAGCCGGCGGTGCCGGGTGCTCACGAGCCGGATGCTCCGCGCAAGCGCGGGCGCACGAGCGCCGACGACGATCGCATCACGCGGGAGCGACCCCCGCATTGGTGACGGGCTAGCGGTCGCTGCGCGGGGTTCGCTCGGCGCGCTCGGCCGCGAGCAGGTCGCGGATCTCGGCGAGCAGGGTGAGCTCGCTCTCGGGCGCTTCGGGGTCGGGGACTCCGGTCTTGCGCTTGGCCTCTGCGCGCTCCTTCAGGGTGTTCATCGGCAGCACGAACACGAAGTAGACCACGGCCGCGACGATGACGAACGTCAGAATCGCGCCGATCACAGCACCGAACTTGATCTGGGCGCCCTCGCCGTACAGCGACGGGATCGTCACGACGAGTGCGTCGTCGAGGCTGTCGGCGCGGAAGATCGCACCGATGAGCGGATTGATGAGGTTCGCCACGATCGAGTTCACGACCGCCGTGAACGCTGCGCCGATGACCACCGCGACCGCCAGCTCGATGACGTTGCCGCGCAGGATGAATTCCTTGAAGCCCTTGAGCATTGCCCCTCCTCGTTCCTCGGTGTGCAAGGGATCACGCCACGCTAGCCGAGCCCGACGACGACGATCCCGACAACGACCCCGAGCTCGACGCCGAGCCCTTCGACGCCCCCGAATCCTTCGATCCCGAGCTCGACCCCGACGAGGCATCCGACTTCGCGCCGGAACCGCCCGACGAGGCATCCGAGCCTGTGGACCCGCCGCCCTCGCCCGAGCCGCCCGACCGCGAATCGGTGCGGTAGAAGCCCGAACCGTTGAAGGTCACGCCGATGGTGTTGAAGAGCTTGCGCAGCCGGCCGCCGCACGCCTCGCACGTCGTGAGCGCGTCGTCGGTGAAAGCCTGGTGGATGTCGAAGGCGTTGCCGCACTCGGTGCAGCGGTAGGAATACGTGGGCATGGGGATTCTCCGGGTGGTGCGTCGGATGCTTCGGGGCAGCGCCGTACGGTCAGAACGCGACGATGCGGGTCGGTGTCACGACGCCGTTCACGGGCTGGTCGTGTCGCTCGCGGGGGACGTGCTCGACGAACTCCGAGTCGAACACGACGGCGTACACCGGAGGACATTTTCCCATCGAACCGAGCGTCTTGTCGAAATAGCCCCGGCCCCAACCCAGTCGCATGCCCGTCGCGTCGATCGCCGCGGCGGGCACGACGATGAGGTCGACGTCGTTGATCGCCATCGGGCCGAGCAGTTCGCCGTGCGCGTGCGGCACGCCGTGCACGCCGATCGACTCGGTCTGCTCCTCGCCGACGGTCCAGTCGAGCAGGCCGTCCTCGCGGGTGATGGGGAAGAGCACGCGGATCCCGCGCGCCTCGGCCCAGTTCACGAACGGCCGGGTGTCGGGTTCGGTCGGCATCGAGAGGTAGCACGAGAGGGACTCGGCCTCGGTCATGCCGACGAGCTCCTGCAACCGTGCCGTGAACCCCTCGGTGGCGTGCTCGCGCTCGTGGGCGGGCATGTTCTGGCGGCGCTCGCGGAGCTCGGCGCGCAGGATCCGCTTCTGGACGTCCGGATCGTCGGGCATGGCGACATCCTAGGATGCTGCGCTCCGAGCCGAACCGTCATCGATGCGTCACACCCGTGTCACGTACCGGCCGCGCCGGGCGGAACGCGCCCGGTACGCTTGCCGCATGACGAAACGGATCACCAAGGCAGTCATCCCGGCCGCCGGACTCGGCACCCGGTTCCTGCCGGCGACCAAGGCGATGCCGAAAGAGATGCTTCCCGTCGTCGACAAGCCGGCGATCCAGTACGTGGTCGAAGAGGCGGTCGCAGCGGGCCTCACCGACGTGCTGATGATCACGGGTCGCAACAAGAACGCGCTCGAGAACCACTTCGACCGGGTCGCTGAGCTCGAAGCCACGCTCGAGGCGAAGGGCGACACGGCCAAGCTCGAGAAGGTCAACGAGTCCACGGATCTCGCCGACATGCACTACGTGCGCCAGGGCGACCCCAAGGGGCTCGGCCACGCCGTCGCTCGCGCGCACATGCACGTCGGCGATGTGCCGTTCGCGGTGCTGCTGGGCGACGACATCATCGACGCCCGAGACCCGCTGCTCACTCGCATGCTCGACGAGCAGGTCGCACGCGATGCGTCGATCGTCGCGTTGCTCGAGGTCGACCCCGACAGCATCCACCTCTACGGTGCGGCCGAGGTCGAGCCGACCGACGACCCCGACGTGGTGCGCGTGACCGGCCTCGTCGAGAAGCCGGCGAAAGAGCACGCGCCGTCCAACTATGCGGTCATCGGCCGCTACGTGCTGAAGCCCGAGGTGTTCGGCGTGCTCGAGCGCACCCCGCCCGGCAAGGGCGGCGAGATCCAGCTCACCGACGCGCTCATGGAGATGGCCGCCGACGTCGAGGGCACGGGCGGCGTGTACGGCGTCGTGTTCCGCGGTCGGCGATATGACACGGGTGACAAGCTCGACTACATCAAGGCGGTCGTGCAGCTCGCGGCCGATCGGGCCGACCTCGGACCCGATCTGCGTGCGTGGCTCGCCGACTTCGTCGCGCGCGACACGGACCCGCGCGGCTGAGATGCCGGCTGCGCTGCTGCCGACCCTTCGCGACGCCGAGGTCGTGCTCCGTCCGGTCAGGGCACGTGACGCGCGCGCGCTCGAGCAGGTGCTGCTCGACAATCGGGCCTGGTTGCGCCAGTGGGAGGCGACCTACCCGGGCGGCGGTTCGATCATCGACACCCGCGCGAGCATCCGCAATCTGCTCGCGCACGCCAGGGCAGGCAGCGCGCTGCCGTTCCTCATCGAGCACGAGGGCCGGCTGGCCGGGCAGTTGAACGTCTCATCGATCACGCACGGGTCGCTGTCGAGCGCGTCGATCGGATACTGGGTGTCGCAGGAGTTCGCGGGTCGCGGCATCACGCCGACGGCAGTGGCGCTGGCGACCGACTACTGCTTCAGCGTGCTGCGCCTGCACCGCATGGAGATCTGCATCCGCCCCGAGAACGGCCCGAGCCTGCGTGTCGTCGAGAAGCTGGGGTTCCGTTACGAGGGCCTGCGGCGCCGGTTCATCCACATCAACGGCGACTGGCGTGACCATTTCGCGTTCGCGCTCGTCGCCGAGGAGCTCGGCCGCGGCGGGGTGCTCGGCCGCTGGCGCGACGGGCGGGTGCCGGCCGGTGCGGCGCGCATCCCCGACGAGGATCGCGCTGCGGCGGCTACCCCACTTCGCGTGTCGGATCGCTGACACACCCGCCCCCGGCTGGGCCGTGTGCCCGGCGTCCCCTAACGTTGACGCATGGACGTGATCGGCGGGGGTGTGCTGATGGCGGCCGCCGCAGTCCTCTGGGTCGCGTACCTGCTGCCGAGCTGGTTGCGACGCCGGCAGTACCTGGCGACCGAGCGCAATGCGGTGCGCCTGGGCCAGACGATCCGCATCATCGCCGAGACGAGCGAGACGCCCGAGCCGGTTCGGCTCGAGGTGTCGGCCCGCGAGGTCGCGGCGCAGCAGCGGATCCTCGCCGAGCACGAGGCCGCCGCCAGGGCCGAGACCGAGGCGGCCGAGCAGCTCGCGATCGCCGAGCGCATCGCCGCCCAGCAGGCGGCTCGCGAAGCACGCGGGCTCGCGCTGCGCGCGCTCGCCACGCAGCCGATCGAGGTGGTGCGGTCGGAGTCGCAGCCCGAGGTCTCGCAGTCGGATGTCTCGCCGGATGTCTCGCATCAGGATGTCTCGCAGTCGGATGCCGCGGCCGCCGATGCCGGTATCCACGATCTCGCAGCGCAGCGCAGCAGGCTCCGCCGCCGTCGGGGTCGTCGCAGCCTGCTGCTGCTCGTCTCGCTGCTCGCGCTCGTCGTCGGCCTGGTCGGGCTCGGCTTCGGACTGACGCCGGTGGTCGCGCTCGTCGGCACCGCGGGCATCGTCGTGGCCATGTCCGAGCTCGCGCGACTCGCGCGTGCCGGGCGGTCCATGGTGTCGGTCGCCGCTGCGCCGACGGAGTCGGTCGTGGCCGAGCCGTTCGAGCCGATCGAGCTTGCGTCCGACGAGGTCGACGAGCCCGGGTGGACGCCCCAGCCGCTGCCGCGACCGCTCACGCTGTCGCGCGGCACGATCGCCGCCGCGGCGATGGCCTCGATCGAGGCGGCCGAGCAGCTGCGGCGCGCCGGCGTCGAGGCCGAGCTCGCCGAGCGGGCCGCCGAGATCGCGCCCGCGCCGCCGCGACTGCCGGCCCGGCCCGCCGAGCCGGCCGTGGCCGAGCCCGCCGGGCAGGCGGCCGTGGCCGAGGCGGCGAGCCCGTATGCGCGCATGGGCATCGTCGGCGAGACGACGCCGGGTATCGACGACCTCGACGCCGTGCTGCGTCGTCGTCGTCGCGCTGTCTGACCACGCTCGCGCTCGCCGGGGATGGTCTTTCACACCCCTCGCGGGATGGTAGAGTCATTGACGGCTCGGGCCCATGGCGCAGTTGGTAGCGCGTCTCGTTCGCAATGAGAAGGTCGGGGGTTCGAATCCCCCTGGGTCCACCGAGAACACGAAACGCCCTGGCTTCGGCCGGGGCGTTTCGTCGTCTGCAGGTCCCCCGGGTCGCCCTGCGACGAGTTGCGACCGGGGCATCCCGTCGTACTAAGGTAAGGCTTGCCTCAGCCAGCCGAACCTCGGAGTCCCCGCATGCCCGCACGCCGTCTCACCGCCCTCGCTGCCGCTGCGGCCGCAGCCCTCGCACTCGCGGGCTGCTCGTCACCCGCCGCCGACGCCGAATCCGGCGAGGTCGCCTGGAGCTACGTGTCCGGCGACGGTACGACGTACACCGCCGACCACGTGCCGCAGCGCATCATCGCGCACGCGTACGCCGCGAAGGTGCTGATGGAGTTCGGCATCACGCCGGTCGGCATCTACGCCGACGGCGACCTCGACAGCGACGTGGGCCTGCAGGGCGTCGACTTCGAGGGCATCGAGGTGCTCGGCGAGGAGTGGGGCAAGATCGACGTCGAGAAGGCCGCGTCGCTGCAGCCCGACCTCATCGTCGGCGACTGGTGGCCGGTCGAAGAGGCCTACTCGGGCCTGGAGAGCGGCGTCGAGGAGTCGAGCACGAAGCTCGCCGAGCTCGCGCCCGTGGTCGGCGCCGCACAGGGCGACTCGATCGTCGACCTCATCGAGGGGTACGCCGAGCTCGCCGAGTCGCTCGGCGCCGACACCGCGGTGATCGACGCCCAGCGCGCCGAGTTCGATGGCGCGGTCGCCGCCTTCCAGGAGGCGGTGGCGGGCAAGCCCGGCCTGACCGCGCTCGCGATCAGCCCGTACGACGACAGCTACGCGATCGCCGTGCCCGAGTACGCGCCCGAGTTGCTCGACCTGCGGTCGTGGGGCCTCGACGTCATCGTGCCGAGCGAGCCCGACCCCGACTTCCCCTACTGGCAGACCCTGAGCTTCGAGAACGCCGACGCCTATCAGCCCGACGTGCTGCTGTTCGACGACCGCAACCACCCGGCGAACGAGCAGACGCTCGCCGACCAGCCGATCTCGTCGCAGATCGCGGCCTTCGCCGCCGGGCAGACCACGACCTGGCCGGCCTACTGGCTGCACACCTACCCCGACTACACCGCCCAGCTGCAGTCGCTCACCGCGTTCGTCGAGGGTGCGAACCCCGACATCGTCGTCGAGTGAGCCGGGCCGTCGAATGACCGCGACCGCCGCTCGCCCGACCGCCCGCCATCGCGGCGGGCTCGGGCTCGCGGCGGCCCTCGCGGTCTCGCTGCTCGCACTCGGCGCCGCCTGCGCGGCGAGCATCCTGCTCGGATCCCGGGCGATCACCGCCGGCGGCGCCCTCACGCCGACCGAGCTCACCGTGCTGTTCGATATGCGCGTGCCGCGCACGGTGCTCGGCCTCCTCATCGGCGCGGCGCTCGCGGTGAGCGGGGCGCTGCTGCAGGGGGTGGCGCGCAACCCGCTCGCCGACCCCGGGGTGCTCGGCATCAACTCCGGGGCCGCGCTCGCCGTGGTCGCCGCAGTGACCGTGGCCGGCTCGGGCGCGGTCGGCGCAGCGGTGTGGTTCGCGTTCCTCGGCGCGGGCGTCGCGACGGTCACGGTCTACGGCATTGCGTCGTTCGGGCGCGAAGGGGCGACGCCGACCAAGCTCGCCCTCGCGGGGGTGGTCGTCACCGCGGCCGCGTCGTCGCTGACCTCGGCCATCGTGCTCATGAACGTCGACGCGCTGAACGAGTTGCGGTTCTGGCAGGTCGGTGCGCTGGCCGGTCGGTACTGGCCGGTGATCGGCCAGCTCTGGCCGTTCCTCGTCGGCGGCCTGGTGGTCGCGATGCTCGCGGCGCGCCCGTTGAACGCGCTCGCGCTCGGCGACGATCTCGCCCGCTCGCTTGGCACGCGAGTGCGGCTGACGCGGGGAGTCCTGTTCGCGATCGTCGCGGTGCTCTGCGGCGCCGCGACCGCGGCGTGCGGCCCGATCGCGTTCGTCGGGCTCATGGTGCCGCACCTGGCGCGCCTGCTCGCCGGGCCCGACTACCGCTGGATCCTGCCGTTCAGCCTGGTGCTCGGCCCGACGCTGCTGCTCGCGTGCGACGTGCTCGGGCGAATGGTCATCGCGCCGGCCGAAGTGCAGGTCGGAGTCATCGTGGGCATCGTCGGCGCGCCCGTGTTCGTCGCGCTGGTGCGGATGCGACGGAGCGTCGAGCTGTGAGCGCCACCGAGCAGACCCGCCCTGCCCGGCCGACGCCGCCGGGCGCATCGGGCGCATCGGGCGCATCGGGCGCATCGGGTGCGGCGGTCGCGGCAGGCGGGTTCCATGTCGACCGGATGTCGCGACGCCGACGTGCGGCGATCGTGACCGGCTCGCTCGCGGCGGTGTGCGCGGTGCTGTTCGTCACTTCGATGACCGTCGGCAGCGTGCTGCTGCCGCCGCTCGACGTGCTCGCCTCCGTGCTCGGCTTGGGCGACCCGTCGACCGACTTCATCGTGCGGGGCCTGCGCATGCCCCGGGCGATCACCGCCGTGCTGGTCGGGCTCGCGCTCGGAGCATCCGGCGCCGTATTCCAGCGGTTGCTGCGCAACCCGCTCGCAGCGCCCGACCTGATCGGCATCTCGGCGGGCGCGAGCACCGCGACGGTCGCCGGGCTCACCCTGTTCGGACTCGGCGGGATCGGGCTCTCGGCGGCGGCGGTCGCCGGAGGACTCGGCGTGGCCGCGCTGGTGTTCCTGCTCGCGTGGCGCGGGGGACTCGTGGGCACTCGGTTCATTCTGATCGGTGTCGGCGTCGCGGCCGGGTGCGAGTCGATCACGTCGTTCCTCATCGCGCGGGCCGACATCACCGACGCGCGTGCGGCGATGACCTGGCTGGTGGGGTCGGTCGGCATGGCGAGCGAGACCGACCTCGTCGTGCTCGCGATCGCGGTGCTCGTGCTGCTGCCGGCCGCCGCGGCCTGGACCCGTCGGCTCGGGGTGCTCGAGCTCGGCGGTGATCGCGCCAGCAGCCTCGGGCTGCGCGTCGACCGCGACACCGTGGTGCTGCTCGCGTTCGCGGTTGCGCTGGTCGCCCTGGCGACGGCGGCCGCCGGGCCGATCGCGTTCGTCGCGCTCATGGCCGGCCCGGTCTCAGCACGGCTCCTCGGCCGCGCGGGCGACCGCGTCGTCGTGGCGGCGCTCGCTGGGGCGATCATCGTGCAGGTCGCCGACCTCGTGGCCCAGCACGCACTGCCGACGCCCATCTCGACCGGCATCGTCACCGGTCTGGTCGGCGCGCCGTACATCGCCTGGCTCCTGGTGCGGAGCGGAAAGGAGCGCGCATGAGCGCCGACCACGAACTCGACCTCCGCGAGCTGACGCTGGGATACGACGGTGCCGACATCGTGCGCGGGGTGTCCACGCGCATCCCGGCCGGCCGCATGACCGCGATCATCGGCGCCAATGCCTCGGGCAAGTCGACGCTGCTGCGCGGGGTTGCGCGCCTGCTCGCCCCGCGTGCGGGCGAGGTCGTGCTCGACGGGGCATCCGTGCACGCCATGCGCCCGGCCGACCTGGCGCGCATCGTCGGGCTGCTGCCCCAGTCGCCGATCGCACCCGACTCGATCACCGTCGGCGACCTGGTCGGCCGCGGCCGGTACCCGCACCAGGGCTGGTTCCGCCGGTGGACGGCCGCCGACGACGCCGCGGTCGATCGGGCGCTCGCGGCGACCGGAACCGCCGACCTGATGCGCCGTCGCGTGCTCGAGCTGTCGGGTGGCCAGCGCCAGCGGGTCTGGATCGCGATGGCTCTCGCGCAGGAGACCGACATCCTGCTGCTCGACGAGCCGACCACGTTCCTCGACGTGAACTACCAGGTCGAGGTGCTCGACCTGCTCGCCGATCTCAACCGAGAGCGGGGCACCACGGTCGTGATGGTCCTGCACGAGCTCGGCCTCGCCTGCCGATACGCCGACCACGTCATCGCGATGCGCGACGGTCGCATCATCGCCGAGGGTTCGCCGAACGCGGTCGTGACCGCGCCGCTCGTCGAGCGCGTCTTCGACCTGCGATGCGAGGTGATCGCCGACCCGCTGAGCGGAACGCCGCTCGTCATCCCAATCGGCCGGCACCGCACGCGCGCCGCGACCGCGAGGTGAGGTCAGGCGGTGGCAGCGTGACCGGCGCAGCGCTCGGCGTCGGGCACCCCTGCGAGGGCCTGCTCGACATGCTCACCGCAGCCCGCCCACGTGACCTTGCCGCAGACGTCGCACGTGACGGGGTAGCACATCCGGAGCATCCTCTCGTTCCGGCCGACCCGACCCGACGGGTCGGCCCAATCCGTTTCGACCGACTCGCAGCATACCCGGGGCGGTCTGGGAATCCGCACCGCCTAGGCTGAACCCGATGTCGTCCCACGCGGTGCCCACCGGATCCATCCCGTTGACGCCGGCCAAGCGCTGGCGGGCGTACTGGGTGTGCGTGGCAGTGGCCGCGCTGACCATCCTCGACCTGACCAAGGTGAACGTGGGGCTGCCCTCGATCGAGGAGGCGTTCGGCGCCGGGTCGACCGAGCTGCAGCTCATCGTCTCGGGGTACGTGCTCACCTTCGGCTTGACGCTGGTGCCGGCGGGCCGGCTCGGCGACCAGCGTTCGCGCAAGACGCTGTTCGTCGTCGGCCTCTCGCTGTTCACCCTCGCGAGCATCGCGTGCGCGCTCGCACCGAGCGGCGTGTTCCTGCTCGTCGCCCGACTCGTGCAGGGCGTCGCGGCGGGCATCCAGATGCCGCAGGTGCTCGGCCTCGTACAGGAGCTGTTCCAGGGCGCCGAGCGCGGGCGCGCGTTCGGTATCTTCGGCGCCACGATCGGCCTGTCGACCGCGTTCGGGCCGACGCTCGGCGGCCTCCTGATCCTGCTCGGCGGACCTTCCGACGGCTGGCGGTGGATCTTCTGGATCAACGTCCCGCTCGCGCTCGCCGCGATCGCGCTGGCGATCTGGGTGCTGCCGCAGACGCGCCACGTGCAGCGAAAGCCCCTCGAGCTCGACCCGCTCGGCCTGCTGCTCTTCGCGGCCACCGTGGTCTCGCTGATGTGGCCCTTCCTCTTCACCACCGGTGCGCCGACCGACGACCCGGCCAGGTGGTGGCTGCTCGTCGTGTTCGTGCTCGCGCTCACCGCCTTCATCGCGTGGGAGCGGCGGTATGCCGCGTCGGGCAGGCACCCGCTCGTTCCGCTGTCGCTGTTCTCGGTCACCTCGTACCGCAACGGCACCATGCTCGCGACCGTCTACTTCGCTGCGCTGCCGTCGATGTTCCTGCTCACGACCCTCTACCTGCAGCACGGCCTCGGCCTCGAGCCGGTGTTCGCCGGCATGGTGTCGATCGGGTTCGCGCTGCTCAGCGCCTTCACGTCGTGGCGCGGCGGCCTGCTCGTGGAGCGCTTGGGCCGCAAGCTCGTGGTGTGGGGCATCCTGATCCTGCTCGTCGGCATCGGCCTGCTGGTGGCCGCGGCGCTGCTCACCCCGCCCGAGATCACGCCGTGGGCGATGGCCGCTGCGATGACGGTCGGCGGTTTCGGCGGCGGCCTCGTGATCTCGCCGAACCAGACGTTGGCGCTCGCCGACATCCCGGTGCGCCAGGGCGGACTCGCCGGCTCGGTCGGCCAGCTCGGTCAGCGCATCGGCACTGCGGTGGGCACGGCGGTCGCGCTCTCGCTCTTCTATGCGACGATCTTCCGCGAGGCCGACGGCGAGCCCGACCTCGGCGTCTACCACGACGCGTACGGACTCGGCATGATCGCGGTCGCGGTGCTGGTCGCGGTCGCGCTCGGCATCGGAGTGCTCGACCTCGGTGCGCGTCGGCGCCAGCGCCGCGCGTTCGAGTAGCGCTCCAGGGCTCAGGCGGCGCGCGCGGCGGGCTGCGTGGACGGCGTGAGCAGGGCGCCCAGTTCGGCGCAGCTCAGTTCACGGCCGAAGATCGGATGCCCCGGCTCGAGTTCGACGCCGTGCGCGAGGGCGCCGCCGTCGACGGGATCGAATCCGATCGCGTCGATGATGCGGGCGACCACGGCGCGGGCGTCGGGGTCGTCGCCGACGACGGCGAGCGCCCGCCGCAGCGACGAGCCGGGCGGCATGCTGTCGTCTTCCATCTCGTGGTAGCCGAGGTGGTTGAGGCTCTTCACGACCCGTGCGGCGGGGTTGCGGGCGGCGTTGATCTCGCTCGTCGATCGCGGGTCGTCGTCGATCTCGGCGAGATTGCCGTCGATCGGCGGCCAGTAGTTCATGGCGTCGACGACGACCTTGTCGCCGAATCGCTGCCAGGGCACGGTGGCCGCCTTGCCGAACGGCACGGCGACGATGACGACGTCGGCCGCGTCGACGAGCGCGTCGGGGGTCGCTACCTCGGCGCCGGGGGCGACGACGCCGACGACCAGGTCGAGGGCGGTCTGTCGCGGCGAGCCCGCGATGAGCACGCGGTGCCCGGATGCCACGAGCAGCCGTGCGAGCGCGGTGCCGACCTTGCCGGCGCCGAAGATCCCGATGACGGGTCGCTCCATGGTCTGCGTGTCCTCTCCGAGAGATCGAATGCGAGAGGCATCCGATTCGATGCATCCGTATGCAGAAAACGCGCGCGACGCTGCGCCGCATTCCCATGCGGCTTGCGTCCATCCTCCCACTGGCCGCCGCAGCGCGGCTGGGAATAGTCTCGGGTGGGGGCTGGTTCCGGCATGTCGATGCATGAGCATGGAACCTCGGAGAGGATGCGACGGATGCCACGTCAGTACGAATTCGGACTCGACACGTTCGGCGACGTGACCGCCGGCCCCGACGGCGCCCCGCTTCCGCACGCGCAGGTGCTGCGCAACGTGGTCGACGAGGCCGTGCTCGCCGACCGGCTCGGCCTCGACTTCTTCGGCATCGGCGAGCACCACCGGCACGAGTTCGCCGTCTCCGCGCCCGACGTGGTGCTCGCCGCGATCGCGAGCCGCACCGAGCGCATCCACCTCGGTTCGGCGGTCACGGTGCTGAGCAGCGACGACCCCGTGCGCGTGTTCCAACGCTTCTCGACGCTCGATGCGGTGTCGAACGGCCGGGCCGAGGTGATTCTCGGCCGAGGTTCGTTCATCGAGTCGTTCCCGCTGTTCGGGTACGACCTGAGCCAGTACCAGGAACTCTTCGAAGAGAAGCTGCAGCTCTTCGCCGCGCTGCTCACGCAGGAGCCGGTGACCTGGGCCGGCACGCTGCGCCCCCCGCTGACCGACCAGCTCGTGTACCCGCCCGTCGAGCACGGGCGCCTGAAGACCTGGGTCGGCGTCGGCGGCAGCCCGGAGTCGGTCGTGCGTGCGGCGAACTACGGTCTTCCGCTCGTGCTCGCCATCATCGGGGGCAGCCCCGCGCGCTTCGCGCCGCTCGCCGACCTCTACCGGCGCGCGCTCGAGCAGTTCGGCCACGACCCGCAGCCGATCGCGGTGCACTCGCCCGGCCTCATCGCCGAGACCGACGCCGCCGCCCTCGACACCCTCTGGCCGCACTACGAGGTGATCATCAACCGCATCGGCCGCGAGCGCGGCTGGGGCCCCGCGACCCGCGCGCACTTCGAGGCCGAGGCGAGCGAGCACGGCGCGCTCTACGCGGGGTCGCCCGAGACCGTCGCGCAGAAGATCGCCGCGGCGATGCGCTCGATCGGCGCGACCCGGTTCGACCTCAAGTACTCGAACGGCACGCTGCCGCACGAGGTGATGAGCGAGAGCATCGAGCGCTACGCGACCCAGGTCGTGCCGCGCGTGCGCGAACTGCTCGCCGAGCAGGACGACGCCGAGCCCGATGCCGCCGAGCCCGATGCCGCCGAGCCCGATGCCCGCGCCGGCTCCGACGCATCCGCTACACCGGCGGACGCACCGCCTGCCTCCTGACCGCTGCACGGAACCAGGCCGCATCGGGCAGGCGCGCGAGGAACGTGCCCGCGACGATCGTGATGAGCACGTAGGCCGTGGCCAGCGGCGCGAGCGCGGGCGTCACCCCAGCCCCGACCGCGAGTCCCGCGATCACGATCGAGAACTCGCCACGCGGGGTCAGCGCGAAGCCCGCACGCCACTGGCCGAGCAGGCCGACGCCCGCGCGCCGTGCGGTGTACATGCCGGTGAGCACCTTCGTCGCGATCGTGACGACGGCCAGCCCGAGCGCGGGCAGCAGCATCGACACCAGGGCCGACCAGTCGGTCGTCAGCCCGAAGAACACGAAGAAGATCGCCGCGAACAGATCGCGCAGCGGTGTCAGCACCTGGCTCGCGTTCTCGGCCACCCGGCCCGAAAGCGCGATGCCCACGAGGAACGCGCCGACCGCGGCCGACACGCTGACCTCGGCGGCCAGGCCCGCGACGAGCATCGTGAGGCCGAGCACGCCGAGCAGCAGCGGCTCGAACTCGTCGGCGGGGAAGAGCCTCGATACGACGTGCCCGTGGCGCAGCGCCACGTAGAGGATGACCACGACCACGGCCACCGCGATCGCGACCGAGATCGCGCCCTGCAGCAGGCTCACTCCCACCACGATCGCCGAGAGCACCGGCAGATAGAACGCCATCGCGAGGTCTTCGATCACCAGCACGGCGAGGATGCCCGGCGTCTCGCGGTTCGAGAGACGACCGAGATCGCGGAGCAGCTTCGCGATCACGCCCGACGACGACACCCAGGTCACGCCGGCGAGTGCGACCGCCGCGATCGGACCCCATCCCAGCAGGAACGCGAACGCGGCGCCGGGCAGTGCGTTCAACAGGCCGTCGACGAGGCCGGCGGCGCGCGAGGACTTGAGCCCGCCGAACAGCTCTTCGGCGGTGTACTCGAGGCCGAGGAGCGCCAGCAGCAGGATGACCCCGATCTCGGAGCCGACCTGGAAGAACTCCTCGCTCGCGTCGAGCGGCAGCACGCCGCCCTCTCCGAACGCGAGGCCGAGCAACAGGTACACGGGAATCGGCGAGACGCCGAACCGGATCGCGAGCCGGCCGAGCAGGCTCATGCCGAGAAGCAGCGCGCCGACCTCGATCAGGAGCAGCGTGGTCTCGTGCATGGAACCGCCGCTCAGCCGGGACCGTTGGCGAGCAGACGCGAGACGCCGTCGAGACCCTCACGCGTGCCGACCGCGACGATCACGTCACCGGGCCGCAACGGCTCGGTCGGCGTGGGCGACGGGATCACCGCGCCGTCGCGCACGATCGCCACGATCGAGGCGTGCGTGCGGGTGCGCGCCTTCGTGTCGCCGAGGGTGCGGTTCAGGTACGGGGAGTCGGTGGGCAACGCGATCTGCTCGGTGTAGAGCCCGGCCGTCTCGTCGGACAGGCTCGTCAGGCGGCTGAGCATCACCGAGGCGCCGAGCACGTCGGCGAGCGCCGCCGCCTCGTCGTCGTTCAGCGGAATGCTGTCGCGACAGGCGTCGGGGTCGTCGGCGTCGAACACGCCGAGGTCGCGCTCACCATCGCGGTGCGAGACGACGCTGATGCGTCGACCGCCCACGGTCACGAGGTCGTGACGCACGCCGATTCCCGGCAGGTCGACCTTCTCGATGCGAATTCCCACGGCGGCAATAGTAACCCCGTGAGCGGGTGGCGGCGGCACGGCGGCCGCATCGTCTTCAGCGGCGCGTCGCGCGGGTGCGCAGTTCGAGCACGGGTGTGCCCTCGTCGTCGACGAGGGCGAACTCGGGCGCGATGGACGCGAACTCGGCGAGGGATGCCACATGCGTGCCCCCGCACGGGATGCGCGCCGTGCCGTCGGGCAGCTCGCACACCCATTCGCGCAGGTCGGTGAGGCCATCGCCCGAGCGTTCGATGCGAACGGATGCTCCGCTCGAGATCCAGTCCGCGAGTTGCGCGGTCATGGCGGTGGCCGCGTCGTCGAGCACCCCGGGCAGCTCGGCGATCGCGACGCCCTTGCGTCGCAGCGAGGAGTTGAGCCGGTACCGGTCGAGCGACCCGTTCGGCACGATGGTCGACGACTGGATCGCAGCCTGGTCGAAATCGGGGGCGCCGAGCGCGTCGGTGCGCCACTGCTTCGACCAGAGGCCGCCGAATGCGCGATTGAGGGCGAGCGACACGACGTGGCAGGCGGTGTGCCCGGCGGACAACTCGGCGCGAAGCGCGGCATCCGCCTCGATCTCGACCTCGTCGCCCTCGGCGACCTGCGCGTCGGCGGCGACCAGGTGCGCGACGATGAACGCCCAGCCCTCGGTGCCGCGGCGCACCGGCACGTCGGCGCCGAGGTGCAGCACCTCGCCGTCGGTCGCGCCGACCACCGCATCGAGCACCTCGATCTCGGCAGAATCGGGCGCGCCCGAGCCCGCGTCGCCGACCCTCAGCACCGCCCGGTCGGCGGGTTGGTCGGGCCACGAGGCGTCGACCGGGTGGCAGCTCGTCGCGGCGGTGATGACGGCGAGCCGTCCGTCGGCCGTCGGCTCGACGTGCAGCACGCGCGAGCGGGCGACGAGGTCGCCGGCGGGGTAGGTGACGATCGTGTCGGCGACGGGGAGCGTCACCGTCCGCCGCCGCGGCCGAGCAGCGTGGTCGGGATCGCGAGCGCGGTCGCCACGCAGAGGATCCCTGCGAAGAACACCAGCGCCTCGAACCCGGGAACCAGCTCGGCGACGCCGAACAGCCACAGGCCGAATACGAAGATCGCCATGGCGATCAGGAACAGCACGCCGTTCATCTGCACTCCCTCGGTCAGCGGCGCGGCACGGCCGCGCGGTCAGTCTATCGAGGGCGCGCCGGTCGGCTCAGCTCGCCACCGGCCCCAGCCACGCGTTGGCGATGGTCGAATGCGCCGACTCGTCGTCGGAGGGGTGGAAGACCCCGGCGAGCACGTCGCGGTACAGCCGCCCGAGTTCCGAGCCGGCGAAATAGGATGACCCGCCGGCGACCCGCACCGCCTGGTCGACGACGTGCTTGGCGGTCTCGGTGGCCCGCACCTTCGCGCCGGACAACTTCGCGAACCAGAACGCGCCGTGGTCGACAACGCCGTCGACGTCGCGCGCGAGCGACACCAGCTGCGGCTCGATCGCGTCGTGCGCGAGGGCCGCGTCGGCGATGCGCCACCGGATGTCGGGGTCGTCCGCGAGCGGGCGCCCCTCGTTCTTCATCGAGGTGCGGCGCCGGGCCGCTGCCACCGCGAGCTCGAGCGCGCGGGCGCCGATGCCCGTGTAGACGGCGCCGAGCAGCAGTTCGAAGCACGCGAAGATGCCGAAGATGAGCGGGTCGGCGTTGGGGCCGGGCTCGAGTCGGCGCACGATCCGGTCGGGTGCCGCGTACGCGCCGTCGAGCACGGTCGTGCGGCTCTGGCTCGCACGCATGCCGAGCGTGTCCCAGTCGTCGAGGATCCGCACGTCGGGGTCGTCGCGGTCGATGAACCCGTAGACGATCTTGGGCGCGTCGTCCGAGGTCGTGTCGAGGCCCATCGTGCCGAGGCGGGTCCACGCGGGAGAGAGCGATGTGAAGATCTTGCGACCCGTGTACCGGTACCCGCCGTCGGGCTGCGGATCGGCGACGGTGCGCGAGCCGAACAGCATGAGGTCGTTGCCGGCCTCGGAGATGCCGAACCCGAACACTTCGCCCTCGCCGGCCTCGCGCTGCAGGAACTCGAGCGTGTCGTCGCCGCGGTCGCGCAGCACCTTCGCCACGCCCGTCCAGACGAGGTGCATGTTCACGGCGAGCGCGGTCGCCGGCGCCGCGCCCGCGAGCCGGATCTGCGCGCGCACCGCATCGTCGAGACCCCACCCGAGACCGCCGAACTCTTCGGGCACGAGCGAGCGCAGGTACCCGGCCTGCTGCAGTTCGCGCAGGTCGTCGTCGAAGAACGCGTTGCGGGCATCGTAGTCGGCGGCGCGGTCGCGGATCCGGTCGAGCAGGTCGTCGGTGAGCAGCGTTTCCGGGGTCACGCCGTCAGCCTACGCCGGGCGGGGCGGTCAGCGATCGGATGCTTCGTCGGTCGCCCGCGGCTCAGGTGCCGCCGAGGCATCCGATCGACGACGACGCGACCGTGTCACCGCGAGCACGATGCCGAGCACGATCGCCCCGAGCACCGCGAGCGACACGAGCCACGGCAGCAGCGCGCCGATCACCACCAGCAGCCCCGACCCGAACGCGACGAGTGCCGCCCAGCCGGCCTGCAGGCCGTCCCAGAACGTCGCGGGCTGCGGTGTCGGCGCGACGCGTTCGGTGATCAGCTCGACCGAGAGCGTCGAGAAGTCCACCTGGTCGACGAGCGCGTCGCGCTGCGCGGTGAGGCCGTCGAGCTCGGCCTGGCGCACGGTCAGCTCGGATTCGATCTCGATGAGGTCGGCGGTCGTCTCGGCCTGGCCGATGAGGGCTTCGAGCCGGTCGACCGAGGCGCTGAGCGCGTCGATGCGCGCGTCGAGGTCTTCGCGCTGCTGCGTGACGTCGTTCGCGTCGATCGAGACCGAGTTGACCGTGCCGAGCTCGCGCAGGTCGTCGACGGCGGCGTCGAGCCGGTCGACGGGGATGCGCAGCGTCAGTTGCGCCCGCGCGTCCGACGTGTCGGTGCCGGGCGTCTCGCTGCGGTGGTCGACCCGGCCGCCCGCGTCGGTCGCGATGTCGGCCGCCTCGTCGGCGGCCGCGATCGGGTCGTCGGCGGTGATCGAGATCCAGCCGGTCTTGATCACGCTGCGATCGGCGTCGGATGCCTCGATCGCCGCCGACTCGTCGGCGGCGCCACCGGCGTCGACTGCCGGGCCCTCGGGCATCGGCTGCATCGGGATGCCGGCCTCGGAATCCGGCGACGAGGTCATGGAGCCGCCTGCCGAGCATCCCACCAGGAGCAGGGCCGAGAGCGCGGCGACCCCCGCCGCCGGGGCGAGCCGTCGGGCCCACGAACGCGTCGCTGCAGATGTCATGGCCACAGGCTATTGGCGGGTCTGATCCGGGTGAAGACGCGCCGGGCGACGGTCCGGTCACGGTTCGATTCCGCTTCGGACACGATCGCCGGCCATCCCCAACCATCGCCCATCCCCGTACGTCCCCCACGATGCTTTGTTCAGGAACGTCGGCCGAAATCGCACCGTTCTCAGGAGAACACGCCGTGCTCGTCGCCGTTCCGACCCGTTACGCCTGAAAAGCGCGCAGGGGCGCCGGCACGCCGGCGGGGCGGGGGAGCGGGGTGTTCAGTCGAGGTCGGGGTCGCGGCCGGTGCGGTGGCCGGTCTCGAGCGCGGCGATCGCGCCGAGGTCGTCGGCGTCGAGCGCGAACCCGAACACGTCGAGGTTCTCTCGGATGCGCTCGGGGCTCGACGCCTTCGGGATCACGACGTTGCCGAGCTGCACGTGCCAGCGCAGCACGATCTGCGCGGGCGTGCGCCCGTGCTTCGCGGCGAGCCGGTCGAGGGTCGGGTCGCCGAGGACGCGACCGCGGGCGAGCGGCGACCAGGCCTCGGTCAGGATGCCCCGTTCGGTGTCGAACGTGCGCACCGCGTGCTGCGGCAGCCAGGGGTGCAGCTCGACCTGGTCGATCACGGGCGCCACGCCGGTCTCGTCGACGAGCCGTTCGATGTGGTGCGGGTGGAAGTTCGACACCCCGATCGACCGCACCCGGCCCTCGTCGCGCAGCCGGATGAGCGCCCGCCACGTGTCGACGTACCGATCCTGCGACGGCACCGGCCAGTGGATGAGGTACAGGTCGAGCACGTCGAGGCCGAGCCGGCCCATGGACGCGTCGAACGCGCGCAGCGTCTCGTCGAAGCCGTGGTCGTCGTTCCACACCTTCGTCGTGACGAACAGCTCGTCGCGCGGCACGGGCGCGCGACGCACGGCACGGCCGACGCCTTCCTCGTTGCCGTACAGCGTCGCCGTGTCGAGGTGCCGGTAGCCCGCTGCGACGGCCGCGAGCGCGAGCCGCTCGGCGTCGTCGGCGGGCACCTTGTACAGCCCGTACCCGAGCTGCGGGATGCGATGGCCGTCGTGCATGCTCACGAGCGGCGCGAGGGGCAGGGGATCGCTGGTCTGAGACATCCGTATCGTCCTGTTCAGCTCGTCGGATCAGCTGGGCGTCAGCGGCACCGGCTCGGTGTCGGGGATCGGGGACGCGTCGCGGCCGCGCAGGTCGGGATGCCACCGGCGCCCGATGACGCCCGCCAGCGTCGCGAGTCCGGCGAGCACCGCCGCCGCCCAGAACGCCCCGACCGCGGTGTATCCATCGATGAGGAAGCCCGCGAGCGCAGACCCGAGGGCCGCACCGATGAGTTGCCCGGTGCCGACCCAGCCGTACGCCTCGGCGGTATCCGAGAACTTCACGCTGGCCGACACGATCGCGAACAGCACCGCGAGCGCGGGCGCGATGCCGATGCCGGCGATGAGCAGGGTGACCGACAGCCACGGCAGGTTCATGCCGAACGCCGCGAGCGACATGCCGACGAACACGATGAGCATGCGCCGCGCGGTGGCCCAGGGGCCGATCTGCACGTGGCCGAGCAGCAGACCGCCGGCGAGGCTGCCGATGGAGAAGATCGCGAGCACGATGCCGGCCTCGGCGCCGTCGTGGCCGAACACCGCGACCACGCCGGCCTCGACGGCGGCGCACGCGCCGATCATCAGGAACCCGACGACGGTCGCGAGCAGCACCGCGGGCCGGGCGAGCACCGCGCCCAGCCGGCGTTTCGAGCGGGGGATGCGCACCCGCCCGAGCTCGGGCGACGAGATGAACCAGATGCCGCCGACGACCATCATCACGGCCGCGAGCAGGATGCCCCAGATGGTGCCGATCTGCGTCGACACGAAGGTCGTGACGACGGGGCCGACGACCCAGATGATCTCCTGCGCCGATGCGTCGAGCGAGAACAGCGGGGTGAGCTGGCGCGAGTTCACCATCTTCGGGTAGATCGTGCGCACCGCCGACTGCACGGGCGGGGTCGCGAGGCCCCCGATGAGCCCGATGATCATGTACGCCGCCAGGTTCGGCGGGATGACGCCGATCGCGACGACCGAGGCCGCGCAGATCACGAGCGTGGTGATGAGCACGGGCCGCATGCCGAGGCGCCCCATCAGCCGGCTCGTGAGCGGGCCGGCGACGGCTTGCCCGATCGAGGTCGCGGCGAGCACGAGCCCGGCCGCGCCGTACGAGTCCATCTGTCGTTCGACGTGCAGCAGGAACGCGAGCGAGAGCATCCCCGAGGGGAACCGTGCCGTGAGCTGTGCGGCGATGATGCGCGCGACGCCCGGCACCCTCAGCAGCTCGCCGTACCCTCCCACGATCGTCGAGTCTATCGGGCGGCCAAGATATCAGTCCTGACAAATATAAGCATGAACAGATACGATTGGGCCGTGCACGCACTCGACGTCCTCGGCGACCCGGTCCGCCGACGCATCCTCGAATTGCTCGCCGACGGCGAGCGTCCCGCCGGCGACGTGGTCGACGCCATCCGCGCCGAGTTCGGCATCACGCAGCCTGCGGTCTCTCGGCACCTGCGCATCCTCCGCGAACAGGGCTTCGCGAACGCGAGGCCGGCCGGTGCGCGTCGTCTGTACGCACTCGATCACGACGGCGTCGATCGCGCGGCCGCCGCCGTCGAGCGGTACCGCATCCAGTGGAGCCGCACGCTCGACGCGCTGCACACCGAGGTCGTACGCGGCGCGCGCGACCGCAGACGAGCGACCACGACGTCGCACCCCGGGAAGGAACGACCATGACTCCCGACGACTGCCTCATCGAACGCACCGGCGACACCTGGCGACTGCAGCTCGAAGAGCGCTACGCCACCGACGTCGACGAGCTCTGGCAGGCGATCACCGACCCGGGTCGGCTGGCCCGGTTCATGGCGACGTACCGCGGCGAGTTCCGCGTGGGCGGCACGTGGGAGGCGATCGGCAGCAGCGGCGACGTCTACTGCGTCGGCGTCGTGCAGGTGTGCGATCCGCCGCGCGGCTTCACGACGACCTGGCAGGTCCGCGGCGAGCACGAGACCCGGCTCGAGGTCCGGCTCGTGCCCGATGGCGGCGGCACCCGGCTCGTGCTGCGCCACGACGGGATCAGCGACACCGAGTACGGGCCCGGGTGGCACGTCTACCTCGAGGCGCTGGGCCGATACCTCGACGACCCGATCGCGCACGCCGAGCGCGACGACGCCTGGTGGGACGCCCGCTTCGCCGAGATCGCGCCCGCCTACGAGCCGCGGTTCACGAGCTGAGCGCCTTGCGGATCCGCTGGATCGATACCGCCTCCGCGGTGCGCAGTTCCTGCGCGAACAGCGAGACGCGCAGCTCTTCGAGCATCCATCTCGCGCGCACGAGGCGCGGGTCGGCGTCGGGGTCGATGGGGATTCGGCCGCCGGCGTCGGCGAACGCCTTCGTCGCCTCCTCGACCTCGGTCAACGATCGCCGGTCACGACCGGGGTCGCCCTGGAGCTTGCGCACGCGCAGGATGATCGCCTCGAGGTAGCGGGGCAGGTGGCGAAGCCGCTCGAGCCCCGTCGCCGAGATGAATCCGACGGGAACGAGCGATTCGAGTTGACTGCGCGCGTCGGCGAGCGGCGACATGAGGGTGAGGCTCGCGGCCTTCGAGATCGCTTTGTCGGCCTCGCGGGCGAGCTTCAGGATGCGCGCCGCGAGCGCCGCGGTCTCGAACATGCGGTCCATGACGACCGCCGCGACGGCATCGCGCACGGCGTCGAACTCCGCGCGGGTGCGCAGCAGCCCGTCGGGGTGCCGGGCGCGCAGCTCGGCGTCCACGACCGCGAGCAGGGCGTCGTCGAGCAGTGCCCGCGGCCCGGCGTACGCGCTCGCCGCGAGGGCGAGCTTCTCCTCGTTCGAGAGGTGCTCCTGCACGTAGGCGACCGGCGAGGGCGTCGCGAGCACGAGCAGCCGGCGGATGCCGCGTCGCGATGCGCGGTCGCGCTCCTCCGCGGTCGGCAGCAGCCGCAGCGACACGGATGCCCCGTCGTCGACGACGGCCGGATACGCGCGCACCACGTTGCCGCCGCGCCGGGTGTCGACGTGCGCCGGCAGCGCGTCCCACTCCCACGCGGTGCGACCGGTCGCCTCGGTGAACCCGCCGGTGTCGTCGGGCAGGTCGGATGCCACGGGCCCGCGCCGCCCGCCGTCGCGGCGCGCCGCCGCGGCATCCGACCTGCCGAAGGTCGCGGCGACCGCCTTGCCCGCGCGATCCGCGAGCCGAGCCTGGAGCGCGGCGAGGTCCTTGTCGCTGCCGGCCGTGCGGCCGCGATCGTCGACCGCGCGGAACGTCACCCGCAGGTGCGGCGGCACCCGGTCGAGGTCGAAGTCCGACGGATCGACCGGAGCGAACGTGAGCGCGCGGATCGTCTTCGCGACCACGTCGGCGAACGGCTCGCGCGCCTCGCCGCCCTCGGGCCCCGCTGGCAGCTCGGCTGAGATCTTCGCGGCCCACTCGGCGGCCGGAACCACCTGGCGGCGCAGCACTTTCGGCAGGGTTCGCAGCATCGCGGTGACGAGTTCGTCGCGCAGGCCCGGCACCTGCCAGTCGAACCCGGTCGCGTCCAGGCGCGGCAGCAGCACGAGCGGCACGATCACGGTCACGCCGTCGTCGTCGGCGCCGGGTTCGAACCGGTAGGCGAGTCGCAGCGTCTGGTCGCCCTGCCTCCACCGGTCGGGGAATCCGTCGTCGCGGGTCTCGGGCACCTCGCCGAGCAGGTCGGCGGCGGTCATGGTGAGCAGGTCGGGCTGTCGGCGCTGCTCGCCGCGCCACCAGCGCTCGAACGCGCGCGTGTCGGTGACGTCGGCCGGGACGCGGGCTTCGTAGAAGGCGACGACCGCTTCGTCACCGACCAGGATGTCGCGCCGCCGCGTCCGCTCCTCGAGCTCGCCGAGCTCACGGCGAAGGTCGCGGTTGCGGCGCACGAACGCGAACACGCGCCGGTCGAGCGTGCTCCAGTCCCAGTCCTCTTCGACGAGCGCGTGGCGGATGAACAGATCGCGCGCGAGCGCCGCGTCGACCCGGGCGAGCTGGATGCGCCGCTTCGGCACGATCGGCACGCCGAACAGCACGACCTTCTCGTCGGCGACGGCGGCGCCCTGCTTGCGCTCCCAGCGCGGCGAGCTGAACGAGCGTTTGGCGAGCGGGCCGGCGAGCGGCTCCGCCCAGGCGGGGTCGATCGCGGCGTTCATCCGCGCGAAGAGGCGGCTGGTCTCCACGAGCTCGGCGCTCATGAGCGCCTGCGGCGGCTTCTTCGCGAGCGCAGAACCCGGGAAGACCGCGAACCGGGTACCCCGCGCGCCCAGGAACTCGGCGATCTGCCGGCGGCCCTTGCGCTCGGCCTCGCGGGCCTGCCCGGCCCCGCCGCGGCCCGAGGAGGTGCGCGCGTCGTCGCGGATGCCGAGCTGCGACAGCAGCCCCGCGAGCAGCGCTCGGTGGATGCCGTCGGGGTTCGGCGCGACCCCGCCCGCCGAGCCCGTCGAAGCGGCCACGTGCAGCCCGAGCGGCTTCGCGAGTCGCACGAGCTGGCGGTACAGGTCCTGCCACTCGCGCACCCGCAGGTAGTTCAGATACTCGGCCTTGCAGAGCCGGCGGAACGCGCTGCCCGAGAGCTCGCGCTGGCGTTCCTCGAGGTGGTTCCAGAGGTTCAGCAGGGTGAGGAAGTCGCTGGTCGGGTCGACGAACCGGGCATGTGCGGCGGTCGCCTGCTCGCGCTGCTCGAGCGGTCGCTCGCGCGGGTCCTGGATGGTGAGCCCGGCGACGATCGCGAGCACCTCGCGGCTCACGCCCTGCGCCTTCGACTCGAGCACCATGCGCCCGAAGCGAGGCTCGATCGGCAGTCGTGCGAGCTGGCGCCCGATCCGGGTCAGGCGCGGCCCCTCCCGCTCGATCCCGCCATCGTCGATCGCCCCCAGCTCTCGCAGCAGTTCGACGCCGTCGCGCACGCCGCGCGCGTCGGGCGGCGTGAGGAACGGGAACTCCTCGACCGCGCCGAGCCCGAGCGAGGCCATCTGCAGGATGACCGCGGCGAGGTTCGTCCGCAGGATTTCGGGGTCGGTGTACTCGGGCCGCCGGTCGTAGTCGTCCTCGGAGTACAGCCGGATCGCGATGCCGTCGCTCGTGCGCCCCGACCGCCCCGACCGCTGGTTCGCCGACGCCTGCGAGATCGGCTCGATGGGCAGGCGCTGCACCTTCGAGCGGGTCGAGTAGCGGCTGATGCGCGCGGTGCCGGCGTCGATCACGTACCGGATGCCGGGAACGGTCAGGCTCGTCTCCGCCACGTTGGTCGCCAGCACGACCCGCCGTCGCACCCCCGGCACCTTCGACGGCTCGAACACGCGGTGCTGGTCTGCCGAGCTCAGCCGGCCGTAGAGCGGCAGCACCTCGGTGAGCCCGGCCGCGCCGCGCCGGGTCGTGTGAGCGCGCACCGCCTGCTCGGCGTCGCGGATCTCGCCCTCGCCGCTCAGGAACACGAGGACGTCGCCCGGCGCCTCGCGGTCGAGTTCGTCGAGTGCGTCGAGGATTCCCCGCTGCACATCGCGGTCCTCCGCGGCCGCTCCCTCATCGTCGTCCGAGGCATCCGATGCACCTGCATCCGCGACCAACGGCCGGTACCGCACCTCGACCGGATACGTGCGCCCCGACACCTCGATCACGGGAGCCGGTCGCTCCGATGCATCCGCGAAATGCCTCGCGAAGCTCTCGGGGTCGATGGTCGCGCTCGTGACGATCACCTTGAGGTCGGGCCGCCGCGGCAGCAGCCGCTTCAGGTACCCGAGCAGGAAGTCGATGTTCAGGCTGCGCTCGTGCGCCTCGTCGATGATGATCGTGTCGTACCGGCGAAGCTCGCGATCGCGATGGATCTCGTTCAGCAGGATCCCGTCGGTCATCACCTTGATGACGGTCGACTCGCTCACTCGGTCGGTGAACCGCACCTGGTAGCCGACGAGACCGCCGACCTCGTCGCCGAGCTCCTCGGCCACCCGCTCGGCGATGGTACGAGCGGCGATGCGGCGGGGCTGGGTGTGCGCGATCGAGGTGCGCCCGAGCTCGAGGCAGATCTTCGGCAGCTGGGTGGTCTTGCCCGACCCGGTGGCGCCGGCGACGATGACCACCTGGTGGTCGCGGATGGCGCGCGCGATCTCCTCCCGCTGCGCTGAGACCGGCAGCTCGGGAGGGTAGGAGATCACGGGGATCGCGGCGGGCATAGCCCTCCATCGTACGGCGGCTGCAGTCGGGCGATCGCGCACCGCGAACGGGCTGTCGGATGCCGCGACCCGCGTGATGGGATGAGCAGATGACCGAATCCACCGTTCCCCGCGTACAGCTCAACGACGGCCACTCCATTCCCCAGCTCGGGTTCGGGGTGTTCAAGGTCGACCCCGACGAGACCCGGCGCATCGTGACCGACGCCCTCGAGGTCGGCTACCGCCATCTCGACACGGCGCGCATCTACGGCAACGAGGAGGGGGTGGGGCGTGCGATCGCCGAGTCCGGCATCCCCCGCGAAGAGCTCTACGTCACGACGAAGCTCTGGAACGACGATCAGGGCGACTACGACTCGGTCGCCGGCGCCTTCGATCGCAGCCTCGAACGGCTGGGCCTCGAGTACGTCGACCTGTACCTGATCCACTGGCCGAGCCCGACGCGCGACCGCTACGTCGAAACCTGGAAGGCGTTCGAGCGTCTGCGCGAGACCGGCCGCGTGCGCTCGATCGGGGTGTCGAACTTCCTGCCGCACCACCTCGAGCGCCTGCTCGCCGAGACCGACGTGGTGCCGGCGGTCGACCAGATCGAGCTGCACCCGTACCACCAGCAGCCCGACACGGCCGCGTTCGCTGCGGAGCACGGCATCGCGATCGAGGCGTGGGGCCCGCTCGGCCAGGGCAAGTACCCGCTGCTCGAGCTGCCCGAGATCACCGCGGCCGCTGCCGCGCACGGCAAGACGCCGGCCCAGGTCGTGATCCGGTGGCACCTGCAGCGCGGGCACATCCTGTTCCCGAAGTCGAACCGGCGCGCGCGGATGGCCGAGAACTTCGACGTGTTCGATTTCGCGCTCGACGAGGCTGAGATGGCGGCCATCACCGGGCTCGAGCGCGAGGGTCGCGTGAGCGCGCACCCCGACGAGGTCGATTGACGCTCGGGATCGGCTGCGCGAGCGTGGGGAGGCGGGGTATCCGATCGGATGCCCCGCCTTCCGCGTGTTTCCGGGGATCTCGAGCCGGCCGCGCGGGCTGCGGCACCCGCGACACGCCCGGGATGCACGCCCGATTTGGCCGGATGCCGCACCGCCGCGTAACTTATTCCATGTCGCCGCGGCGAGCGAGAGAGCGAAAAGCTCCTGGCAAGCAAGCGAGCGAAGATCTTAGCCAAATAACCTCGAAGGCGCAGCATTGCGACTCGGTGATTTCAAGCCTAAGATTGAACCTCCACTCCGATCCCGAATCCGGTTCTGATACCGGCTGGTTCCGACCAGGTCGGGAGGCTGTGAAACAGCCGCGAGGAACGGGACTTCGGTTCCAGGGTCTCGCTCCGAGGTGGTATGGTTGACAGGTTGCCCTGGGGGCAGGCCGAGAGGCTGAAACCCCGGTGCGTCCGTTTCTTGAGAACTCAACAGCGTGCACTATGTTCAATGCCAATTTTTGAACCCTGTCCTGCCTCTTTTTTGGGGTGGGTGGGATTCCTTTGATTGATGGACAATTTGGCGAGAGTCAGTTGTTTCTCTGTCAGTGATTGAATTTCCTGGCTGCTCTTTTGGGGTGGTTGGGGCCAAGTTTTTTTGGAGAGTTTGATCCTGGCTCAGGACGAACGCTGGCGGCGTGCTTAACACATGCAAGTCGAACGATGAAGCCTCACTTGTGGGGTGGATTAGTGGCGAACGGGTGAGTAACACGTGAGTAACCTGCCCTGGACTCTGGGATAACCCCGAGAAATCGGAGCTAATACCGGATATGACCTTGTACCGCATGGTGTGGGGTGGAAAGTTTTTTCGGTCTGGGATGGACTCGCGGCCTATCAGCTTGTTGGTGAGGTAATGGCTCACCAAGGCGTCGACGGGTAGCCGGCCTGAGAGGGTGACCGGCCACACTGGGACTGAGACACGGCCCAGACTCCTACGGGAGGCAGCAGTGGGGAATATTGCACAATGGGCGCAAGCCTGATGCAGCAACGCCGCGTGAGGGATGACGGCCTTCGGGTTGTAAACCTCTTTTAGTAAGGAAGAAGGGGAGCTTGCTCCTTGACGGTACTTGCAGAAAAAGGACCGGCTAACTACGTGCCAGCAGCCGCGGTAATACGTAGGGTCCGAGCGTTGTCCGGAATTATTGGGCGTAAAGAGCTCGTAGGCGGTTTGTCGCGTCTGCTGTGAAATCTCCAGGCTCAACCTGGAGCCTGCAGTGGGTACGGGCAGACTTGAGTGGTGTAGGGGAGACTGGAATTCCTGGTGTAGCGGTGGAATGCGCAGATATCAGGAGGAACACCGATGGCGAAGGCAGGTCTCTGGGCACTTACTGACGCTGAGGAGCGAAAGCGTGGGGAGCGAACAGGATTAGATACCCTGGTAGTCCACGCCGTAAACGTTGGGCGCTAGATGTGGGGACCTTTCCACGGTTTCCGTGTCGTAGCTAACGCATTAAGCGCCCCGCCTGGGGAGTACGGCCGCAAGGCTAAAACTCAAAGGAATTGACGGGGGCCCGCACAAGCGGCGGAGCATGCGGATTAATTCGATGCAACGCGAAGAACCTTACCAAGGCTTGACATGACCGAGAACGCGCCAGAAATGGTGAACTCTTTGGACACTCGGTTACAGGTGGTGCATGGTTGTCGTCAGCTCGTGTCGTGAGATGTTGGGTTAAGTCCCGCAACGAGCGCAACCCTCGTCGCATGTTGCCAGCACGTCATGGTGGGAACTCATGTGAGACTGCCGGGGTCAACTCGGAGGAAGGTGGGGATGACGTCAAATCATCATGCCCCTTATGTCTTGGGCTTCACGCATGCTACAATGGCCGGTACAAAGGGCTGCGATGTCGTAAGGCGGAGCGAATCCCAAAAAGCCGGTCTCAGTTCGGATTGAGGTCTGCAACTCGACCTCATGAAGTCGGAGTCGCTAGTAATCGCAGATCAGCAACGCTGCGGTGAATACGTTCCCGGGCCTTGTACACACCGCCCGTCAAGTCATGAAAGTCGGTAACACCCGAAGCCGGTGGCCCAACCTTTTGGAGGGAGCCGTCGAAGGTGGGATCGGTGATTAGGACTAAGTCGTAACAAGGTAGCCGTACCGGAAGGTGCGGCTGGATCACCTCCTTTCTAAGGAGCACTGGAGACTTTCGGGTCTTCCAGGAGGCCCATTGCAGGGCGAATGTTCCTGCTGGGTGCTCATGGGTGGAACATTGACATAGGCATCAGTCGCAAGCGTCTTGATCGAGTACGCCGGCCTTCGGGTTGGTTGGAATGGTTGGGGTGGGCGGGGTTGGTGCGTGCACGCTGTTGGGTCCTGAGGGACCGGGCGCGACCTTTCGGGGTTGGCGGGTTTCTTCAGGCCTTCATGAAGCATCACCGGTTGGTGGTGTGGGGTGGGGGTTCTGGCCGTCTGTTGAGAACTACATAGTGGACGCGAGCATCTTAGAAGCACCAACTTTTGTTGTTGTTTCGAATGTGTTCTGCAGCATCTTCTCTCGTTTGGGGGAGGGTGTTGTTGACGTATTCATTGGTCACCGCCGCGGCCTTTCGGGGTTGTGGTGGTTTCTTTGAACTCATGTGTGGTTTCAAGTTTCTAAGAGCGAACGGTGGATGCCTTGGCATCTGGAGCCGAAGAAGGACGTCGTAATCTGCGATAAGCCTCGGGGAGTTGATAAACGAGCTGTGATCCGAGGATTTCCGAATGGGGAAACCCCGCCAGGCCCTTTGGGTGACCTGGTGACTCCCGCCTGAATGTATAGGGCGGGTAGAGGGAACGTGGGGAAGTGAAACATCTCAGTACCCACAGGAAGAGAAAACAACCGTGATTCCGTGAGTAGTGGCGAGCGAAAGCGGAAGAGGCCAAACCGGTCATGTGTGATACCCGGCAGGGGTTGCATGGTCGGGGTTGTGGGACCTTTCGGGCTGTTCTGCCGGACAGCCACGGTGATTGTGCATGGTATAGGCGAACCGGATTGAAAGCCGGACCGGAGTGGGTGTGAGTCCCGTAGCCGAAATGTCGTGCCGCCCGGAGAGGTATCCCAAGTAGCACGGGGCCCGAGAAATCCCGTGTGAATCTGCCAGGACCACCTGGTAAGCCTAAATACTCCCAGATGACCGATAGCGGACAAGTACCGTGAGGGAAAGGTGAAAAGTACCCCGGGAGGGGAGTGAAATAGTACCTGAAACCGTTCGCTTACAATCCGTCGGAGCAGCCTTGTAGCTGTGACGGCGTGCCTTTTGAAGAATGAGCCTGCGAGTTAGTGATTTGTGGCGAGGTTAACCCGTGTGGGGTAGCCGTAGCGAAAGCGAGTCTGAATAGGGCGATTCAGTCGCAGGTCCTAGACCCGAAGCGAAGTGATCTATCCATGGCCAGGTTGAAGCGACGGTAAGACGTCGTGGAGGACCGAACCCACTTCAGTTGAAAATGGAGGGGATGAGCTGTGGATAGGGGTGAAAGGCCAATCAAACTTCGTGATAGCTGGTTCTCTCCGAAATGCATTTAGGTGCAGCGTTGCGTGTTTCTTGCCGGAGGTAGAGCTACTGGATGGCCGATGGGCCCCAACAGGTTACTGACGTCAGCCAAACTCCGAATGCCGGTAAGTGAGAGCGCAGCAGTGAGACGGTGGGGGATAAGCTTCATCGTCGAGAGGGAAACAACCCAGACCACCGACTAAGGCCCCTAAGCGTGTGCTAAGTGGGAAAGGATGTGGAGTTGCACAGACAACCAGGAGGTTGGCTTAGAAGCAGCCACCCTTGAAAGAGTGCGTAATAGCTCACTGGTCAAGTGATTCCGCGCCGACAATGTAACGGGGCTCAAGCACACCGCCGAAGTCGTGGGATTCGCATTATCGATAGGCCTTCGTGGTCCAGTCGTGCGGATCGGTAGGAGAGCGTCGTGTGCCGGGTGAAGCGGCGGAGTGATCCAGCCGTGGACGGCACACGAGTGAGAATGCAGGCATGAGTAGCGAAAGACGGGTGAGAAACCCGTCCTCCGGAAGACCAAGGGTTCCAGGGTCAAGCTAATCTTCCCTGGGTAAGTCGGGACCTAAGGCGAGGCCGACAGGCGTAGTCGATGGACAACGGGTTGATATTCCCGTACCGGCGAAGAACCGCCCACACCAATCCAGTAATGCTAACCATCCGAACCATCACACCGTTCCCTTCGGGGAGCATCGTGGTGGGGAGCGTGGGACCCGGTCTGGTGCGGTGAGCGTATTAACAGGTGTGACGCAGGAAGGTAGCCCAACCCGGGCGATGGTTGACCCGGGGCAAGCGTGTAGGCCGAACCGTAGGCAAATCCGCGGTTCATACAGGCTGAGACGCGATGCGGATGAAAAGTGGGTGATCCTATGCTGCCGAGAAAAGCATCGACGCGAGGTTCTAGCCGCCCGTACCCCAAACCGACTCAGGTGGTCAGGTAGAGAATACCGAGGAGATCGAGAGAATCGTGGTTAAGGAACTCGGCAAAATGCCCCCGTAACTTCGGGAGAAGGGGGGCCCGAAGCGTGAACCCACTTGCTGGGGGAAGCGTGGAGTGGCCGCAGAGACCAGTGGGAAGCGACTGTTTACTAAAAACACAGGTCCGTGCCAAGTCGCAAGACGATGTATACGGACTGACGCCTGCCCGGTGCTGGAAGGTTAAGAGGACCGGTTAGCCGCAAGGCGAAGCTGAGAATTTAAGCCCCAGTAAACGGCGGTGGTAACTATAACCATCCTAAGGTAGCGAAATTCCTTGTCGGGTAAGTTCCGACCTGCACGAATGGCGTAACGACTTCCCAGCTGTCTCAACCGCGAACTCGGCGAAATTGCACTACGAGTAAAGATGCTCGTTACGCGCAGCAGGACGGAAAGACCCCGTGACCTTTACTACAGCTTGGTATTGGTGTTCGGTGTGGCTTGTGTAGGATAGGTGGGAGACTTTGAAGCGGGCACGCCAGTGTTCGTGGAGTCGTTGTTGAAATACCACTCTGGTCACTCTGGATGTCTAACTTCGAACCGTGATCCGGTTCAGGGACAGTGCCTGGTGGGTAGTTTAACTGGGGCGGTTGCCTCCCAAAGAGTAACGGAGGCGCCCAAAGGTTCCCTCAACCTGGTTGGCAATCAGGTGGCGAGTGTAAGTGCACAAGGGAGCTTGACTGTGAGACTGACAGGTCGAGCAGGGACGAAAGTCGGGACTAGTGATCCGGCAGTGGCTTGTGGAAGCGCTGTCGCTCAACGGATAAAAGGTACCTCGGGGATAACAGGCTGATCTTGCCCAAGAGTCCATATCGACGGCATGGTTTGGCACCTCGATGTCGGCTCGTCGCATCCTGGGGCTGGAGTAGGTCCCAAGGGTTGGGCTGTTCGCCCATTAAAGCGGTACGCGAGCTGGGTTTAGAACGTCGTGAGACAGTTCGGTCCCTATCCGCTGCGCGCGTAGGAAATTTGAGAGGATCTGACCCTAGTACGAGAGGACCGGGTTGGACGAACCTCTGGTGTGCCAGTTGTTCCGCCAGGAGCACCGCTGGTTAGCTACGTTCGGGATGGATAACCGCTGAAAGCATCTAAGCGGGAAGCCGGCCTCGAGATGAGATTTCCATCCCCTTTCGAGGGGGAGAGGCTCCCAGTAGACGACTGGGTTGATAGGCCGGATGTGGAAGCAAGGACTAACGACTTGTGCAGCTGACCGGTACTAATATGCCAACAACTTGACAACCCCACATTCCAGTTCAAAGGAATTTCCTGGTTGCTCGCGTCCACTCTGTGGTTCCCTTCAGACGGAAACCCAACACACAACACAGAACACCGACAACAGAACAGTGTTCGAAACACAGACCACCAACCCCCACCCACCCGGGCGGGCACGTTGGTTCTAGAGTTTCGGCGGCCATAGCGTCAGGGAAACGCCCGGACACATTCCGAACCCGGAAGCTAAGACTGACAGCGCCGATGGTACTGCAGGGGCGACCCTGTGGGAGAGTAGGACACCGCCGGACATCCTTTCGAGAGGAGCCGCCCAGAGATGGGCGGCTCTTCTTGGTTAACGCCCGCTTCGTTCACCCGCTCGCTGCGACGCACTCCGGCGCGGGCACGCGCTCGGCAATACGCTGGTCGTATGGCCGATCGACTCGCGAACGCGGTGAGCCCGTATCTCCGGGCGCATGCCGACAACCCGGTCGACTGGTACCCGTGGGGTGAAGAGGCCTTCGCCGCCGCGGTCGAGCGCGGCGTTCCGGTGATGATCTCGATCGGCTACGCCACGTGCCACTGGTGCCACGTGATGGCCCGTGAGAGCTTCAGCGATCCGGCGATCGCGCAGCTGCTGAACGAACGTTTCGTCGCGATCAAGGTCGACCGGGAGGAGCATCCCGAGGTCGATGGCGCGTACCTGGCCGCGGCGAGTGCGTTCACGCGCCAACTCGGCTGGCCGTTGACGGTCTTCGCCGACCCGAAAGGTCGGGCGTTCTACGCCGGCACGTACTTCCCGCCGCGCGCGGTCGGCGGGGTCCCGGCGTTCCGCGAGGTGCTGCTCGCGGTCGATGAGGCGTGGCACGATCGGCGGGATGAGCTCGATGCCACGGCGTCGGCCGTCGCCGAGGCACTGGCCGAGGCATCCGTGTTCGGTCCCGAGTCCGCGCCGCCGCAGCGCGCGGTGCTCGAACGCGCCGCTGCGCAACTCGCGGCCGGCGAGGATCCGGTGCACGGGGGGTTCGGCGGTGCGCCGAAGTTCCCGGTCGCGCCCGTGCTGGCGTTCCTCGCGGGCATGGGCGGCGATCCGCGTGCGCTCGCGCGGCGGACGCTGCTGCGGATGGGGGCGTCGCCGCTGCGCGACCCGGTCGACGGGGGGTTCTTCCGGTACGCGACCCGGGCCGACTGGAGCGAACCGCACTACGAGCGAATGCTGTCGGACAACGCGCTGCTGCTCGGGCTCGCGGCCGAGCTCATCGCGGATGCGCGACGCTCGGCTTCGGCCGACGCGCCGCGGCTCGAGGCGCTCGCCCGCGACCTGGTGCGGTTCCTGCTCGAGACGATGCGGGTGCCGGGCGGCGGCTTCGCGAGCGCACAGGACTCCGAGAGCACCATCGACGGCGTACGCAACGAGGGCGGATACTACGCGCGCGACCGCGACGGGCGGGCGGGGCTCGAGCCGCCACCGCTCGATGAGAAGATCCTCACGGGATGGAACGGGCTCGCGATCGGCGCTTTGGCGAGGGCGGGGGCGGTGCTCGGGGACGACGCGGCGATCGCCGCAGCGCGAGAGACCGCCGACTGGCTGCTCGAGCGCCACGTGACCGACGACGGCCGACTGCTGCGCGCGTCTCGCGACGGCGTCGCGTCCACCGCGAGCTCGACGCTCGAGGACACGGGCATGTTGGCGGGCGGCCTCATCGAGGTCGCTGCGGCCACCGGCGACGTGCGCTACGCCGCAGCCGCACGCGACCTCGTCGACGCCGCGATCGACGCGGGCACCGCGGCATCCAGCTCCGCCTCCGGGTTCGCAGCACCCGACGGCGCCGATCCGGTGCTTGCCGCCCGGGGTCTCGCCCTGCCGGCCGACCCCGCGGAGGGGGCCGCTCCGTCGGGCATCACGACGATCGCCGACGCGGCGCGGCTGCTGCACGCGCTCGGCGCGGGCGATCGGTACCGAGATGCCGCGGAGCGGGCGGCATCCGCGCTCGTGGACCCCGCGCTCGCGCGCCCGATCGCGTTCGGCGGCACCCTGCGCCTGCTCGCCGACCTCGACGCGCCGCTCGTGCAGGTGGTCACCGTCGTCGCGGCGGCCGGCGCAGCGTCGGAGCTCGCCGACGAGACGCGTCAGCACGAGGCATCCGTCGCCGTCGTCGTGACCGACGCCCAGGCCGCAGCCTTCGCCGAGGCCGGGTTCGAGCTGTTCGAAGCGCGGAGCTCGGGTGGCGACGCGCTCGCCTACCGGTGCGAGGCGTTCGTCTGCGCGCTGCCCGTCGGCGACGCCGACCGGCTGCGGAGCCTCGCCGCATGAACCCGATCGAGTGGCTGTTCGACGCGACCCTCGTGATCGGCGACCAGCAGATCCTCTGGCGCGAGATCGTCGGCAACCTCTTCGGTCTCGCGAGTGCGATCGGCGGGCTGCGACGCAAGGTCTGGGCGTGGCCGGTCGGCATCGTCGGCAACCTGCTGCTGCTCACGGTGTTCCTCGGCGCGGTGTTCGGCACGCCGAACCCGGTGAACCTGCTCGGTCAGGCGGGCCGGCAGATCATGTTCATCACGGTGTCGGTCTACGGATGGATCCGGTGGTCGCAGCACCGGCACGTCGCCGACACGGCGGTCGACCCGCACTGGGCCGGCTGGAAGGTGCGGCTGGCACTGGTCGCCGTCATGCTCGGCGGCACGCTGCTGCTCACACCCGTGTTCCGCGCGCTGGGCTCGTTCGAGCCGGTGTGGGCCGATGCGTGGATCTTCGTCGGGTCGCTGCTGGCGACGTGGGGCATGGCGAAGGGGTGGACCGAGTTCTGGTTGATCTGGGTCGCGGTCGACGCGGTCGGCGTGCCGCTGCTCATCAGCGCCGGGTACTGGGCGTCGGCGACGCTCTACCTCGTGTACGGCGCGTTCACGATCTTCGGGTTCTTCACGTGGATGCGCGTGCAGCGGCGGGCTACCAGCTCGACGGCACCCGGTCGAGCATCGACCACACCGCGCGACTGAGCTCGGGGTGATCGGCCGCGATGTCGCGCAGCACCTCGAACTCGAACCTGGCCGCGTCGCCGGCCTTCGCGGTCGGGTGATAGGCGCGGGCCCGAGCGGGACTCCAGCGCTCGGAATGCAGGCGCTCTTCGCGGAGCGTCGCGACGACCTGCTCGTCGACCGACGGCAGTTCGGGCAGGAACGCCCACGGGTCTTCGCCGAGCCGGCAGCGCAGCTCGATGAGCGCGGACAATTCGTCGCGCGCCTCCTGGCGGAGTTGTTCCAGTGTCGTCGACTGCGGCATCGCGACCTCCCCTCGCTCTCTCGATGCTAGTCACGCTACGGGGTACGTGTGACGCGCGGGTTACGTCGGGCGTCCCCGGATGTCGGCAGGATGACGCGCTGGTGACCGGGTTGAATGGGGGCATGGGCTTGGAGTCACGCTTCGACGTCGCGCCGGATGCCGCGTCCGCCGATCTCGTCGACCGGTTGCGCACCGACCTCGAACGCACGCCGTACACGGTCGACGCGATCGAGGCGCTGTGGGAACGGCGGATCGCGGTCGCGCGCACGCACCCGGGCGACGCGCTTCGGCGCGGGCACCGGGTGCCCGCGGAGCGGGCGCTTGCGGAGGTCGACGCGACGGATGCCGCGCTCGCGACACTGGTGCGGTTCCTGCTGCTCGGTCTGCGCGTCGACGCCGACGCGCTCGGCGCCGCCCTGCCGACGCTCGGCGTCGGCGGCGCGATCGAACTGGGGCTCGCGGTATCCGACCGCTCTGATCCCGACCTGGTGACGCCGCTGATCGACCTGCGGCCGTACGCGTTCACCGACGCGATCGGCGCGGACGAATGGTGGATCGCATCGGACCTCGGCGAGCTCGCGGTCGGTGGCGCGCTGCCCGAGGACCACGTGCTCGGCGTCGGCGGGGCGTCCACGACGCTGAGCGGCCTCATCGTGCAGCGGCCCGCCCACCGCACGCTCGACCTGGGCACCGGCAGCGGCATCCAGGCCCTGCACGCATCGCGGTTCAGCGACCGGGTGATCGCGACCGACATCTCGGCGCGCGCACTGGCGCTCGCCCGGTTCGCCGCGGCGTTGAACCGCGTCGACACGATCGAGTTCCGCATCGGCAGCCTCTACGAGCCGGTCGCGGGCGAGCGGTTCGACCGGATCGTGTCGAACCCGCCGTTCGTCATCACGCCACGGGTCGAGGGCGTGCCGAGCTACGAGTACCGCGACGGCGGACTCGTCGGCGACGGCATCGTCGAGGCGGTCGTACGCGGCGCCGCCGAACACCTCGCGCCGGGCGGCATCGCGCAGTTCCTCGCGAACTGGGAGTATCGCGGCGGCACGGATGGCGGCACGGACGGCGACAGCGATGGCGACGGCCTCGCTCGGGTCGTCGGATGGCTCGCCGGCACCGGGCTCGAGTACTGGATCGTCGAACGCGAACGTCAGGATCCGAGCGCCTACGCCGAGACGTGGATCCGCGACGGTGGCACCCGGCCGGGGTCGGCCGAGTTCGAGGCGCTGCACGCGGCATGGCTCGATGACTTCGCCCGGCGCGGCGTCGACTCGGTCGGATTCGGGTACGTGCTGCTGCGCCGACCCGGAGGCGGGCGAGCGCCGACGCTGCGTCGCGTGGAACGCCGGCACGGCCCGGTCGGCGACAACCCGGGCGGTCTCGGCGCGCACTTCGACGCGGTGCTCGAGGCATCCGACATCGTGGACGCGCTCGACGACGATGCCCTGCGCGGCCTCGCCCTCGTCGTCGCGCCCGACGTCACCGAGGAACGCCACCACTGGCCCGGCGCCGAGCAGCCGACCGCGATCCTGCTGCGCCAAGGCGGCGGATTCGGGCGGGCGATCGACGCGGGCACCGCGCTCACCGCGCTGGTCGGGGCATCCGACGGATCATTGCCGCTCGGAGCGATCTCGGACGCGATCGCCGACCTGCTCGACGCCGATGCCGTCGCGCTCTGGGCCGAGCTCGCACCCGAGGTGCGCGCGCTCGTGCACGACGGACTGCTCGTGCCGGCCGCGCACCAGTCCTAGACGGTGCCGGCCGGCGGCCACACGCCGATGATGAGCGCCATCACGACCACGGTGACGAGCTCGTGCGCGATGTTCATGAGGGTGAGCGCCGGTGGCCGCCCCTCGAACGCGTCGTGCGTGATGAAGCGGGCCGCGGTGAACCCCGCCCACAGCATGGTGCCGACGCCGAGCGCGAGGCCGAGGTAGCCGCCGCCCCACGCCACCCACGCCGTCTGCGTGGTGATCGCCAGCACCCACGCGGTGATGAAGCTGACGACGACCGTGGTGATGACGGCGCCGAACGCGTTGCCGGGGTTGTCGAGGTCGACCTTCGCGAGTTCGGCCCACCGTCTGCCGAACACCTTCGGCGTGTACCAGATCGAGCCGATCACGAGTGTCGAGAGCGTCGCGAGGATGACCGCCCAATAGTTCACGTCCAGCATGGTGCGCCTCCGTCTCGGGCCCGCGTCAGGACCCGCCTGCGCGGAGTCTATCCACGAGGCATGCTCGCTTCAGGCGCGGCTCGGCGGGCGCGGGTATTCTCATCTCGCACCCCCGAAAGCGAGCCCATGGCCGACAGTCCGCTCTCCGCGTCCCCGTACGAGATCATCGGCGTCTCCGCCGACGCCGACGACGCAGCGCTGCGCGCGGCCTACCGGCGTGCCCTGCGGCAGGCGCACCCCGACACCGGCGGCGACCCCGCCGCATTCCACGCGGTGCAGCGCGCGTGGGCGATGATCGGCACGCCCGAGGCTCGGGCCGCGTACGACCGAGGGCGAGGCTACGGCACCGCCGACGCGTCGCGTGAGGCCTGGGCGCCCGCCGCCCCTCGGGCGCGGCGCGACTCGCGGCCCCTCGCCCGCTCGTACGGGCATCCCGGCGGGTTCTCGCGCGAGCGGTACCTCGAGCTGATCCGCGAGTGGGTGGGCCGCGGCGTCACGGTCGACGACCCGTACGACCCGGCGCTCGTGCGCGGCGCGCCCCGCGACATCCGTCACCTGCTCGCCGACGCCCTCGTCGAGGAGCAGACCGCGCGGTCGCTCGCGACACTCGGCATCGCGTACACCGTCTGGCACGACCTCGCAACGGATGCCGCGGGCCCGAGCCTTCCGCCGAAGCTCGACCATCTCGTGCTCGGCCCCTCCGGGTTGTTCGCGATCCAGTCGGAGGACTGGGGCGGCGAGGTCTCGCTGCGACGCACCGAGGTCGTCGGCGAGGTGCTCGGACGCGAGCGACCGGTGCACGCGCTCGCCGCGCGCGCGAAGGCGATCTCGCGGGCGGCGAGGGTGAAGCCCACCGCGCTCATGGTGGTCGTGCCCGACGAGCACCTCGCCGAGCCGCTGCAGGTCGGCGGCACGGTGCGCGGCGCCGTCGTCGCGCTCGTGCGATCGTCGCGGCTGGCGAGCGCGGTGCGCGAGGGGCTGCCCGGCTCGGCGCACCTCGGCGGCACCGAGGTCATGGAGGTGCGCTCGCGGCTGCAGGCCGTGGTGCGGTTCGCGTAGCGAACATCGCGGTCCTCGGGCCCGGTCATGGTGCAAGCGTGAGGATGTATCCCTGCGTGACAGCGGGGCTGAGACTCGATTTCCCGCACGAGGTGGATGCCTCCCACAGCCTGCCGGGGAAACAGGATGAGCCGGGTCAAGGGTGCTGTGGGCAGGGGATGATGCGGCTGGTCCTGTTTTCGCGGTGCGGGCGCTCCTCGACCAGCTGATGCGGCGCTTCCCGTCCGGTGCCGCACCAGTGGTTGGATGGAGGGATGCCGACCGCTGCCTCGCTCACCGACCCCGACGCGTTCTTCGCCGACTTCGCCGATTTCGTCTCGGCCTCGCCCTCGTCGTACCACGCGGCCGCCGAGGTCGCGCGGCGGCTCGAGGCGGCCGGGTTCGCTCGGCTCGAGGAGCGAGACGGCTGGCCGACCGGACCCGGCCGCCGGTTCGTCGTGCGCGACGGCGCGGTCATCGCGTGGGTCGAGCCCGAGGGTGCCGAGGCGCTGACGCCGTTCCGGCTGCTCGGTGCGCACACCGACTCTCCCGGGTTCAAGCTGAAGCCCAACCCGTCGACGGCGGCGGCGGGGCTGCTGCAGGCCGGCGTCGAGGTGTACGGCGGGCCGTTGCTGAACTCGTGGCTCGACCGCGAGCTCGAACTCGCCGGGCGGCTCGTCACCCGTGACGGTGTCGAGCACCTCGCCCGCACGGGGCCGCTGCTGCGCATCCCGCAGCTGGCGATCCACCTCGATCGCGAGATCGGCCAGGGGCTGGTTCTCGACAAGCAGACCCACACCCAGCCCGTCTGGGGCGCGGGCGAGCCGGGCGACGTGCTCGAGGTGCTCGCCGCGGACGCGGGAGTCGCAGCATCCGACATCGTCGGCTACGACGTGCTGACCGCGCCGGCCACGCCGCCCGCGCGGTTCGGCCGGGACGCGGTGTTCGTCGCCTCGGGCCGGATGGACAACCTCACCTCGGTGTACGCGGGGCTGATCGCACTGCTGGATGCGCCGACGGATGCCGCGCATGCGAGCCTGCTCGCCGCATTCGACCACGAGGAACTCGGCTCGGAGTCGCGCTCGGGCGCGAGCGGGCCGTTCCTCGAGGACGTGCTGGCGCGCATCGCGGCCGGGCGCGGGGCCGACGAGGAGGCGCGGCGGCGTGCGTTCGCCGAGTCGTGGCTCGTCTCGAGCGACGCGGGGCACGCGGTGCACCCGAACTATCCCGAGAAGCACGACCCGGTGAACCGACCCGTGCTCGGCGGTGGTCCGCTGTTGAAGCTCAACGCCAATCAGCGGTATGCGAGCGACGCGCACGGTGCCGCGCTCTGGCGCGAGATGTGCGAGCGGGCGGGCGTGGCGGTGCAGGCATTCGTGTCGAACAACCGGATTCCGTGCGGCTCGACGATCGGGCCGCTCGCGGCGACGCGGCTCGGGATCCGCACGGTGGATGTCGGGGCTCCGCTGCTGTCGATGCACTCGGCGCGGGAGCTCGCGCATCTGGATGACCTGCGCGGGCTGGCTGCGGCGGTCGCGGGGTTCTTCGCGGGGTGAGGCAGCTTGGCAGAATGTCGACGAACGTCGACGGATTCCGCCGGGCACTCGTGCGGAGCATCCTGACATGCTCGGCACATGACTGAAGTCGCCACCGCCACCTCCGCCCTGTTCGACCACGTCGCGTCCGCCGAGAACGCGGTGCGGCACTTCCGAGGGCGGCTGGCATACGAGACGGATGTCTCGGACGTGCGCGCCGCGCTCGATTCGGATGCTCGGGGCTTCACACTCATCGACACCCGCAACGACCAGGCGTGGGCGCAGGGGCACGTGCCGGGTGCGGTGCACCTGCCGACCCGTCGCATCCGCGACGAGGTGGCCGACCTGGTGCCGGCCGGGACGCCGGTCGTCGTCTACTGCTGGGGCCCCGGATGCAACGGCGCCACACGCGCCGCGCTCGAGCTCGCGCTGCTCGGGTATCCCGTCAAGGAGATGATCGGCGGGTTCGAGTACTGGGTGCGCGAGGGGTTCGCGTTCGAGACCGCCGACGGGCCGGTGCAGCCAGCCGTGGACGCGACCGTGAACGTCGCGCCCGCGGCGGTGCCGGCCGGGCAGAGCGTCGGGGCGATCTCGTGCGCCTGCTAGCTGCCCGATATTCGGTCAGGCGGCGGTCACGAGCGGTGCGTCGGGGTCGTCGCCCCACTCGTTGAGCGACCCGTCGTAGACCCGCACACCGGTGCGCCCCTGCACCGTCAGCGCGAGCGCGCCGAGTGAGGCCGCGATGCCGGCCGCGCAGTACAGGATGACCGGACCCTCGTCGGGCACGGCGGCATGCGCCGCGACCAGGCTCGCAGGCTCGACGACGCGGTTGGATGTCGGATCGACGAGCGCTGCGGCCGGCACGTTCACGCTGCCCGGGATATGGCCCGACGGGCCCGGGATTCCCGAATCGCCGCGGAAGACCGCCGGCGGCAGCGAGCACACGAGCGCCGCGGGGGCGGAGCCGTCGAGGACCGCCTCGACATCGGCGCGATCGGCCCAGAAGCCGGGGAGCGCGACGGGTTCGAACTCGGTCGCGGCCTGGTGGGGCTCGACGTGCCCGGTCTCGACCGGGAGCGCGGCCCCGCGCCAGGCGGCGAGGCCGCCGTCGAGCACCGCTGCGCGTTCGAGACCGAACGAGCGGAGCAACCACCAGAGGCGGGCGGCGAAGCGCCCGTTCGCCGTATCGTAGAGCACCACACTCGACTCGGCGCCGATGCCGACCTCGGCGGCCGCGGCGCGGACCCGGTCGGCGTCGGGCAGTGTGAACGGGTGACGGCCGGACGGGTCGGAGAACGACTCGAGCAGGTCGGCGAAGCCCGCCCCGGGAAGGTGGCCGTCGATGAGGTAGCGGTCGAGACCGCTCACCCACGCCTTGCCGCCGCCGGGCGCGTCGACGAGCAGCGTCGTCGCGTCGAGCACGACGAGGCGCGGGTCGTCGAGTCGTTCGGCGAGCCAGTCGACGGAGACGAGAGGGCCGGGAAGCTCGAGAGCGGTCATGCCGGGAAGGCTACGCCTCAGCGCTGGCGGCGGGGCATCCCTGGCGAAACCGGGCGAAATGTGCGGGGTGCTCGCCCGCTCAGCACTCGATGACGTTGACGGCGAGGCCGCCCTCGCTCGTCTCCTTGTACTTCGTCATCATGTCGAGGCCGGTCTGACGCATCGTCTCGATGACCGTATCGAGGGAGACGAGGTGGGTTCCGTCGCCGTGCAGGGCGAGTCGCGCCGCCGATACCGCCGTCGAGGCAGCGATCGCGTTGCGCTCGATGCACGGCACTTGCACGAGCCCCGCGACCGGGTCGCAGGTGAGCCCGAGGTGGTGCTCCATCGCGATCTCGGCCGCGTTCTCGACCTGGCGCGGGGTGCCGCCGAGCACGGCGCACAGCGCCCCCGCGGCCATCGCGCACGCCGAGCCGACCTCGGCCTGGCAGCCGCCCTCGGCACCCGAGATGGAGGCGTTCTTCTTCACGAGGCTCGCGATCGCCGCCGCCGTGAGCAGGAACCGTCGGATGCCAGCGCGGTCAGCGCCGGGCACGAACCGCAGGTAGTAGTGGCCGACGGCCGGGAGGATTCCCGCCGCGCCGTTCGTTGGGGCGGTGACCACGCGTCCGCCCGACGCGTTCTCTTCGTTCACCGCGAGAGCGAACGCGTGCAGCCACTCGATCGAGGTATCGCGGGCGGCGCTGGCGTGCGCCTGCTCGTCGTGGTCGTACGCGTCGAGCCGGCGTCGCACCTCGGGCGCGCGGCGCTTCACGCCGAGCCCGCCGGGCAGCGTGCCCTCGGTGTCGAGGCCGTGCGCGACGCACTCGGCCATCGCGTCCCAGATCGCGTCGAGCCCGGCGTCGATGCCGGCCTCGCCGTGGATGGCGACCTCGTTGTGCCGCGCGATGTCGCAGAGGGACACGCCGTGCGCGTCGCAGAGGCCGATCAGTTCGGCCGCGTTCGAGTACGGCAGCGGGTACCGCAGGGCCTCGGCCTCTTCGCGGGTCTCGCCTTCGCGGCGGATGAACCCGCCGCCGACGGAGTAGTAGGTCTCTTCGGCGAGCGGCAGCGCGTCGTCACCCCAGGCCTGGAGGGTCAGCGCGTTCGGATGCCCCGGAAGCCGCGTGCGGGGTTCGAGCGAGACATCCGTGCTGCGCATGCGGATCGGATGCCGGCCCGCGAGTCGGACGGTGCCGGAGTCGTCTCCGGCGTCATCGGCATCGTCGAGTCGCGTCCACGCGCCGCGCACCAGATCGGGGTCGCAGTCTTCGGGGCGGAGCCCCGAGAGCCCGGCGACGACCGCGTCGGGGGTGCCGTGGCCGAGTCCGGTCGCGCCGAGCGAGCCGTACAGCGAGCACGTGACGCGCCGCACCCGATCGAGTCCGCCCCGCTGGTCGATGCGATCGACGAAGTCCGCCGCGGCCCGCATCGGCCCGACGGTGTGCGAACTCGAGGGCCCGATCCCGATCGAGAACAGATCGAGGGCTGAGACGAACGCTGTCACATCTTCAAGGATACGTGGCAGATCGCGCAGTTATCCGGCGCGGCAGCGGTGCATCCTGCGTAGACGGGGGTCGGATGTCACGAAACCTCCGCCGCGGCGGCTCAGGTCGAGTCGGCCGATACTCGCAGCTCATGACGAGGCATCCGACCGGTCGCCTCTTGCACGTCGCGCACTCCGCGACGAGTCGCTGCAAGCGCCGCGACAGCGCGGCGTGAGCCTGCCCCGGAACACTCGGATCGTGGCATCGACATCTCCAGAAAGGAAACCGCGATGACAGCATCACCCTGGGCCGTCGAGGCCGACGGGCTCGTCAAGGTCTTCGGCCAGAACCGCGCCGTCGACGGCGTCGACCTGCGGGTCGCGACCGGCACCGTGTACGGCGTGCTCGGCCCGAACGGCGCCGGCAAGACCACCACCATCAACATGCTCGCGACCCTGCTGCGACCCGACGGCGGCACGGGCCGCATCTTCGGCCATGACGTCGTCAAGGAACCGCAGGTCGTGCGCCAGCTGATCGGGGTGACCGGGCAGTTCGCATCGGTCGACGAGACGCTCTCGGCCACCGAGAACCTCGTCATCTTCTCGCGCCTGCTCGGTCTCAGCCGGGCCGAGGCTCGCGCCAAGTCCGAGGACCTGCTCGAGCGCTTCGGCCTCTCCGAGGCGGCCAGACGCCCGCTGAAGAAGTTCTCCGGCGGCATGCGCCGCCGCCTCGACCTCGCAGCGTCCCTCATCGCGCAGCCGCCGCTCATCTTCCTCGATGAGCCGACCACAGGACTCGACCCGCGCACGCGCGGTCAGATGTGGGACACGATCCGCGAGCTCGTCTCGACCGGATCGACCGTCGTGCTCACGACGCAGTACCTCGACGAGGCCGACCAACTCGCCGACCGCATCGCTGTCATCGACCGGGGCCGGGTGGTCGCCGAGGGAACCGCCGACGAGCTGAAGGCATCGGTCGGCACCTCGTCGCTGCAGCTTCGACTCGCCGACCCGGCCGACACCGACGACGCACTCCGCGTCATCGCACGAGTCCTCGGCGTCCACGGCACGCTCTCGCCCGAAGCGGCGCGCATCACTGCGCCGATGGCCGACCCCGACCGGGTCGCCGACCTCCTCATCACCCTCCGCGAGGCCGGCATCCACCTCACCGAGATGAGCGTGCAGAAGCCGACGCTCGACGAGGTCTTCCTCACCATCACCGGTCACGATGCGACCGACCAGACGGAACCCGCCGACCAGTCGAGCGAGAAGGAGCAGGTGAACGCATGAGCACCCTCACCGCACCCACCAGGATCGTCCCGGCCTCCGAGCGCCGGCTGAAGAACACCACGAGCATCGCCCAGACGCTGCAGAACACGTTCACGATGGCCTACCGCGGCCTGGTGAAGATCCGGCGCACCCCTGAGCAGCTCATCGACGTCACGGTGCAGCCGATCATCTTCACGCTGATGTTCACGTACATCTTCGGCGGCGCCATCGCCGGCGACGTCGCGAGCTATCTGCCGATCATCATTCCCGGCATCCTGGTGCAGACGGTCATCACGACCTCGGTCGTGACGGGCGTGCAGCTGCGAGAGGATATGGACAAGGGCGTGTTCGATCGGTTCCGATCGCTGCCGATCGCGCGCATCGCGCCGCTGTCGGGGGCGCTGCTGGCCGACACGCTCCGCTACGCGATCGCGACGACGCTGACCTTCGTCATGGGGTTCGTGATGGGCTTCCGCCCCGAAGGCGGGCTCAGCGCGGTCATCGGCGCCGGGCTCCTCGTCATCGCGTGCTCGTGGGCCGTCAGCTGGATCTTCGCGTTCTTCGGCGTCATCGCTCGGTCAGCCGGCAGCGTGCAGGGCATCAGCTTCCTGATCCTGTTCCCCCTGACGTTCCTCTCGAACGCGTTCGTGCCCGCCGACACCATGCCCGACTGGCTGCAGTGGTTCGTCAACATCAACCCCGTGTCGCACCTCGTGACCGCCGTTCGCGAGCTCGTGAACAACGGCGTCGTCGGATCGGACGCGATGATCGCGCTCATCGGCGCGGCCGTCATCGTGGCGGTCTTCGCACCGCTCACGGTGCGCGCCTACATGCGCAAGGCGTGACCGCGCGCTTCGTGCGATCACCCCGACGGAACGGGCTCCGCCATCAGGGCGCGGGCCCGTTCCGTCTGTTCGTCGGGGGTCATCGCAGCGACGCGCTCGCGGGCGGCGGCGAGCCGGACGACACCGAGCTTCGGCGAGATGGTGTGCTCGATCGCCTCGCGGCCAAGGGCGGGCAGGTCCTGGCGGGAGCGCAGGGCTTCGGCGAGGGCGAACAGCTCGGCCGCCCGGTCGGCGAGCTCGGGATGCCCCGAAGCCCACGCGCTCCATCCGGCGGCGGTGGTGCCGAGCACCGGTCGGTCGGTGAAGTTGGGGCGGGCACGCAGCATCGCGGCGGTGCGGCGGCGGAGCAGCTCGGCCCACTCGGTCAGGTCGGCCTCGGGCCATCCTGACTGCATGCCGCCGGCGACGAAGCCGGCGAGCGTCAGCAGGAACCAGGGCGAGGAGCGCATCCGCGGGTCGGTGTACCCCTCGACGACGCCGCGAGCAAGCGCGACCGCCTCATCCTGCCGGCCCTGCAGTCGCGCGAGCTCGGCGCGGCCGAGCTCGGCCATCTTCGACAGCTCCACCCCGTCGGGGAACGCGGGATCCGCTTCGGTCAGGGCGTCGAAGCGCTCGGCGGCCTCGAGGGGGCGGTCGGCGGTGAGCAGCGCGATCGCGATGCGCCAGTCGACCTGGCGCAGGTCTTCGGTGGCCCCGATCGCGATGAGCGAAGCACGCGACTCCATCGCCCAGCGCAGCGTGCCCTCGGCGTCGCCGTCCTGTGCGGCGAGCTCGGCGAGCAGCGTCGCCGACATCGCCATCGCCCACACGTCGCCGAGTTCGGTGGCGATCGCGTGCGCGCGGCGACCGTCGGCGAGCGCGGCCTCGGGCTCGCCGGCGTTCTCGGCGAACTGCGTGCGCACGATGCTCGCGAGCAGCGCGGTCTCGGGATCGTCGGACTCGATCATCTCCTCGACCCGCTGCATCGTCGCCTCGAGGTCGGGCACGGCGAGGACGAACCCGCAGATGGCATCGAGCCATCGCGGCAGCGGGAGGCCGAGCCGGGCGACGACGCGGAGCCGTGCGAGCGCGCGGAGGCCGGTCATGGTGAAGACCGCGAAATTGGTTCCGGCGACGAGCGTGAACGAGAGGACGGTGGCGGTCGCGTCGGTCGCGGCCGGCCGGAACCCGCGAGTCGCGTCGAGTACCGCCGCACTGAACGCCACGATCTCGGAGTGGGCGCTTCGGACCGTCCAGAAGTACCCCAGGCAGGCGAACACCGCCACCAGCGTCGGCGCGTCGCGCCGATCGATGGATCGCCGCAGGATGGCGACCAGATTGTCTTGCTCGGCGGCGACGCGCGCGAGCCCCTCGATCTGGCCCGGGCCGCGGAGCGTGGTCAGGGTCGTCTCGCAGAACGCCCGCGCCCATCGGTCGATGGCCGTGAGGGCGGCCTCATTGCCGCCGGCATCGAGCTGCGATTGCCCGAACTCGCGCACCGTCTCGAGCATGCGGTAGCGCGGCCGGCCCGTCGAGTCTTCGGCCACCGAGAGCAGCGACTGCGCGATGAGGCCCTCGAGCACGTCGACGGCGGCGGGATCGTCGAGCACGGCCTCGGCCGCGTCGAGGGCGAAACCGTCGACGAACCAGGCGAGCCTCGGCAGCGCTCGTCGCTCGGCGTCGCTGAGCAGCGCCCAGCTCCACTCGATGACGGCAAGGAGGGTGCGCTGGCGTTCGGGCGCCGAGCGGTCGCCACCGGCGAGCAGCGCGAACCGGTCGCCGAGACGGGCCTCGACCTGTTCGACGCTCATCGAGCGGACGCGCGCCGCGGCCAGTTCGATCGCGAGCGGCAGTCCGTCGAGGCGCTCGCACAGGCGGGCGATCGGCTCGGCGGGGAGCGCCGCACCGGGACGCGCGGCCTGCGCGCGCTCGATGAACAGCTGCACGGCCGGCCCCGCCGGCGAGCCGATGCCGTCGCCGGCGGCGAGCGGGTCGAGGCGGTAGGTGCGCTCGGCGCCGATCTCGAGGGGGCTGCGGCTCGTCGCGAGCACGGTGAGGCCGGGCACCTCGGCGAGCAGGTCGGCGATCAAGGTCGCGGCGCCCTGAATGATCTGCTCGCAGTTGTCGACGACGAGCAGCGTCGGCTGCTCGCCGAGTTGGTCGACGATGCGCTCGCGCAGGTCGGGGCGCGGCGCGCGGTCGCTGAGGAGCGTGCCGGCGGCGCTCGCCTCGCGGATCCCGAGGGTCGATGCCAGCGCGAGCGGCACATCGTCGTCGGAGCGGATGCTCGCGAGCTCGGCGACGACCACGACCGGCGCCTCGGAGCGTGCAGCGACCGCCTGCGCGAGGCGGGTCTTGCCGAGGCCGCCGGTGCCGAGGATCGTCACGAGCCGGTGCCGGGCGAGGAGGGACTCGAGCCGGGCCACGTCTTCGTCGCGGCCGATGAGCGGGTTGGGCGCGGCACGCAGCCCGATGCGGGTGCGCGGCTGCGGCGCGGATGGCCCGACCGTCGCGGCAGGCGTTCCAGAACCGCCGGATGCCCCGTCGCCGTCGTCGCGCAGCAACTCGGCGTTGAGTGCGACGAGCGACGGCCCGGGTGAGATGCCCAGCTCGTCGCGCAGCGCGGCCCGGTACGCCGCGAACGCCGCGATCGCGTCGGTGCGTCGCCCGGCCGCGGCGAGCGCGCGCAGCCGCGTGTGCTGCAGATGCTCATCGAGCGGATGCCCCGCCGCGAGCGGCTCGAGTTCCGCCAGTGCCCCCGCGGGGTCGCCCGCGTCGAGCAGGCATCGGGCGCGCAGTTCGCGCAGGCCCAGCCGCAGCGCGGCGGATGCCTCGGCGAGTTCGGTGGCGGCGGGCGTGTCGCCCAGGTCGACGCCGGGTTCGCCGCGCCAGAGCGCGAGGGCCTCGTCGAGGCATCCGATCGCGTCGTCGAACCGGCCATCGCGCGCGAAGCCCGCCGCCTCCTGACCGAGCGCGCGGGCGCGTGCCGTATCGAGTTCGCTCGGCTCGATCGCGAGCGCGTACCCGCCCGGGCGCGACGCGATGACGTCGTCAGCGCTCGCCGCACGCAGACGCGACACCAGCGTCTGCAGTGCGGGCCTCACGTTGCGTGGCGGGTCGTCGCCCCACACCGTCTCGACGATCGCGTCGACGCCGTGGGTGCGCCCGACACCGGTTCCGGACGGGTCGGCGAGGGCGACGACGAGCGCCTTGCCGAGCACGCCGACGGGTTCGACGAGCACGCCGTCGCGACCCTCGATGAGCACGGGCCCGAGGAGCGCGACGCGGAGTCCCCGGTGATCGGTCGGCACCCGTCGAGCCTATCGCCGCGGCCGGAAGAGCCGTGCGGCGTATCCGCGCTATCGGATCGTCTTGCGGCTCGTGATCTGCCCGGTGTCGAAGCCGAGCAGGTGCAGACCGCCGTGGAACCGGGCGTGCTCGACCTTGATGCAGCGATCCATGACGACCGTGAGCCCCTGCTGCTCGCCGTAGTACGCGGCATCCTGGTTCCAGATGCCCAGCTGCACCCAGATCGTCTTCGCGCCGGCGGCGACGACCTCGTCGACCACCTGCGGGATGTCGCTGCCGCGACGGAACACCACGACGATGTCGGGCACCTCGGGCAGATCTTTCAGCGACGCGTACGCGGGCTGGCCGAGGATCTCGGCCGCGTTCGGGTTCACGAAATACAACCGGAAGTCGCTCGACTGCTGCAGGTAGGTGCCGACGAAGTAGCTCGAGCGGGTCGGGTTCGGCGAGGCGCCGACGATCGCGACCGACTTCGCCGCGTTCAGGATGCGCAGGCGCTGCTTCGCATCGGGGCCCACCCAGGTGCGCTGCGAGCGCAGCAGCTTCGCGAGCGGCGAACTGGCCGGCAGCTCGCAGGACAGGCCGTTCGCGAGTCGAACGGTCTCGGTGGTGTCGGCGACCTCAGTGGTCAGCGTGTCGGTCATCGCGTGCCTCCCGTTGCCTGGCCCTGCCCGGTGGCCTGGGCGAGGGCCTGATCGAGATCGTAGATGATGTCGTCGGCGTCTTCGAGGCCGACGGAGAGACGGATGACGCCGGGCAGCACGCCCGCGTCGACGAGCTGCTGCTCGGTGAGCTGGGCGTGCGTGGTCGACGCCGGGTGGATGATGAGCGTCTTCGCGTCGCCGATGTTCGCGACGTGGCTGGCGAGGTCGACCGACTCGATGAGCTTCTGACCGACCTCGCGGCCGCCCTTCACCTCGAAGCTGAACACCGAGCCCGGGCCCTGCGGAAGGTACTTCTGCGCGCGTTCGTGGTGCTGGTGGTTCGGCAGGCCCGCCCAGAACACGCGCTCGACACGTGCGTCCTGCTCGAGCCACTCGGCGACCACTCGGGCGTTGTCGACGTGGGCCTGGATGCGGTACGGCAGCGTCTCGACGCCCTGCGCGAGCAGGAACGCGGAGTGCGCCGGCAGCACGGGGCCGATGTCGCGCAGCTGTTCTGCGCGCAGGCGCGTGAGGAATGCGTACTCGCCGAAGTTGCCGCTCCACTCGAGGCCGCCGTAGCTGGGCACCGGCTCGCCGAACAGCGGGAACTTCTCGGAGTGCCAGTGGAACCGGCCGCTCTCGACGACCACGCCGCCGAGCGTCGTGCCGTGCCCGCCGAGGAACTTCGTCGCCGAGTGGGTGACGATGTCGGCGCCCCACTCGATCGGGCGGTTGAGGTACGGCGTCGCGATGGTCGAGTCGACGATGAACGGGATGCCGTGCGCGTGCGCGACGTCGGCGAGCGCCTCGAGGTCGGCGATCTCGCCCGAGGGGTTCGCGATGGTCTCGACGAACAGCGCCTTCGTGTTGTCGCGGATGGCGGCCGCGTAGTCGTCGGCGTCGGTGCCGGCGACGAACGTGGTCTCGACGCCGAATCGGCGGAGCGTGACATCCAACTGGGTGATCGAACCGCCGTAGAGCTGCGACGACGCGACGATGTGGTCGCCCGCGCCGACGAGCGAGGCGAAGGTGATGTACTGCGCGCTCAGCCCGCTCGCGGTCGCGACCGCGCCGAGGCCGCCCTCGAGGCTCGCCACGCGCTCTTCGAAGCTCGCGACCGTGGGGTTCGCGAGCCGCGAGTAGATGTTGCCGTACTTCTGCAGAGCGAACCGGGCGGCGGCATCGGCCGTGTCGTCGAACACGAAGGCCGTCGACTGGTAGATCGGGAGGGCGCGTGCGCCCGTCACCGCATCGGGGATGTTGCCGGCGTGGATCGCACGCGTCTTGAAGCCGTATTCGCGGTCTGCCATGCCGTTCAGGGTATCCGCGCGCGGCGGGCGCGACGCCCGCAGGTCGTCACGCGACGACACGGATGCCTCGACGGCCGTCGGCCTCAGCCGGCGCCCTGGTCGGCTGCGGCCGGATCCCCCGCGGGCAGCCGCCAGGCGGTCACCTCGACCTCGCCGCCCGTGATGTCGGTGTCGATCGGCACGAGCTGCCGCACCGCGCCGGGGTAGGCGGCGATGTGCAGGAATCCGGCGGGGTCGCGGTCGCTGCGCGCCTGGGCGTCCCACGTGAGATCGACCTCGGCGGTGCCGCCCGGGGCGAGGTCGATCGCCACGGCGCCGGCATCGGGTTCGCCGAGCATGCCCGACCCGTGCAGCACCCGCACCTCGAAGCCGTTCGTGACGGGGTCGCTGAAGGCGAGGTCGGGGTAGCCGTCGATCGTGCACGGCGCGGTGGACACGTTGGTCGCCGTGACCCGCATGCCGCGGTGGCCGGTCGCCGCGTCGGGATGCGCCGCCGTGAACACGAGCTGGTTCTCGGTGCACCAGGTCGGGTCGATCCGCCAGTCACCGGGCGCGACCTCGGGGATCGCGATGCCCTCGACCGGCTGGGTCGCCTCGTCGACCGAGGCCGCCGCCGCTGCGGCCTCGGCGGAGATCCGCGCGTGCCACGCGGCATCCGCGACGGGTGAGACGACCGCGAGACCCACGAGGCCGATCGCGGAGGTGCCGGCCGCAACGGCGACGAGCACCGGATGGGGTCGAGGCGCGGGGGCGGCCGCGACCCGTGGCGAACACAGCGCCGCCGCGAGCGCCGGCATCCAGCCCCACAGCACGCCCCAGTACGCGCCGGTCGCGGCGAGGTCCATCGTGAGCAGGGGCGTCGCGGGGTCGCGGAAGACCGACTCGGCCAGCGCGAATGCGAGCGGCAGGCCGGCCACGACGGTGCCCGCCACGGCCGCGGCCGCCCACGCGGCTGCGAAGCCCGTCACCCCGCGCTGCACCCCGAACAGCGCGCACAGCAGCACGAACAGCCCGCCGATCGCGACCGCGGTCGCGAGGCCGACGACGGCGTTCCACGGCGTCGGCGCCGTGATGCCGACCGGCAGGGTGTCGGGTGCCAGCAGCCGTGCGAGCCGAGTGAACGTGCGCAACGTCGACGCCATGCCGAGGTCGGCCAGTGCTCCGCTCGCGAACCACCCGACGACGGCGATGAGAGCGGGGACGACGACTCGAACGGTTCGCATCGCGCCAGCCTAGGGGCGGCCGTCGCGGGGTCGCGTCCGTCTCGGGCATGACCGTCGGCGTCGAGGTCGAACCTACGATGGTTGCTCGTGAGCCCTGCCGAGACCGACGCCGAGACCGACCCTGCACCCGACTCGGCCGAACTGGCGCCCCCGCGTCGCCGGTTCGTCGACCTCTCGCCGTTGCGCATCTCGCCGGCGTTCGCCCGACTGTGGATCGGCACCTCGATCTCGGGGATCGGCGCGCACCTCACCGTGGTCGCTGTGGGCCTGCAGATCTACGCGATGACGTCGTCGACGTTCGCCGTCGCGCTCGTCGGCGGGCTCGCGCTCGTGCCGATGATCGTCGCGGGCGTGTGGGGCGGCATGCTCGCCGACGCCTTCGATCGCCGGCTCGTGCTCATCGTGTCGTCGCTGGTCGGCTGGGCCTCGACGATCGCGCTCGTCGTGCTCTCGGCGGTCGACGCGGCGCTCGCGGCCGATGGCGGACGCGGCGAGGTGTGGCCGTTCTACCTCGTCACGACGGTGAACTCGGTCGCCGCGACGATCAGCGGCGCCACCCGGTTCTCGGTGTACCCGCGCCTCTTGCCGGCGGCGTACGTGTCGCGCGCGAGCGCGCTCGGCGGCATCTCGGGCGGCATCCAGCTCACGGCCGGCCCCGCGCTCGCCGGCGTGCTCGTCGCCACGATCGGGTTGCCGCTCACGTTCGCGGTCGACGCGGTGCTGTTCACCGCCGGATTCCTCGGTATCCTCGGCCTGCCGAAGCTGCGGCCGCTCAGCCGCACGGCCCGGCCCGGATGGGAGTCGCTTCGCGACGGGGTGGCATTCCTGCGGCAGGCGCCGAACATCCGCGCGAGCTTCCTCGTCGACATCGTCGCGATGAGCTTCGGTCGGCCGTTCGTGCTGCTGCCCGCGGTCGGCGCGACCGTCATCGGCGGCGGGCCCGTCACGGTGGGCGTACTGACCGCCGCGGCGGCCGTCGGCACCTTCCTCACCGGCGTGTTCTCGGGCCCGGTCGCGCGGGTGCACCGCTTCGGCATCGCGATCGGTCGCGCGATCATCGTCTACGGCGCGTTCGTCGCCGCCTTCGGCGCGGTGCTCGCCGCCATGCAGACCGGATGGTTCGGGCCGGTCGGCCCCGAGTGGGGGCAGGCGAACGTCGTGGCGCTCGTGCTCGCCGCGATCGCGCTCGCCGGCACCGGGGCCTCCGACGAGGTGAGCGCGATCTTCCGTTCCACGATGCTGCTCACCGCGGCGCCCGACGAGATGCGCGGCCGGTTGCAGGGGGTCTTCACCGTCGTCGTCACGGGCGGCCCGCGCATCGGCGACCTCTACGCGGGCGTGCTCGCTTCGCTCGTCGCGCTCTGGTTCCCGCCGGTGCTCGGCGGGCTGGCGATCATGGCGATCCTCGCGGTGCTGCTGCGCGTGCTGCCGAGCTTCCGCGCGTACGACGCGCGCGACCCGAAACCGTAGCAGGAGCCCGCTGCTACCCGACGAGCGCGTCGGTCGTCACGACCTCGGCGAACCCGCCGCCCTGCAGATTCACCGCGGTCGCGCGCGCGAGCTCGGCGGCGGCCAGGCGCACGCCGCCGGGCCCCTCGAGGTCGAACGTGTGCGTCGCGTCGAGCGGCAGCGCCACCTCGTAGCCGAGGTTGCCGGCCATGCGGGCGGTGGTCTCGACGCACATGTTCGTCTGGATGCCGCAGATCACGAGCGAGCGGATGCCCCGAGCCGAGAGCCAGCCGTGCAGATCGGGCTGTCCGTAGAAGGCGGAGTTCACGTGCTTCGTCACGAAGAGGTCGTGCGGGGCATCCGCCACCACATCCTTCAGGGCGTTGCCGGGCGTGCCCGCCGTCAGCGGCGAGCCCGCCTCGATCGAGTCGTGCCGCACGAGCACGATCGGCCGCCCGGCGGCCGCCCAGGCGTCGACGAGGCGGCCGATGTTCGCCTCGGCATCGGGGTTGTCCCGCGCGCCCCAGACCGGGTCGTCGAAGCCCTGCTGCACGTCGATCACGATGAGGGCGGTGTCGATGGGGAGGTCCATGCCTCCATCATGCGCCGCGACGCGCGGCGACCGGATGCCACGACTGCCGTTCCGCGTCGGGATCCTGCCGACCCGCTGCGCGGCATCCGCTGCGCTCGCGATCAGCGCGGAATCGACGAAGCCCGGCACAGCGCCCGACTGCACAGCGCCTGATCAGACCCGCTTGGTAGCGTGAGGGCACGTCGCGACCGTGCGACGCCGGACGAGGGCACCCAGTACCCGGAGCGCGACAAGACTGGCGATCGGAGTGGTCGTCATGTCGTGGGTCGTGCTCATCCTGTCGGGCGTACTCGAGGCGGTCTGGGCGACCGCGCTCGGTAAATCGGAGGGCTTCACGAAGCTCTGGCCGTCGGTGGTGTTCTTCGGCGCGCTGGCCCTGTCGATGGGCGGTCTGGCGTGGGCGATGCGCGACATCCCGACCGGCACCGCGTACGCGGTCTGGGTCGGCATCGGCGCGGCGCTCACGGTGGTGTGGGCGATGATCGCGGGCGAGACGGATGTCTCGTGGCTGAAGCTCGCCCTCATCGCCGGCCTCATCGGCTGCGTCGTCGGCCTGAAGTTCGTCGACGGCGCGCACTAGCTGCCTTGGCGAGCAAGGTCGATCTGCGCGACTGCACCGCTGTTGCGGGGGCCTTGCTCGCGTGAATCGTCCTTGGAGCTGAGGTCCATCACTCGTGTCAAGAATGCTTGACATGTTGTCGGGTTTGGTTTACGTTCAGCGTGTCAAAGATTCTTGACTTCGTCGATGCCGAGGGGGCCGCGCATGTCGTACGAGGAGAAGGGCGTGTGGTCGTTCCTGGCCATCGCGATCATCGGGTATGGGGTGTACCTCGGGCTGCTGCTGCCGCGTCTCGTGGTCGCGCCGATCGGCGACGTCGACTACGTCTGGCCGATGGTGTGGACGATCGGCGGCGCGATCGTCGCCGGCATCGTCGCGCGCATCCTGGTCGAGATCGTGGCGCCGAGCGAACGGATGGGCGCGGACGCGCGCGATCGAGAGATCGAGCGCACCGGCGATCGCGTCGGCAACTCCTTCATCGTGATCGGCGCGATCGCGGCGCTCGTCCTCTGCTGGTTCAGCGTCGACTGGTTCTGGATCGCGAACGCCATCTACCTCTGCTTCGTGCTCTCGGCGATCCTCTCGTCGGTGACCAAGCTCGTCGCCTACCGTCGGGGCGGGTTCCAGGAATGGTGAAGCCGACCCACGTCGTGAACTCGATCCGCGCCCTGCGGTTCGCTGCCGACGAGATGACCCAGGCCGAACTCGCCCGCCGCATCGGCGTCACCCGCCAGACCGTCATCGCCATCGAGCAGGGGCGGTACTCGCCGTCGCTCGAGCTCGCGTTCCAGATCGCCCGCGTCTTCGGGGTCGGCGTCGACGATGTGTTCCAGTACCCCGAGCCGCACGAACCGCGCGAATCCCACGAAACCCAGGAGGACTGACCGTGCTCGCCGCCGTCTTCGAACGCTACGGGCCGCCCGAGGTCGTGCACCTCGCCGAGCGGCCGCTCCCCGAACCCGGACCCGGTGAGGTGCGGGTTCGGGTGCACACCTCCGTCGTCGGATCAGCCGACGCCGCCGGGCGCTCGGGCTCACCCTGGTTCGCGCGGCTCTTCTTCGGGCTCCGCCGGCCCCGGCGCGAGGTGCTCGGCACCGACTTCGCCGGAGCGGTCGACGCGGTCGGGCCGGGTGCATCCCTCGTCATCGGCGACCGCGTGTTCGGGTTCACCGGGCCGAACGGCGGTGGGAACGCCGAGTTCGCGATCGTGTCCGCCGGTGGCGTGGTGCTGCCGACGCCGTCGTCGCTGGACGACGTCGAGGCCGTCGCCGCGATCGAGGGCTTCCTCACGGCGCTGCCGTTCCTGCGCGACACGTGCGGAGTCCGGCCTGGCGACGAGGTGCTCGTCAACGGGGCATCCGGTGCGGTGGGTTCGACGGCGGTTCAGCTCGCACGCTGGATGGGCGCGCGCGTCACCGCCGTGACGAGCACGCCCAACGTCGATCGAGTCCGCGCGCTCGGCGCCGACCGAGTGATCGACTACACGGCCGAGCGCTTCATCGACGCCCGCGACGCGTACGACGCCGTCTTCGACGCAGTCGGCGCCTCGAGCTTCGGTCGCTGCCGCCGGTCGCTCACGCGCCGTGGGGTGTACGCGACGACGGTGCCCTCGTTCGGCGTGCTCGCGCTCATGCCGCTTTCTCGGCTGTTCGGTCGACGTCGTGCGGCGATCTCCTTCACCGGCCTGCTGCCGGTGGCGCGGAAGCGCGACGACCTTCGGCTGCTCTGCGAGCTCGTCGAGCAGGGCGCATTCGTGCCGGTGATCGATCGCGTCGTGCCGTTCGAGCGGATCGCCGAGGCGCACGCGCGGGTGGACACGCACCGCAAGGTCGGCGCCGTCGTGGTGGCGATGGCAGGAGCCGCGCGATGAGGGCCGTCGTTCGCCGCCGGTACGGCGGACCCGAGCGACTCGAGGTCGCCGACGTGCACGAGCCCGTTCCCGGTGCCGGGGAGGTGGTCGTGCGCGTCGCGACGAGCGCGGTCAACGCGGCCGACGCATTCATGCTGCGCGGCGAACCGCGCATCGCACGGGCGGCGTTCGGCATCGGGCGGCCGTCGCAGCCGGTGCTCGGGCGCGACATCGCCGGAACCGTCACCGCGGTCGGCGAGGGCGTCACCGATCTCGCGCTCGGCGATCGGATCCACGGCGAGTCGGATGCCGCGTGGGCCGAGTTCGCCGTGCTGCCGGCGCAGGCCGCGGCGCGCATTCCGCGTGGGATCGACCTCGTGCAGGCGGCGGCGCTGCCGCTGCCCGGGGTGACCGCGATGCAGGCACTGCGGATGGGGTTGGCGGGAGCCGCGGCATCCGACCGGGATCTCACCCCCCTCGACGGCAGGAAGGTGCTGGTCACCGGGGCTTCGGGCAACGTCGGCCTGCTCGCGGTCGCGATCGCGGCCGCGCACGGCGCGCGGGTCACCGGCACGGCGTCCACCGCGCGGCTCGGGCTGGTGCAGCAGGCCGGCGCCGAGCACGTCGCCGACCGGCTGCACCCCGGCGTCGACTACGGCGTGGGCTTCGACCTCATCGTCGACCTGACCGGGCATCGCACGCTCGCCGACCTCATGACCCGGCTCGCGCCGCGGGGCACGCTCGTGTCATCGACCGGTGCCGGCGGGCGCACGCTCGGCCCGCTGCCGAGAATCGCGGCCGTCGGCGCACGTGACCTCGCCACCCGCCGGCACCTGCGGGTGCTGGCGGCCAGGCGCGACGGCGCCGACCTCGCGGCGCTCGGCCGACTGGTGCGCGACGGCCGGGTCACGCCGATCATCGACGGCGTGATGCCGATGTCGGCCGCCGCCGACGCGGTGCGGCGTTTCGAGGCGGGGCAGGCGCACGGCCGCATCATCCTCGACGCGACCCGCCTCGGCTGAACCGTCTGCCTCCTGCCGGTTCAGCCCCAGCTGGGCAGCCAGAAGTGCAGCTGGCGCAGAGTCGGGTCGATCGGGATGCCCGCCCACAGCGGGTAGAAGAACACCGACACCGCGAGCACCCAGAACAGGTAGATCCCGACCACCGCGATTCCGCGTGTGCGTCGCCAGGTCGGGTCATCGCGCGAGCCGAGGACCAGCCCCAGCACGAACACGAGCGCCAGCGTCGTATAGGGCTGGAACGCGATCGTGTAGAACGTGAACACCGTGCGCTCGGGGTACATCAGCCACGGCAGGTACCCGGCCGCGAGCCCGAGCAGCACGGCGCCGACCTGCCATTCGCGATACCTGGCCAGCCGGTAGACGAGGTACAGCACGGCTGCCGCGGCCGCCCACCAGATGAGGGCGTTGCCGATGCCCATGATCGACTCGACGCAGGTTCCGCCGTCGCCGCAGTCGACCTCGCGGAAGTACATGTTGGTGGGCCGGCCCATGACGAGCCAGGTCAGCGGGTTCGCCTGCCACGGGTGCGGACTGTGCACCCCGAGATGGAACGAGTACGCGGCCTCGTGGTAGTGCCAGAGGCTCTGCAGGGCGAGCGGCACCCACGCGAATCCGCCGGTCGCGGTGTTGCCGAGCTGGGTCGCCCAGTCGCGGTAGTAGCCGCCGTCGGTGACGAGCCAGCCCGTCCACGACGCGAGGTACACGACGACCGCGATCGGCACGAACAGCACGAACGTCACCGGACCCTGCTTGAGCAGCGCCCCGCTCAGCCACAGCGGCAGCCCCTCGCGTCGGCGGGCGACCGCGTCGACGGCGACGAGGTAGATGCCGAACGCGGCGACGAACCAGATGCCCGACCACTTGACCGCACACGCGGCGCCGAACGCGGCGCCGGCCGCCACGACCCACGGTCGGGCCCACAGCGCCGGACCGTAGTGCGGGTCGACGCCGTCGAGCCTGCGATTCGCGACCCGCCTGGCCAGCAGCCCTGCGCTGCGGTCGCGGTCGAGCAGCACGAACCAGAACCCGACGAGCAGCAGCAGCATCAGCCAGGTGTCGAGCAGAGCGACCCGGCTCATCACGATGGCGTTGCCGTCGACCGCGAACAGGAGGCCTGCGATCACGGCCAGCAGTGTCGAGGCGAACAGCCGTCGCGCCACGAGCGTGAGCACGAGCACCGCCAGCGTGCCGGCGAGCGCGGTCGCGGCCCGCCACCAGAACGCGTCGCCGGCGCCGAACAGCGCCATGCCGAGGCCGAGCAGCCACTTGCCGAGCGGAGGGTGCACGACGTAGGCGGGGCTCGTGTAGAACGCCATGGTGTCGCCGTCGGCGAACCGTTCGTCGAAGTCCGACGGCCAGGCCGCCTCGTAGCCGCGATGCCAGAGCGACCATGCGTCCTTCACGTAGTACGTCTCGTCGAAGACCAGCGTCTGCGGGTGGCCGAGGTTCCAGAACCGCAGCACGGCGGCCAGCAGTGCGACGGCGATCGGCCCGCCCCACATCCACAGCGCGCGCCGGCGCGGCGTCGAGAGCATGCGCGCCCACCAACGGTCGAGGCGGGTGCCGCGGGGCTCGGGTTCGGCTTCGACTTCGGCTTCGACGACCGGTTCGGATGCCTCGGGCGGCGCCGCGCTCGGGGCGGCGTCGGACGCAGTCATGCGCCTTACCCTAAGCCAGATCACCGGGTGGACCAGACTGGGAGCATGATCATCCTCGGAGCGACCCCGATCGGCAACCTCGGCGATGCGTCGGTGCGGCTTCGGCAGGCCCTCGAGGACGCCGGCACCGTGGCATCCGAGGACACCCGCGTGACGCAGCGTCTGCTGGCGGGGCTCGGCATCGCGAACCGGCCGCGCCTCATCGCGCTGCACGAGCACAACGAGCGGCAGCGGGCGGCCGAGCTGGTCGAGCTCGCGCGCGATGCCGACCTGCTCATGCTCACCGACGCGGGCATGCCGACGGTCTCGGATCCTGGCTTCCCGCTCGTGCAGGCGGCGGTCGCCGCGGGCGTCGAGGTGACCTGCATCCCCGGGCCGAGCGCGCCGGTGACCGCGCTCGCCCTGTCGGGGCTGCCCACCGACCGGTTCGCGTTCGAGGGGTTCCTGCCGCGCAAGGCGGGCGAGCGCACGCGCTGCCTCGCGGAGCTGGCGACCGACCGACGGACGCTCATCTTCTTCGAGGCGCCGAGCCGGCTCGCCGTGTCATTGGCCGCGCTCGCCGAGGCGTTCGGCGCCGACCGCCCCGCCGCGGTGTGCCGCGAGCTGACGAAGCTGCATGAAGAGGTGCGCCGCGGGCCGCTCGGCGAACTCGCCGGGTGGGCCGAGGGCGGGGTGCGCGGCGAGATCTGCATCGTCGTGGGCGGGGCGCCCGAGCCCGTCTCCGATCCGGCGTCGGCGCTCGCGCGCGTGCTCGAGCTCGAGGCATCCGGGGTGCGGCTGAAGGATGCCGCGGCCGACGTCGCGGCGGCCACCGGCGTCAGCCGCCGCGAACTGTACGAGGCTGCGCTCGCCGCTCGGAAGCCGCACGCGCACTGACCCCGTGCCGTGTCCACCCCCTGCCGCATCGGTCACGGAGGAGGACAATGGAGGTGCGCGTCGAAGCGCCGGCTTCGCCGCGTGCCGGAGGTGCGAGATGAGCCACGCAGTGCGCTATTCGAGCTTCGGGGCACCCGAGGTGCTCGAGGTCGTCGAGGTGGACACGCCCGAACCGGGTGCCGGTGAGGTCGTCGTCGAGGTGTTCGCGTCGGGCATCAACCCGGCCGAGAGCGTCGCGCGCCGCGGCGAGGCGCCCGAGGGGCGGCTGCCCGACCTGCCGGCGCGATCGGGTCGCGAGTTCGCCGGCGTGGTCGTCGCGGTCGGCGACGGGGTCGACCGGGTCGCGCGCGGCGACGAGGTGATCGGCATCGTCGACGCGGGCGCGCACGCCACCCACGTCGTCGCCCCGGCCGAGGTGCTCGTGCACCGGCCGGTCGAGGTTCCGTGGGAGGTCGCCGCGGCGTTGCCGGTCGCGGGCACCACGGCCTGGCAGGCGGTCGAGTCGCTCGGACTGGGCGACCGCGACACGGTCGTCGTGACCGCGGCGGCGGGCGGGGTCGGATGCCTCGCGGCGCAGTTCGCCCGACTGCACGGCGCGACCGTCGTGGGCGTCACGGCCGATTCGCGGTTCGACTTCCTGCGGCAGTTCGGGGTGATTCCGGTCGGCTACGGGCACGGCCTCGCCGAGCGGGTGCGGGCGGCGGCGGCCGGGCCGGTGACGGCGTTCCTCGACTTCCTGGGCGGCGAGGCCGACGCGGCCGCAGAGCTCGGGGTCGCCCCGTCACGGGTGCTGACGACCCTCGACCACGCCGCCGTCGAGGGCGGTCGTGCGTCGATCATCGAGCCCGGCGACCGGGTCGCGCTCGCGCGCGTGGCGCGGGCGATCGCCGACCACCGCGTGCGCCTGCCGATCGCCGACATCGTGCCGCTCGACCACGTCGCCGATGCCTACCGCACCCTCGACCGCCGCGACGCTCCGGGCAAGATCGTGCTCGGCATGCGGGTCGTCGATTACCCCGCGCAGCGCTCGCACGAACCCGATCTGAAGGAGCAGGATGTCACGCTGGGCGTGCCGACCCCGCACGAGCACATGGAGGTGACCGAGCAGGTGCCCGCCGCGATCGCCGATGGCAGCGTGCGTCGCCGGCACCGGGAGGAGCGCGCCTCCAACGACTCGGAGTAACAGGCATCCGCCCGCCTTTAGAATGTAGGGATGCCCGACGGCCGCTCGTTCTACATCACCACGCCCATCTTCTACGTCAACGACGTGCCCCACATCGGCCACGCGTACACCGAGGTGGCCGCCGACGTGCTCGCGCGCTGGCACCGCCAGGCCGGCGAGGACGCGTGGATGCTCACCGGCACCGACGAGCACGGGCAGAAGATCCTGCGCACGGCGACGGCCAACGACGTGACCCCGAAGCAGTGGGCCGACCAGCTCGTCGCCGACGCGTGGAAGCCGCTGCTCGAGACGATCGACATCGCCAACGACGACTTCATCCGCACCACCGACGAGCGTCACGAGCAGAACGTGCAGAAGTTCCTGCAGAAGCTCTACGACGACGGGCACATCTACACCGGCGAGTACGAGGGCTACTACTGCGTGGGCTGCGAGGAGTACAAGACCGAGGCGCAGCTCGAGCCCGGCACCGGTGAGTACGAGGGCCAGCCCGTGTGCACGATCCACTCGAAGCCCGTCGAGCTGCTGCACGAGAAGAACTACTTCTTCCGCATGTCGGCGTTCGCCGACCGGCTGCTCGCGCTCTACGATGAGCGGCCCGAATTCGTGCAGCCCGAGTCGGCGCGCAACGAGGTCGTCTCGTTCGTCAAGCAGGGCCTCGACGACCTGTCGATCTCGCGATCGACGTTCGACTGGGGCGTGAAGGTGCCGTGGGACGACTCGCACGTGGTCTACGTGTGGTTCGACGCGCTGCTCAACTACATCACCGCGGTCGGCTACGGCCAAGACGATGAGGAGTTCCGCCGCCGCTGGCCCGCCCAGCACCTGGTCGGCAAGGACATCCTGCGGTTCCACGCGGTGATCTGGCCGGCGATGCTCATGGCTGCGGGCCTCGAGGTGCCGCGCGGCGTGTTCGGCCACGGCTGGCTGCTGGTCGGCGGCGAGAAGATGTCGAAGTCGAAGCTCACCGGCATCGCGCCGTCGCAGATCACCGACACGTTCGGCTCCGACGCGTTCCGCTACTACTTCCTGCGGGCGATCTCGTTCGGCCAGGACGGCTCGTTCTCGTGGGAGGACATGGCCGCCCGCTACCAGGCCGAGCTCGCGAACGGGTTCGGCAACCTCGCGTCGCGCGTGATCGCGATGATCACCCGCTACTGTGACGGCGTCGTGCCGTCGGCGAGCGCGCCCGCGCCCGCCGACCACGAGATCGCGAGTATCGAACGACGGGTGACGGATGCCTCATGGCAGGCGATCGACCGCCTCGCCATCCACGAGGCGATCGCGGCCGTATGGGAGCTCGTCGACGCACTGAACGGGTACCTCACCGTGCAGGAGCCGTGGACGCTCGCGAAGGACCCGGCGAACCGCGAACGGCTCGAGAACGTGCTCGCAACGGCCTACCACGGGCTCGGTACGCTCGCCGTGCTGCTCTCGCCGGTGCTGCCGAAGGCGACCGCGAAGCTGTGGACCGCGCTCGGCGCGCCCGGCACGGTGCAGGGCCAGCGCATCGATCGCGCGTACGAGGCGACGCTCGGCGACCGGGTCGCGCCGCTCGAGGCGCTGTTCCCCCGCGTGGAGACCTCGGAGTGACCGACGGGAGCGGCTACCCGCCGGTACCGGAGCCGCCGCTGCCCGTACCGGTCTACGACAACCACACGCACCTCGAGTTCGACGACCGGCACGACGGGCGGGCGCTGCCGTTGAGCGTCGCCGAGCACCTCGATCGGGCCGAGCGGGCGGGTATCGCGGGCGTGGTGCAGGTCGGCACCGATGTCGCCACCAGCCGGTGGTCGGCCGAGGCGGCGGCCCGCGACATCCGGCTGCTCGCCGCGGTCGCGCTGCACCCGAACGAGGCGCCCGAGCTCGAGGCATCCGGCGATCTCGACGACGCGCTCGCCGCCATCGACGAACTGGCCGCCCGGCCGCGCGTGCGCGCGGTCGGCGAGACCGGCCTCGACTTCTACCGCACCGACGAGCAGGGCCGGCCCGCGCAGTTCCGCTCGTTCGAGGCGCACATCGACATCGCGAAGCGCCATGGTCTGGCGCTGCAGATCCACGACCGCGACGCGCACGACGACGTGGTCGCGACGCTCCGGCGGGTCGGCGCACCCGAGCGCACCGTGTTCCACTGCTTCTCGGGCGGCGACGAGCTGGCCCGTACCGCGGCCGACGCCGGCTGGTACTGCTCGTTCGCGGGCAACGTGACGTTCAAGAACGCCGACAACCTGCGCGAGGCGCTGCGGGTGCTGCCGCGCGAGCTGATCGTGGTCGAGACGGATGCCCCGTACCTGACGCCGGTGCCCCTTCGCGGGCGCCCCAACGCTCCGTACCTGGTGCCGCACACGGTGCGGTTCATGGCCGAACTGCTCGGCACCGACCTCGCCGAACTGTGCGCGCAGCTCGCGTCGAACACGGTGCGGGCGTACGGCTCATGGCAGGATGAGCCCGTGACCACTGGGGGCGGGAGCTGATCGTGCATCGGCACGAGGGCGACGGGGCGCCGGCCAGACCCCGGCTGCTGGGGCCGGCCGAGATCCGCGATCTCGCCCAGATCCTCGGCGTGACGCCGACGAAGAAGCTCGGCCAGAACTTCGTGCACGACGCCAACACGGTGCGGCGCATCGTGCAGACCGCGGGCGTCGAGGCCGGCGAGACCGTGCTGGAGATCGGCCCGGGGCTCGGGTCGTTGACGCTCGGCCTGCTCGAGACGGGCGCGTCGGTGGTCGCCGTCGAGATCGACGGGCGGCTCGCCGAGCAGCTGCCGCACACCGCGACCCTCATGCAGCCCGGCGCGGCCCTCACCGTCGTGCACGACGACGCGCTTCGGGTCACCGAGCTGCCGGGCGAGCCGCCCGTCAGGCTCGTCGCCAACCTGCCGTACAACGTGTCGGTGCCCGTGCTGCTGCACCTGCTCGAGCATGTGCCGTCGATCGAGTCGGGCATCGTCATGGTGCAGGCCGAAGTCGGGCACCGTCTCGCGGCGGGTCCGGGTTCGAAGGTCTACGGGGCGCCGAGCGTCAAGGCCGCGTGGTACGGCGACTGGCGCATCGCGGGCCAGGTCTCGCGGCTCGTCTTCTGGCCGGTGCCGAACGTCGACTCAGTGCTCGTCGGATTCTCGCGCCGCGGAGCGCCCGGCGATCCGCCCGGAACCGAGGCCGAGCGGCGGGCGACCTTCGAGATCGTCGATGCGGCGTTCCAGCAGCGACGCAAGATGCTGCGCCAGGCCCTCTCGGGCGTGCTCGGCGGATCGGCCGCCGAGGCGTCCGCGGTGCTCGAGCGAGCCGGTGTCGACCCGCAGGCCCGCGGCGAGCAGCTCGGCGTCGACGACTTCCTCCGCATCGCGCGCGCCCTGCACACCCGGCTCGATCGTCTCGGACCGCGACCGGTCGGTTAGCGTGGACGCATGACGATCGCGGCGACCGACGAGGCGGTGCACGTCCGGGCGCCCGGCAAGATCAACCTCTTCATGCGCGTCGGCGAGCTGGACGCCGACGGCTACCATGACGTGGCCACCGCGTACCAGGCGGTCTCGCTCTACGAGGATCTGCGGGCGTGGCCGTCCGACGAATTCACCGTCGCGTTCACCGGCTCGGTCGACACCACGGGTCTGCCCGCCGACCGCACGAACCTCGCGATCCGCGCGGCGCGGCTGCTCGCGCGCACGGCCGGCGTGCCGGGCGGGGTGCACCTCGAGATCGACAAGCACGTCCCGATCGCGGGCGGCATGGGCGGGGGCTCGGCGGATGCCGCGGCCGCCCTCGTGGCGTGCGACGCCCTGTGGGGCACGGCGCTCTCGAAGGACGACCTGCACGCGATGGCGGCCGAGCTCGGCGCCGACGTGCCGTTCGCCCTCACCGGCGGCACCGCGATCGGCACGGGCCGCGGCGATCGGCTGAGCCCTGCGCTGGCGACCGGATCGTTCCACTGGGTACTGGTGGTCGCCGACCACGGCCTGTCGACGCCCGCCGTGTACGCCGAGCTCGATCGCATCCGCGAGGAGCAGCTCGGCACCGGTCGACGCGGACCGGCCGCGGCTCCGGCCGGCTCGCCGGTCGTCGACCCCGAGGTGCTGCACGCACTGCGCGCCGGCGACCCCGAGCTGCTCGCGCGTGCGGTGCGCAACGACCTGCAGCATGCCGCGCTGCGGCTGGCGCCCGACCTGGCCGAGCTCCTCGACCTCGGCGTCTCGCTCGGAGCGCTGAGCGGCCTCGTGTCGGGGTCGGGCCCCACCGTGGCGTTCCTCACCGAGAGCGCCGAGTCGGCCATCGAGCTGCAGGTCGCGCTGTCGGCCGCGCGGCGCACCGCGCTGCACGTGCACGGCCCGGTCGGCGGCACCCGCATCGTGCACGGCTGAGGCGTGCGCTCAGCACGGCCAGATCCAGCTCAGAACGGCCAGATCAACGGCACGACCAGCACCGCGAACGCGATGAACACGATCGCGAGCGGCAGGCCGAGCCGCCAGTAGTCACCGAACCGATAGCCGCCCGGCTGCATCACCATGAGGTTCACGGGCGTGGCGATCGGGGTGAGGAAGGCGGCCGCGCCGGCGACAGTGAGCGCCATCATGAACGGCTGCACGCTCACGTCGAGCATCGCCGAGACCGAGACGGCGATCGGGGCGACGACGAGCACGGTCGCGACGTTCGAGATGAACTGTCCGAGGGCGACGGTCACGACGCACAGCACGAGCAGGACGAGGTGCGGGGATGCCCCGCCGGTCATGGCGACCGCGAGGTCGGCGAACCACTCCGCCGCACCGGTCGACACGATCGCCGTCGACAGCGGGATCATGCCGGCGATCAGCACGACCGTGGTCCACGAGATCGATCGGTACACCTGGGGAACGCTGAGCACGCCAGTGAGCACGAGCGCGCCCGCCGCGGCGAGCCCGGCGACGGCCGGCGGCACGAGCCCGGTCGCCAGCAGCACGACCATGGCCGCGAGGATGATCACCGAACGCCACGCGCCGCGGCTGAACGGCACCCCGCGCTGCAGCGTGCCCGGCGCGCTCACCGCGATCACCTCGGGCGACTGCACGTAGCGCTCGAGTGCGGGCCACGGCCCCTGCACGAGCACGGCGTCACCCGCGCGCAGCGTGAGGTAACCCGCGGGGTCGGCCTGGGTGGCATTCGGGCCGCCGTCGTCGCCACGGCGAACGGCGAGGATGAGCAGGTCCTCGCGGAGTGTGCGCATGCCCGCGCAGACGCGACGGCCGATGAGCGGCGAGCGCGGGGCGATGAGCACCTCGGTGACGCCCTCATCGGCCGTGAAGAGCGACGTGGTGTCGAGCGACACCGCGTACTCGTCGCGGAATGTGCGAGCCGCCTCCTCGGTGTCGCGCGAGCCCTCGACGGTCGCGGGCCGGCGCTCGGGCAGCAGTCGGCCCCCGGCGAGCGCCACGATCGCGGTCGTGCACAGCACGATCGGCACGCCGATGAGCGCGAACTCGAAGAACCCGAACGCCCGGCCGCCGGCCGCGACCGCGGTGTCGGACACGAGGGGGTTCACGGGCGTGCCGGCGAGCGTCAACAGCGACCCGGCGCTCGCCGCGAACGCCACCGGGATGAGCAGCCGCGACGGCACGATCTTCGCGCGCGCCGCGACCACGACGACGACGGGCAGGAGCGCCGCGACGGCCCCGTTGATGCTGATGAACGCGGCGAGCACGGCGACGATGAGCGCGATGACCGCGGTGAGCCGCCCGCGGCGCACGCCGGCGCGGCCGATCACCTGGCGGCCGACCCACGCGGTCACGCCGGTCGCGTCGAGCGCCTCGCTCACCACGAAGAGCGAGGCGATGAACAGCACGGTCGGGTCGCCGAAGCCTGCGAGCGCCTCGGGCAGCGTGAGCACGCCGGTCGCCCAGAGCGCGATCGCCACGCCGATCGCGACGATGCCGATGGGCACGCGCCCCGAGACGAAGGCGACGATCGCGATGGCCAGGATCGCGAGGGTCGCGATGGCGGGATCCATTCCCCAACTCTAGGGGCGGCATCGGCGCGGCTAGGCTCGACAGGACATGGCACACCTCCTCGGCGCCGAGCGCCTGCACCTCGAATTCCCCACCCGCATCGTCTTCGACGAGGTGACCGTCGGGCTCGCCGACGGCGACCGGGTCGGCATCGTGGGGCGCAACGGCGACGGCAAGTCGACGCTGCTGAAGCTGCTCGCCGGCCGCCTCGAACCGGATTCGGGGCGGGTCACGCAGCGGCGTGGCATCCGTATCGGCATGCTCGACCAGGCCGACACCGTGGATCCCGACCTGACCGTCGCCCAGGCCGTGGTCGGCGGCATCGACGAGCACGTGTGGGCCGGCGACGCGAAGGTGCGCGACGTGATCGCGGGCCTGCTCGGCGACGTGCCGTGGCAGGGGCGCGTCGGCGACCTCTCGGGCGGCCAGCGCCGTCGGGTCGGGCTCGCCGCGCTGCTCGTGGGGGAGTGGGACGTGGTGTTCCTCGACGAGCCCACGAACCACCTCGACGTCGAGGGCATTGCGTGGCTCGCCGGGCATGTGAAGCAGCGCTGGGCGAGCGGACAGGGTGCGCTCGTCGTCGTCACGCACGATCGGTGGTTCCTCGACGAGGTGTGCACCGTGACGTGGGAGGTGCACGACGGCGTCGTCGAGCCGTTCGAGGGCGGGTACGCCGCGTACATCCTGCAGCGCGTCGAGCGCGACCGGATGGCGGCGGCCACCGAGGCCCGCCGGCAGAACCTGATGCGCAAGGAGCTCGCGTGGCTTCGCCGTGGCGCGCCGGCGCGCACGTCGAAGCCGAAGTTCCGCATCGATGCGGCGAACCAGCTCATCGAGGACGTGCCGCCGCCGCGAAACCGGGTCGAACTCGATCGGCTCGCCGTCGCACGCCTCGGCAAGGACGTCGTCGACCTGCTCGACGCGGGCGTGGAGTACCCCGCGCCCGGCGGCGGCACCCGCACCGTGCTGCGCGACGTCGAGTGGCGCATCGCGCCCGGTGAGCGCACCGGGATCCTCGGCGTCAACGGCGCCGGCAAGTCGACGCTGCTGGGCCTCGTCACCGGTGCGGTCGCCCCGACGAGCGGTCGGGTGAAGCGCGGCAAGACCGTGCGCATCGCGACCCTCAGCCAGGAGCTCGACGAACTCGCCCGCTACGCCGACCACCGGGTGAGCGCGGTCGTCGCCGAACAGCGCTCGAGCTACACCATCGGCGCGGGCTCGAAGGCGGTCGAGCTCACCCCCGGGCAGCTGCTGGAGCGCCTCGGCTTCTCGAGCCGCCAGCTCGCGACGCCCGTGCGCGACCTATCCGGAGGCCAGAAGCGGCGCCTGCAGCTGCTGCTCATCCTGCTGCAGGAGCCGAATGTGCTCATCCTCGACGAGCCGACCAACGACCTCGACACCGACATGCTCGCCGCCATCGAGGATCTGCTCGACTCGTGGCCCGGCACCCTCCTCGTCGTCTCGCACGACCGGTACCTCGTCGAGCGCGTCACCGACCAGCAGTACGCGATCCTCGACGGGCACCTGCGGCATCTGCCCGGCGGCGTCGAGGAGTACCTGCGGCTGCGAGCCGGGCAGGTCCAGGCCGGTACGGATGCCTCGCCGGCACGTGCGACCGCTCCGATCCCTCCGGCCCATTCGGCCCCTCCGGCCGGTTCGGCCTTGGAGGGCGCGGCTCGCCGCGCCGCCGAGAAGGAGCTCTCGTCGATCGACCGCCGGCTCGAGAAGCTGCAGGCGCAGATCGCCGAGCACCATGAGAAGCTCGCCCGCCACGACCAATCCGACTACGTGGGCCTCGGCGTGCTCGGCGACGAACTCGGTGACCTCGAAGCATCCGTCGCCGATCTCGAGACCCGCTGGCTCGAGCTGTCGGAGCAGCTGGAAAGCTGACGCCTGCTCAGTCTTCTTCGTCGAGGATTCTGCGTCATACGGTGACATGTTGGCCGAGCCGTCGCAGATCCTGCACCTAGTCTTGATCCCGAGCTCGTGCCACGGCGGCACCGATCCGCGCCCGACCAGGCGCTCGTGATCGGTGCCGTTTCCCGTTCACCGCCACCAGCGCCCGGCCGAGCCCGACCAGAAAGGGATCCAATGTCACAGCGCACCATCCGTCGCGGCGTCGTCGCCGCGCTCGCCGCACTTCCGATCGCCGCGCTCCTGGCCGGCTGCGCCACCTCCGCGGGCTCCGAGGCCGACGGCGGCTCGAGCGATGAACCCATCACCATCGGTGTCGTCGGTGCGAGCGACCCCTACTGGGCCACCTACGCCGAGGCCGCGGCCGACGCCGGCATCCCGGTCGAGATCGTCGACTTCGCCGAGTACACGCAGCCCAACCCGGCGCTCACCGAGGGCGAGATCGACCTCAACCAGTTCCAGCACATCGTGTACCTCGCCACCTACAACGAAGCGGCCGGCGAAGACCTGCAGCCGATCGGCTCGACCGCCATCTACCCGCTCGGGCTCTACTCGACCAAGTACGACTCGGTCGACGACATCCCCGACGGCGAGACCGTCGCGATCCCGAACGACGAGTCGAACCAGGCCCGCGGCCTGCTCGTGCTGCAGTCGGCCGGTCTCGTGTCGCTCAAGGGCGGCGGCAGCATCTTCTCGACCGTCGACGACATCGACGAGGCGAAGTCGCGCGTCAAGGTGACCACCCTCGAGGCGACGCTCACCCCGACCTCGCTGCCCGACGTGGCCGCCGCGATCATCAACAACGACTTCATCGCCGACGCGGGCCTCGAAGCCTCCGACGCGATCGCGCAGGACGACCCGAGCGACCCGAACGCGCTGCCGTACGTGAACATCTTCGCGGCCCGCGCCGACGACGTCGACAACCCGACCTACCAGAAGCTCGTCGAGATCTACCAGGACACCCAGGCCGTCCAGGACGGCGTGCTCGAGAACTCGGGCGGCACCGCGGTGCTGCTGAAGACCCCGGTCGACGACCTGGTCGCCTCGCTCAAGAAGGTGCAGGCCGACATCGCGGCCAAGGGCTGAGGCTCGGGTTCAGTACGCTTCGCCTCAGATCCCGTCGGATGACCCGGTGCGAACCTCGCCCGGGTCATCCGGCGTGACATCCGATTCCCTCCCCGCGCAGCTCGCGCAGAAACCACGCACCGCATGGCACTCGTCGAACTCCGGGACGTCGTGAAGACGTACCCGCCCACCACGCGCGACGGCGACCCCGTCGTCGCCGTCGACCACGTCGACCTCGACATCCACGAGGGCGACGTGTTCGGCGTCATCGGCTACTCGGGCGCCGGCAAGTCGACGCTCGTGCGGCTCGTCAACGCGCTCGAACCGGCGACCTCGGGTCGCATCTCGATCGCCGGAACCGACCTCACCGCGCTGCCCGAACGCGACCTGCGTCGTGAGCGGCTCGGCATCGGAATGATCTTCCAGCAGTTCAACCTCTTCTCGTCACGCACCGTCGCGGGCAACATCGCGTACCCGCTGCATGTGGCGGGCCGGCCGCGCGCCGAGATTCGTGCGCGGGTCGACGAGCTGCTCGGGTTCGTCGGCCTCGGCGACAAGGCGAAGCAGTACCCCGAGCAGCTCTCTGGCGGGCAGAAGCAGCGCGTCGGCATCGCACGGGCGCTCGCGACCGCGCCCCGGCTGCTGCTGGCCGACGAGGCGACGAGCGCGCTCGACCCCGAGACCACGCACGAGGTGCTCGACCTGCTGCGCACCGTGAACCGCGACCTCGGCATCACGATGGTCGTGATCACCCACGAGATGGATGTCATCCAGAACCTCGCGACCAAGGTCGCCGTGATGGAGCAGGGTCGCGTGATCGAGCAGGGCGAGGTGTTCGAGGTGTTCTCGCGGCCCGAGCACCCCGCGTCGCGTCGGTTCGTGTCGACCGTCATCAAGGGCGTGCCGTCGCCCGACGAGCTCGCCGGTCTGCGCGCGCGGCATCGCGGGCGGATCGTGACGGTGTCATTCCACGACGGCGGTGCCGCGCAGGCCGAGGTCTTCGTCGAACTCGCCCGCGCCGGCATCGCCTTCGAACTCGTCTACGGCGGCGTCAACGACATCCAGGGTCGCGCGTTCGGTCACCTGACACTCTCGCTCGAGGCATCCGACCGGGTGATCGACGAGACCCTCGCCCGCCTGCGCGATCGCGTCGAGATCGTGGAGGCCGCCTGATGGACGTGCGTATGCCCGTGAACGATCTGCGCTCGCAGGACGCTGTGGAGGCCGCCTGATGGACGTGCTCATCCCCCTGCTGCCCAAGCTCTTCGAGGCGACCCTCGAGACGCTGAACATCGTCGTCTGGTCGATGCTGTTCGGTGGGCTCGGCGGCCTCGTCATCGGCCTGGGGCTCTACTCGACGCGGGCCGGCAACCTGTTCGCGAACCGGTTCGTGTTCGGGGTGCTGAACGTGGTCGTCAACATCTTCCGGCCGATCCCGTTCATCATCTTCCTCGCCGCGGCTCAGCCGCTCGCGCGACTCGTGGTCGGCAAGGGCATCGGCGACCCCGCGTTCATCTTCATGGTGTCGCTCGCGGCGATGTTCGGCATCAGCCGGATCGTCGAGCAGAACCTGCTCACGGTGTCGCCGGGCGTGATCGAGGCGGCGAAAGCGGCCGGCGCGGGGCCGTGGCGCATCACGTTCACGATCGTGATCCCCGAGGCGCTCGGGCCGCTGATCCTGGGCTACACGTTCGTGTTCGTCGCGATCGTCGACATGTCGGCTCTCGCGGGGCTCATCGGCGGTGGTGGGCTCGGGACGTTCGCGATCCAGTACGGCTTCCGGCAGTTCGAGCCGGTGGTCACCTGGGCGGCGCTGATCCTCGTGATCCTGCTCGTGCAAGCGGTGCAGTTCCTCGGCAATCGCCTGGCGCGGGTGGTGCTGCGGCGCTGAGGCCGGTCCACTCCTCCCCAGGAGGGGAGGAAGTGCCGGATGTCACACCTCACGCGTTCCGGCGGAATCTGCGCGCCGACTCGCGCGAGCATCGTCGGCATGACGATTCCCGCTGACGAAGCCGCCCTCATTCCGCTCACCGACGACGACGCACTGCAGCGCCGGGTCGCCGACCTGTTGCAGTCCGCGTTCCGGCGCCAGTGGTGGACCCTCTACCTCGATGCCGACGGCCGTCAACTGCCGGTCATCATGCCGATGGCGGGGTATCCGCACGACCCGACCGAACCCGTCAGCGACGAGGGCGGGTTCTCGGGCACCGCGGCCCAGTTGCTCGCCGACCGTCTCGCCATGATGGTCGAGGAGCTCGGGGCTGCGAGCGTCGTGTTCGTCTGGGAGCGTCCCGGCTCCGCCGTGTCGACCCCGGCCGATCGTGCCTGGGCGCGCGAGCTCGCCGACGCGTGCCGCGCCGAAGAGGTGCCCGTGCGAGCGCAGTTCATCGCGCACTCGCGAGGCATCCGCTGGTTCGCGCCCGACGACTACGCGTGAGGTCGGCTGGATGACGCGGAGGGGCGAGAGCGCTCAGAACGGCGGTTCGGGCGGATACCCGAGCGCGGCCGTCGGCGCTGCATCGCCCGGCGACGCCGCTCGAGGTGCGGCGCCTACCGGATTCGGATCTCGATCGATGCCGTCGGAGCCTGCGTCGGGGAACCGCGTGACCGTCGTCGCACCTCGCGCCAGGGCTCGCATCGCCGTGGCCGGCTTCGTGACGTAGGTGCGCCCGGTGAGCGACCGCCACTCGAGGACGCCGTCGGAACGGTGACGCACCGACCAGGCCGACTCGTGCTTCAGATGGTGGTGCCCGGGGCAGAGGTGCGCGAGATTGTCGAACGCCGTACGGCCGCCGTCGGCGAAATCGTCGGTGTGGTCGAGGTCGCAGCGGGCCGCCCGGCGATTGCAGCCCGGGAACCGACAGGTCTCATCGCGCACCCGCAGCCATCTGCTGAGGTCGGCTGGCGGGCGGTAGACCGTGCGGTCGAGGTCGAGGACGACCCCATCGACGGGATGGGTGAGCAGCCGGGTGAACGACGGCGCCTGTGCCGCGAGCCGACGTGCGACCTCGGGTGCGATGGGGCCGTACCCGTCGAGCTCGCCGGGGGCATCCTCGACACCGAGCAGCGTGAGCACGGGCACTGTGACATGCACCGTCGGCCGCGCTGTGGCGGCCGCGACATGGAACGCCTCGCCGACCGGCGGCACCGCCGAGCGAAGCAGGTCGCGCGCGACGTCGGCGCGGATCTGCGCGGGCGTGCGCGGGTCGTCGGCGTCAGCCGCGTCGGCGGCGACCCGCTCGACGCGGTCGCAGATGAGCATCGCGTCGGAAGCATCGAGATGCAGATGCAGATGCAGCCAGGCCATGCCGTCGGCGGCGTAGTCGATCTCCCCGGCGCCCAGAGCTGCGAAGGTCGCGGGTAGCTGCGCGCACAGCGACCACGCCTCGTCGATGAGGCGCAGCATGGTGCGCTCGGCGATGCGCAGAGCGGTTGCGAGTTCGCTCGTCACCGCCCGCCGCGCCATCTCGTGGCGCCGCTCGACGGACAACGCGGGGGATCTGAACGCGTCGGCATGGTGCAGCGCGTACTCGACGGCCGCGTGGATGATGCCCACCTGCACCGACTTCTGCATCGCCTCGATGCGCCGGGCCTGCGCGGCGGCATCGACGAGGGCGCCGAGCCTGTCTTGCGCGATCACGTACGGAGACCGCGCATCGAACGCGGCGACCGCCGGAGACCCGGCGGCGGCCGGAGCAGCTGCGGTGTCGATGAGCATGCGGTCAGCCTACAGAGATGCGAACGTATGTTCGAGAGTTCTCCACCGTTCACCCGGCCCGTTCACCCGGCCCGACTGCATTCGCTCGTGGACCTCATCTCGATGCGCGCCTGCTCGTCTCCGCCCCGGGCGGTGAGCTCGATCACGATCAGGTCGCGACCGACGATGCGGATGTCGAGGTTCTCACGCGACTCGAGCGCGGTGACCCGCACCACCCAGCCGTCGGCTTCGGAGAACGCCTCCGAAAGGCCGGCCGACCAGCCCACCCGATCGAACGCGGGGTCGATCCCGACGACCCGCCGCACGTCGGCCTGGTCGCCGCGCCCGTCGAGCGGGCAGGCGGCACGGGTGATCTCCTCGGAGCGGTCGAGCACGATGGCCGCCGGAAGCGTGCCCTCGATCCGATCGAGATGCGCGGTGACCTTCGCGGTCGCAGCCTCGACGGTCGGCGGCTGCGGGTTCGGAACGAGCAGCGTCGCGACCCACGCGCCGATCGCGAGAAGGCCGACCGCGACGGCCAGCACGATCGTCGCCGTTGGCTTCGGTCGGGCTCGCGAGGGCATCAGCGATCGGCCGGGATGCTGCGGCGTCATCAATCGAACCCGAGACTCAGCTTGCGCAGCAGCGACGCCAGCCGCCGCTGCTCGCCCGACGGCAGCCCGGCGAGCAGCTCGGCTTCGGCGTCGACGAGTCGGGTGATCGCGGCATCGACGCGGGTCAGTCCGGCCGCGCTCATCTCGACGAGGATGCCGCGCCCGTCGTGCGGATCGGTCTGCCGACTCACGAGCCCTCGGGACACGAGCCGGTCGATGCGGTTCGTCATCGTGCCGCTCGAGACCAGCGTCTGCTGCAGCAGCGCTTTCGGGCTGAGCCGGTAGGGCGCGCCGGCGCGGCGCAGCGCCGACAGCACATCGAACTCCCACGACTCCAGTCCCGACTGGGTGAACGCGTGCTTGCGCGCGCGGTCGAGGTGCTTCGAGAGGCGGTCGACGCGCGAGAACACCTGCAGCGGCGCGAAATCGAGGTCGCCGCGCTCGCGCTCCCAGTCGCCGACGATCCGGTCCACCTCGTCGCTGTCCGCCATGAGCACATTCTGGCAGGCGGGCTGGCAGGCAGGCAGCGAGGCAGCGGGAGAGACACCCGGATGCCTCGTGGCAGACTTGAGGGCGTGCCCGGCGGGTTCCGACCCGCGCCCGAGGCGCGATCCGCCATGGTGTAACGGCAGCACGACAGCCTTTGGAGCTGTGAGGACCAGGTTCGAATCCTGGTGGCGGAGCATGACCGATCAGAACCTCGCGATCATCGTCCTGGCCGCCGGTCAGGGCACCCGCATGAAGTCCGCACTGCCGAAGGTCCTGCACCCGCTCGCGGGCGCTCCGATCGTGGCGCACGTGCTCGCGACCGCGCGCGCCCTCGACGCCGCCGAGGTGCTCGCGGTCGTGCGGCACGAGCGCGACCTCGTCGCCGAGGCGATCGAGGCCGAGTTCCCCGGCACGTCGATCGTCGACCAGGACGAGGTGCCCGGCACCGGCCGCGCGGTCGAGCTCGCGTTCGAGGCACTGCCCGAGGGCTTCGACGGCGAGGTGCTGGTGCTGAACGGCGACGTGCCGCTGCTGAACGCCGACACCCTCGCCGCGTTCGTGCAGCAGCATCGCGCGGCAGGCGTCGCGGCATCCGTCCTCTCCGCCCGGTTCGCCGACCCGACCGGCTACGGGCGTATCGTGCGCGATGCATCCGGCGCCTTCGACCGCATCGTCGAGCAGAAAGACGCGTCCGATGCCGAGCGCGCGATCGACGAGATCAACGCGGGCGTGTACGCGTTCGGAGCGGGCGCGCTGCGCGACCAGCTCGCGAACCTCACCACCGAGAACGCGCAGGGCGAGAAGTACCTGACCGACCTGATCGGGCTGCTGCGGTCGGCCGGCAGCGAGGTCGAGGCGGTGCCGGTCTCGGAGCCGTGGCTCGTCGCCGGCATCAACGACCGGGCGCAGCTCGCCGAGACCGCCGCCCGTCTGAACGCGCTCATCGTGCGCGGCTGGCAGCTCGCGGGCGTCACGATCGAAGACCCTGCGACCACCTGGATCGACCTCGCGGTGCGCATCGAGCCCGACGCGACCATCCGGCCCGGCACGCAGCTGAAGGGCGCGACGCTCGTGCAGGCCGGCGCGATCGTCGGCCCAGACACGACGCTCGTCGACTGCGAGATCGGCCCGCGCGCCGAGGTCAAGCGCACGGATGCCACGCTCGCGGTCGTCGGCGAGGCGGCATCCGTCGGACCCTTCGCCTACCTGCGGCCCGGCACCGTGCTCGGCGCCGACGGCAAGATCGGCACCTTCGTCGAGACGAAGAACGCGACGATCGGGCACGGCAGCAAGGTGCCCCACCTCAGCTACATCGGCGACACCGAGATCGGCGTCGAATCGAACGTCGGTGCCGGCTCGATCACCGCGAACTACGACGGCGTGAACAAGCACCGCACCGAGATCGGCTCGCACGTGCGCACGGGGTCGCACGGTGTCTTCGTCGCGCCCGTTAGGATTGGTGACGGCGCGTACACGGGGGCGGGCACGGTCGTCCGAAAGGATGTCCCTGCCGGATCTCTCGCGGTGAACGTCGCGCCGCAGCGCAACATCGAAGGGTGGGTCCTCGCCCACCGGGCCGGCACTGCTGCCGCGGAGGCCGCGGCGCAGGCCGGGCAGGGCGAGAACGGCACCGACTGAGCCCGGCCGGGGCCGGCGGAAGGACAGCACACATGTCGGGAATCGAGACCGCCGGATCCAAACGACTGGTGCTGGTCTCGGGCCGTGCGCATCCCGCGCTCGCCGAGTCGATCGCCGAAGAACTCGGCAGCGAGCTCGTACCCACCGATGCGCGCACGTTCGCGAACGGCGAGATCTATGCGCGCTACGACGAGAGCGTGCGCGGTGCCGACGCGTTCGTGATCCAGTCGCACACGTCTCCGATCAACGAGTGGCTCATGGAGCAGCTCATCATGGTCGACGCGCTGAAGCGGGCCTCCGCGAAGCGCATCACCGTGGTCGCGCCGTTCTACCCCTATGCCCGGCAAGACAAGAAGGGCCGCGGTCGCGAGCCGATCTCGGCCCGGCTCGTGGCCGACCTGTTCAAGGCCGCCGGGGCCGACCGCATCATGAGCGTCGACCTGCACGCGGCGCAGATCCAGGGCTTCTTCGACGGCCCGGTCGACCACCTGTTCGCGATGCCGGTGCTGCTCAACGAGTTCAAAGAGACGCTCGACCCGTCGACGCTCACCGTCGTCTCGCCCGACATGGGCCGGGTGCGCGTCGCCGACATCTGGAGCGACAAGCTCGGTGCGCCACTGGCGATCATCCACAAGCGCCGCGACCCGCTGGTGCCGAACCAGGTCTCGGTGCACGAGATCGTCGGCACGGTCGAAGGCCGGGTGTGCCTGCTCGTGGACGACCTCATCGACACCGGCCGCACCATCGTGAAGGCGGCCGAGGCGCTGAAGGCGAACGGCGCCACGGGCGTCGTGGTCGCCGCGACGCACGCGGTGTTCTCGCCGCCGGCGGTCGAGATCCTGCAGTCCGACGTGATCGACCGCGTCGTCGTCACCGACACCCTGCCGGTCCCCGAGGACAAGCGCTGGGACCGTCTGACGGTGCTCCCGATCGCGCCGCTGCTGGCGCGCGCGATCAAGGAGATCTTCGAAGACGGCTCGGTGACGAGCATGTTCGACGGCGCCGCGTAGGATGCATCGGTGAGCACCACCTCGACCCCGCGTCCCTGGCTCGATAGCTACGCCGAGGGGGTGCCCGACGACATCGACGCCTCCGAGGGGTCCCTCTACGACCTCATCCGCGAGTCGGTCGCGCAGTACCCCGACCGACCCGCACTCGAGTTCTTCGGCCGCGAGACGACCTACGCCGACCTCGGCGCGCAGATCGAACGGGCCGCCGAGGGGCTGCGGCTGCTCGGCGTGCAGAAGGGCGACCCGGTGGCGATCGTGCTGCCGAACTGCCCGCAGCACATCGTCGCGTTCTACGCGGTGCTGCGGCTCGGCGCGATCGTCGTCGAGCACAACCCGCTGTACACGCCGCGCGAGCTGCGCCACCAGTTCGAAGACCACGGCGCGCGCGTGGCGATCGCGTGGGACAAGACGGTCGAGACCATCCAGGGCTTCCCGGCGGATGTCGCGGTGCCGACGGTCGTCTCGGTCGACGTGACCCGGGCGATGCCGTTCGCGACCCGCGCGGCGCTGCGGCTGCCGATCGCGAAGGCGCGCGAGTCGCGCGACGCCCTCACGACGAAGGTGCGCGGCACGGTGCGCTGGGAGCAGCTGGTCGAGGCCGACCCCATCGACCCGCACATCTTCACGCCCGGCGTCGACGATGTCGCCCTCATCCAGTACACGAGCGGCACGACGGGCAACCCGAAGGGGGCGACCCTCACGCACGGCAACCTGCTCGCGAACGCGGCGCAGGCGCGGGCCTGGGTGCCGCAGGTGCCGCGCGGCACCGCGGTCGTCTACGCGGTGCTGCCGATGTTCCACGCGTACGGGCTCACCCTCTGTCTGACGTTCGCGATGAGCATGGGTGCGCGGCTGGTGCTGTTCCCGAAGCCCGACCCCGACCTCATCCTGAAGGTCGTGAAGAAGCGCCCGGCGACGTTCCTGCCGGCGGTGCCGCCGATCTACAAGCGGCTCACGCAGGCCGCCGACGCGCAGGGCGTGTCGCTCGCGGGCATCCAGATCGCGATCTCGGGTGCGATGGCGCTGTCGACCGACGTGGTCGAGCCCTGGGAGGAGCGCACCGGCGGATACCTCGTCGAGGGCTACGGTCTCAGCGAGTGCTCGCCCGTGCTGATGGCCAACCCGGTGGCCGACAACCGCCGGGCGGGCACGGTCGGCCTGCCGCTGCCGTCGACCGAGTGCCGAGTGGTCGACCCCGACCACCCGATGACGGATGTCGCGCCCGGCGCCGAGGGCGAGCTCATCGTGCGCGGTCCGCAGGTGTTCCAGGGCTACTGGAAGAAGCCCGAGGAGACCGAGGCGGTGTTCGTCGACGACCCCGACGGCGGTTCGCCGTGGTTCCGCACGGGTGACATCGTCGCGATCGACGACGCCGGGTTCGTGCGCATCGTCGACCGCATCAAGGAGCTCATCATCACCGGCGGCTTCAACGTCGCGCCGACCGAGGTCGAGGACGCGATCCTGCACCACCCCGACGTCGAGGACGCGGCGGTGGTCGGCGTGCCCGACGAGCACTCGGGCGAGCAGGTGGTCGCGGTCGTCGTGCTGCGCGAGGGGGCCGCGTTCGACCCCGAGGCGATCCGTGCGTTCGCGCGCAACGGGCTCACGCCCTACAAGGTGCCCAAGCGCGTCGTGCAGGTCGCCGAGCTGCCGAAGTCGCAGATCGGCAAGGTGCTGCGCCGCCAGGTGCGCAACGGGCTCCTGAACGGCTGAGATGGGGTTCCTGTCGGAGGGAACGGCCGCGGCGCTCGCGCGCCTCGTCGCGCTCGACGACGCGGATGCTCCGCCGCTCGAGCGGCTCCGAGGCATCCGCTCGCTCGTGGCCGCCCTCGAAGCCGACCCGGCCGCGCTCGCCGCGGTGCGCGAGGCGCTCGCGTCGGGTGCGACCTGGGAGGACGTCGCGGATGCTGCGGGCCTCAGCCCGTCCGCGGCGAAGTACCGCTGGGCGGGCGATGACGACGCCATCGCCGACCGGCAGGAGGCGAGCCGGCGGCGCAAGCGCCACCGGCCGTCGTCGAAACCCGCCGACCTGCCGGGGCTCTCGGTCGCGGAGGCGGCGAAGCAGCTGGGTGTGACCCCACAGGCGATCTACCAGCGGGTATCGCGCGGCCAGCTCGAGGCGCGCACCGTCGAACTGCCCGACGGGCGCAGCTACAAGCGGGTGTTCCCGGCGCCCGATGAGGATACGACGCGCCCCGAGGGTTAGATATCGCGCCCCGGCCCGTCGATGAATCGCGGCGGCCCGGGGATCACGCCGAGGTTCGCGACGAGCCGGCTGTCGTGGGGCGACTCGGCGTAGCAGAGCCATCCCGGTCCGCCGGGGCCGAAGAGATCGAACGCGACGTGCGCACCGGTCGAGCCGGCGTCGAACGCCCGCGCGACGGCGACGCACGAGCGTGCTGCGGCGTTGTACGCCACGCCGTACAGCGACAGCACGATCGGCAGCACCATCGCCGCGAGCGCGACGAATACGACGCCGCGCAGCATCCGTCGCCGTCGGTCGCCGCGCGCCGGCCACTCGTCGTCGTCGGCGGCCGCGAGCTCGGGATGCCAGTCGTCAGCCGTCGAGTCGTTGCTCATGGGAGCACCATCGTAGCCCGCGATGGCGCTCCCATGGGTGCGTGGTGCGAGCGTTCAGTGCGGCTGGGCGCTCGTCGGGTGCGCTCAGTGCCAGCTGGGCTCGGTCTCGATCTCGGTGCGATCGCCCGACCAGAGCGTGTGGAACACGCCGTCCTTGTCGATACGACGGTAGGTGTGCGCGCCGAAGAAGTCGCGCTGCCCCTGGATGAGCGCGGCCGGCAGGCGCTTCGCGCGCAGGCCGTCGTAGTAGGCGAGCGACGATGAGAACGCCGGGGTCGGGATGCCTGCGCCCGCGGCGATCTGCACGACGCGGCGCCAGCTCTCCTGGGCACCTGCGATCGCGTCGCGGAAGTACGGCGCCACGACCAGCGCGACGAGGCTGGGGTCGTCGGCGTACGCCTCGGCGATGCGGTTGAGGAAGCGCGCGCGGATGATGCATCCGGCTCGCCAGATCTTCGCGATCTCGCCCTTGTCGATGTTCCAGCCGAACTGCTCGGCGCCCGAGATGATCTCGTCGAAGCCCTGCGAGTAGGCGATGATCTTCGACGCGTACAGGGCGCGCCGCACGTCCTCGATGAAGGCGTCGGCGTCCTCGGGCGCGACCGTCCACGCCTCGGCCGGGCCGGGCAGGTCGGCGGATGCCTCGCGCTGTGCGGCCTTCGACGACAGCGAGCGGGCGAACACGGCCTCGGCGATGCCCGAGGTCGGCACGCCCAGGTCGAGGGCGTTCTGCACCGTCCAGGCGCCGGTGCCCTTCGCGCCCGCGGCGTCGAGGATGACATCGACGAGCGGCTCGCCGGTGGCGGCGTCGACCTGGCGCAGCACCTCGGCGGTGATCTCGATGAGGTAGCTCTCGAGTTCGCCGGTGTTCCACGCGGCGAAGATGTCGGCGATCTCGGCCGGGCTCTTGCCGGTGCCCTGGCGGATGAGGTCGTACGCCTCGGCGATGAGCTGCATGTCGGCGTACTCGATGCCGTTGTGCACCATCTTCACGAAGTGGCCGGCGCCGTCGGTGCCGACGTGGGTCACGCACGGCTCGCCGTCTTCGGGGGCCTTCGCCGCGATCGTGCGCAGGATCGGGCCGAGGGTCTCGTACGACTCGGCGGTGCCGCCGGGCATGAGCGACGGGCCGTTGAGCGCGCCCTCTTCGCCGCCCGAGACGCCCATGCCGACGAAGTGCAGGCCGTGCGAGCGCACCTCGGCCTCGCGGCGGATGGTGTCGTGGAAGTTCGCGTTGCCGCCGTCGACGATGATGTCGCCCGGCTCGAAGCGGGCGGTGAGTTCCGAGATGACCGCGTCGGTGCCCTTGCCGGCCTGCACCATGATGACCGCCGTACGCGGCTTCTGCAGCGAGGCGACGAACTCGTCGTAGCTCTCGGACGCGATGAAGCCGGCCTCGGGGTGCTCGTCGACCAGGGTGCGGGTGCGTTCGGGGGAGCGGTTGAACACGGCCACCGTGTTGCCCTCGCGGCTGGCGAGGTTGCGGGCCAGGTTCGAGCCCATGACGGCGAGGCCGACGACCCCGATGTTGGCGCTTGCGGTTTCAGGCACGGAGAACTCCTCGGGAGAAATGCGGGATGAGTCCAGCGTAGTCGGGCGGTGTGTTGCGTTGCGCGGCGTTGCGCGGAGCGACCGAGAATGTGAGTTTCCGAACCAGTAGACTGGCAAATGTGTCAACGACGACCTCTCCTGCCATCCGTTCCCGCGAGTTTTTCCTGTGGGCCCTCGGCGTTGCGGGCGCCGGCATCGCGCTCGCCCTGATCGTGCGACTCGTGCCGAGCGATGCGGTGCATCGGGCCGGGGTGATGTTCATCCCCTTGCTGGTGCCGATCGTCGCCGTGCTCGCCGTGGTTTCGGTGGTGTACGGCGTGATCGCCCTCGTGCGGGCGGGCAGGCGGGCCGGATCCGATCGACTGCCGGTGATCGTGTCGACCGTCGGGTCGGTGCTGCTCGTCCTGTTGCTTCCGGTCTTGGTGGCTGCCGCCCAGCTGCTCGTGGTCCTCGTGGGCGGGCTCGTCGGGTGACGCCTGCAGCGCGCGCAATCGCACGTAGAATGTTCTATTGACAACATTTTTTGTGAGTGTTTCAATGGTGACCTCGAAGGGGAGCCGGTCCTGCAGCTCCCCGAAGCCACCTCACCCAGGGAGTTCGCTCAATGAAGATCCGAATCCTCACAGCGGGCGCGGCCGTGTTGGCACTCACGGTCGGTCTCGCCGGATGCGCCCAGAGCGGCGAGAGTCCTGCGCCGACCGACGCCAGCAAGCCGTACGCGGGCACCACCATCAAGTACTGGGCCACGAACCAGGGCCCCAGCCTCGACGCGGACGTCGAGATCCTCCAGCCCGAGCTCGACAAGTTCGAGGAGCAGACGGGCATCACGGTCGACCTCGAGGTCATCCCGTGGAGCGACATGACGAACAACACGCTCGCGGCGGCCGTCTCGGGCCAGGGCCCCGACGTCGTCAACATCGGCAACACGAACGCCACCACGCTGAACACGACCGGCGCATTCCTGCCGTTCGAGGGCGAGGACCTCGACGCCGTCGGCGGCAAGGACAAGTTCCTCGAATCCGCGTGGCAGACGACCGGGCCCGAGGGCGTTGCGCCGACGTCCCTGCCCCTCTACAGCCAGGTCTACGGCCTCTTCTACAACAAGGCGCTCTTCGAGGCGAAGAACCTCGAGGCGCCCACCACGTGGGAGGAACTCGTCGACGCCGCGAAGGCGATCACCGACCCCGCCACCGACACCTGGGGCATCGTCGCGCCGGCCGGCACCGTGAACGTGGCCATGCACATCCAGTACATCTTCACGGCCCAGGCGGGCGGCTCGCCGTTCGACAAGGCCGGTGAGCCCGACTTCGTCACCGACGAGAACATCGCGGGCGTACGCCAGTACCTCGACCTGATGTCCGAAGCCAAGGTCATGAACCCGTCGAACGCGCAGTTCACCGACGGCACCCAGGCGACCAGCGAGTTCGCGGCGGGCAAAGCGGGCATGTACATGGCGCAGACCGGCAACGTGGCGGCGCTCCAGGCCAACGGCATGGACCCGTCGCAGTACGGCGTCGTGCCCGTGCCGGCTCCGGCGGGCGGCGACGAGGTCGGCAGCTTCATCGCCGGCACGAACATCTCGGTCTTCAAGAACACGAAGCACAAGGAAGCCGCGCTCGAGTTCGTGAAGTTCATGACCAGCCCCGAGGTGTCCGAGACCCTGAACAAGGCGTACGGCACGCTGCCCCCGCTGAAGGACGTCCCCGCCTCGGCCTATGAGGACTTCCCCGAGCTCATGGACATGTGGAGCCTGATCCTCGCCGACCACGCCATTCCGATGTCGCAGGTGCCGACCGTGTCCGCCTACCAGGCGAACGTCGGCGGCGGCGTGGTCGCGCTCTTCGCCGAGGCGGCGACCGGCGCGACGCCCACCGACGCGGATATCGAAGCGATGCTGAACGAGGCGCAGCAGAAGATGGCCACCAGCTGACGGGCCGCGCCGGCGGTCGCCGGCGCGACCTCCGACCTCACCGGCGCCGTCCCGGCCCTCCGGCCGGGACGGCGCCCACGACAGGAGAACGAATGTCAAGCACACTCGTCGAGCACGAGGCCGCAGCGAAGGCGCCGCGTCCCGTCACGACCGGTACGCCGTCCCCGCGACGTTCACGACGGCTCAGTTGGGGCCGGATCACTCCCTACCTGCTCATCCTGCCGGCGATCGTGTTCGAACTGCTCGTGCACGTGGTCCCGATGGTGGTCGGCGTCTGGATGAGCTTCATCCAGCTCACGCAGTTCTACATCACCAACTGGCTGAGCGCGCCGTTCGTCGGATTCGGCAACTTCCAGATCGCACTCGACTTCCAGAACCCGCTCGGCGCCCAGCTCGCGCGGTCGTTCGGCGTGACGCTGGCCTTCACGATCCTGACCGTCGGGTCGTCCTGGCTCTTCGGCATGGCGGCCTCGATCGTGCTGCAGCGCAGCTTCCGAGGACGCGGGTTCCTGCGCACGCTCTTCCTCATCCCCTATGCGATCCCCGCGTACGCCGGCATCATCACGTGGAAGTTCATCTTCCAGCGCGACACTGGCCTGCTCAACGAACTGCTCGTCGACAATCTGCACCTCACCGACACCGCGCCGTTCTGGCTCATCGGCGACAACGCCTTCTGGTCGCTCGTCATCGTCTCGGTCTGGCAGCAGTGGCCGTTCGCGTTCCTCATGACGATGGCCGGCATGCAGGGCATCCCCGAAGAGCTCTACGAGGCGGCCGCGATCGACGGCGCGAGCGTCTGGCAGCAGATGCGCCACATCACGCTCGGACTCATGCGGCCGATCAACTCCGTGCTGCTGCTCCTGCTGTTCCTGTGGACCTTCCGCGAGTTCAACACGCCATTCGTGCTGTTCGGCGCCAGACCGGCCGACAGCGCCAACCTGCTGGTCGTGAACATCTACCAGAGCTCGTTCATCCAGTGGAACTTCGGACTCGGCGCCGCGATGAGCGTGCTGCTGATGCTCTTCCTCATCCTCGTCGCCGCACTCTGGGCGGTCTGGAACAGAAAGGTGCGCCGCGATGCATGAGCCGCGCTCGTTCAAGATCTTTCGCTGGGTGGTGCTCGTTCCGCTCGTGCTGTTCACGGCCGTGCCGCTGTACGTCATGATGTCGTCGTCGCTGAAGCCCCTCGGCGACGTGCAGGGTCCGTGGGAGTGGTGGCCGAGCGAGTTCACCATCCAGCCGTTCATCGACATCTGGTCGACGGTGCCGCTCGCGCACTATTTCTGGAACAGCCTCGTCGTCTCGGTCTGCGCCACGGCCGCGAGCGTGATCATCGCGATCTTCGCCTCCTACGCGATCTCCCGATACCGCTTCCGCGGTCGCGGTGCGTTCTCGGGCGTGGTGCTGTCGACGCAGATGTTCCCCGGCATCCTGTTCCTGCTGCCGCTGTTCATCATCTTCGTGAACATCGACCGCGCGCTCGGGTTCCAGCTCTTCTACCAGACCCAGGCCGGGCTCATCGTGACGTACCTCACATTCACGCTGCCGTTCTCGATCTGGATGCTGGCGAGCTACATGGACGGCATCCCGCGCGACCTCGACGAGGCCGCGCGCGTCGACGGCACGACGGCGATGGGCGCGCTCTTCCGCGTCGTGCTGCCGTCGGCCCGGCCCGGCATCATCGCGGTCGCCGTGTACTCGTTCATGACGGCCTGGGGCGAGATCCTGTTCGCCTCGCAGATGACGAACAACGAGACCCGCACGCTCTCGATCGGTCTGCAGGCCTACTCCACCGAGGTCAACGTGTACTGGAACCAGGTGATGGCCGCATCGCTCGTGGTGAGCGTGCCGATCGTCGTCGGCTTCCTGATCCTCCAGCGCTACCTCGTCGCCGGCCTCACGGCGGGGGCCGTCAAGTGACCGCCGTGCCGACCGTGGTCTGCGTGGGCTCGGTGACCGTCGACACCATCGCGCTGGTCGATGTGCTGCCGGGTCGCGACGAGCGAGTCGTCGCCGAACAGTTCGTCGTGGCGGGCGGGGGGCCCGCCGCGACGGCCGCCGTGACGCTCGCGCGACTCGGCGTGCCGGTCGGGTTCGCAGGCGTGGTGGGCGACGACGAGGCCGGCCGCGAGGCGCGGGCCGCGCTGGAGTCCGAGGGCGTCGACACGACCCTGCTGCGCATCGATCGCAACGCGACGACGGCGCGCAGCGTCGTGCTCGTCGAACGCGGCTCGGGCGCGCGCACGATCGTCACGTCGGCGTCGGCTGAGCCGGTGGCCCGTGACATCCGTGATCTCTCGGCCGACGTCGAGTGGCTGCACGTCGACCAGACGGGGTATGCGGCCGCTCGGGCGGCCATCGTGGAGCGGCCCGGTCTGCGACTCAGCATCGACGACGGCAACCCCGTCGACTCGCTCGACCTGGCCGGCGTGCAGCTCTACGCGCCGACGCTCGCGGTGCTCACCGCGCGGTTCGGCGCCGATCCGGCGACCGCGTTGCGCGCCGCGCGCGACGCGGGGGCCTTCCGAGTCGTCGCGACCTCCGGGTCCGACGGCGCCGAGGTGCTCGACGGCGACGCCGTCGTGCACGTGCCCGCCGTCGAGGTCGAGCCGGTCTCGACGCTCGGCGCCGGCGACGTCTTCCATGGCGCACTCCTCGCGGCCGTGGTGCGAGGCTCGCCGCTGGTCGAGGCCGCGGCCGCGGCGGCCGCGGTGGCAGCCCAATCGACTCACGCCCTCGACGGGCGAAGCGCCGTCCCGTTCGCGGCGGATCCGATCTCGACCTCCCGGCCTTGAACCGGTGAAAGGGGAACCACGACCATGACCTCGCACGACACCGTTCCGGCGTCGCCCGCACCCGGGCTCGCACTCGCCGACGGCGGCTTCGCGATGCTCGCGCTCGACCAGCGCGAATCGCTGCGCCGGATGTTCCCGCTCGTGCACGGCCGCGAGGTCGACGACGAGACGCTGCGCCGGTTCAAGCGCGACGCGCTCGACGTGCTCTCACCGAAGGCGTCGGCCGTACTGCTCGACCGCCTCTACGCGCTCGACGACCGGCGCCCGGCCGAACTCGCCGACGACACCGCGCTGATCCTGGCCGTCGATGTGCTCATCCAGCCTCCCGGGCTGCCCGTCTCGGGCACCGAGCTCGATCGCGAGGTCACGCCGGAGTTCGTGGAGCAGGTCGGCGCCGACGCGCTGAAGCTGCTCGTCATCTGGCGCGAGCGCGACTCGGCCGACGAGCGGGCCGAGCTCGTGGCATCCTTCCTCGAACTCGCCGAGCAGTCCGGCGTCGTGAGCCTCGTCGAGGGCATCGTGCGCCCGTCCGATGGCGACTACTGGACCGACCATGCCGAGCGACACGAGGCGATCCTCGCCGCCGCGGCGGAGCTCGGCGGCTCCGGCACCACGATCTACAAGGCCGAAGTCCCCGGCTACGTGCCGGGTGACGTATCGCTCGTCCGCGAGCACGCCGAACGGCTCACCGCCGCTGTGCCCGTGCCGTGGGTCGTGCTGTCGAACGGGGTCGCGCAGGACGACTTCGCCGACGCTCTGCGCGAATCGGTCGCGGGCGGGGCGAGCGGATTCCTCGCCGGTCGCGCGATCTGGAGCGACACCGTCGCCGAACTCGACCCGTCGGCCGCCCTGCGCACGCGCTCGACCGCGCGGCTCGACGAACTCGGGCGCATCGTGTCCGAGGCGCGCGGCGCCGACGGCACCGGCAACCGCCCGGCTGGTGGTACACCGGACAGCGGAGAGAGGGGAACGCCGTGAACGAAGAGCGGTTCCGCTATACGTCGGCGCCCGAGCGCCGCGAGCGCCTGCTGCAGTACATCGCCGAGCAGGGGTACTGCACGATCGCCGAGCTGTCGAAGGCCTTCTCGGTGTCGGAGATGACGATCCGTCGCGACGCGCAGAAGCTCGTCGAGCAGGAGCTGGTGCGCGGGTTCCGCGGTGGCGTCGGCTCGCTCAGCAAGCAGGACCTCACAGGCAGCGACTACCGGTTCCGCGACATCGCGCACGCCGCCGCGAAGCACGCGATCGCCTCGGCGGCGGTGGGCATGGTCGAGCCGCACTCGGTCGTCGCGATCGACGCAGGCACGACGGCGAACCAGTTCGCGCAACTGCTTCCGGCCGACCGCGACATCAAGGTCATCACCAACTCGTTCCCCGCCCTCGCGAGCCTCGTCGGCAACCCGGGCGTCGAGGTGAGCTGCCTCGGCGGCACGCTGCATCCCGAGTCGTTGTCGTTCGACGGGCCCGCGACGCTCGCCGGCATCGAGAACATCCAGATCCAGACGCTCTTCCTCGCAGCGAGCGGCATGAGCGATCGCGGTGCGTTCTGCGCGAACGGCTTCGACGCCATCACCAAGCGTGCGCTCATCGATGTCTCCGAACGCGTCGTACTGCTCGCCGACTCGACCAAGTTCGATGCGCACGCGATGGTGCGCATCTGCGACTGGGACGTCGTCGACCGGCTCATCGTCGACGACGGCATCAGCGAGGCGCAGCAGCACATGTTGCGCCAGCAGGGCGTGCAGGTCGAGGTCGTGCCCGTGAACGAATCCGTCGAGGCGGTCTCGTGAGCGGGACGCGCATCGCGGTCGTCGCCGGCGACGGCATCGGCCTCGAGGTGCTGCCGGCCGGCATCCGGGCCGTCGATGCGGTCGCCGAGGTGCATGGACTGCGTCTCGACTGGCACCACCTCGACTGGGGCTCCGAGTTCTACCGGCGACACGGCCGGATGCTGCCCGTCGACGGCCTCGAGGTGCTCGCCCAGCACGACGCGATCTTCCTCGGCGCCGTCGGCGTGCCCGACATCCCCGATGTCGAGACGCTGTGGGGGCTGCTCATCCCGATCCGCCGCGCGTTCGAGCAGTACATCAACCTGCGGCCCGTGAAGACACTGCCCGGCGTCACCAATCGGGTGCGCACCGACGAGGTGATCGACCTCATGATCGTGCGCGAGAACAACGAGGGCGAGTACTCCGAGATCGGCGGGCGCGCCTACCGCGGACTGCCCGAGGAGGCGGCCTTCCAAGAGAACGTGTTCACGCGCAAGGGCGTCGCGCGGGCCGCGCGCTTCGCCGCCGAACTGGCGGTCTCGCGTGGCGGCAGGCTCACCTCGGCGACCAAGAGCAACGGCATCGTGCACACCATGCCGTTCTGGGATGAGGTCGTGCGCGACACGCTGACGGACTACCCGTCGGTCGAGCTGCGCAGCGAGCTCATCGACGCGCTCGCGGCCTCGCTCGTGCTGCATCCCGAGCGCTACGACGTGATCGTCGCGTCGAACCTCTTCGGCGACATCCTCTCCGACCTCGCGGGCGCGGTGACCGGGTCGATCGGCTCGGCCCCGAGCGCGAACCTGAACCCCGAGCGACGGCACCCGTCGATGTTCGAGCCCGTGCACGGGTCGGCGCCCGACATCGCGGGGCAGGGCATCGCGAACCCGATCGGCCAGATCTGGAGCGGCGCGATGATGCTCGACGCGCTCGGCCACCGCCCCGCCGCCGCCCACCTCACCGCCGCGTTCGAGCACGTGCTCGCCGAGGGCGTGCGCACGCGCGACCTGGGCGGCACCGCCTCCACCGAGCAGTTCACCTCCGCGGTCGTCGCCGCGGTCGGCGGGCTCGCCGACCGCTACCTCGGCACGGATGCCGACGCCGATGCCGTGGTCGATGCGGATGTCGCGGGAGTCGCGTCGTGAGCGCTGAGCCGCAGGTGCGATCGGATGCCGCGGCGCAGGTGGATGGAGCGGGGCATCCGCTTCGCCGTCAGTCCCTCTTCATCGACGGTGACTGGGTCGACGGGCAGGGCACCCGCGAGGTGCGCGACCGCTGGACGGGCGAGCCGATCGCGATCGTCTCCGAGGGCGATCCCTCGCTCGCGACCGCGGCCGTCGATGCGGCCGCTCGGGCGCTGCTGACAGCGTTCCCGATCCCCGACCGGTCGCGCGTGCTCGCGGCGGCCGCGGCGGAGATCGCCGCGCGCGCCGAGGAGTTCGCCCAGGCCATCACGGCCGAGACGGGCAAGCCGATCACCGCCGCCCGCGGCGAGGTCGGGCGCGGCGTCGAGACGCTGACCTGGGCCGCCGAAGAGGCCAAGCGGCTGCCGGGCGAGACCGTGCGCCTCGACGCGATCGCGTCGGGCGCCGGCACCATGGCGTTCACCGTTCCCGAGCCGCGGGGTGTCGTCGCGGCGATCACGCCGTTCAATTTCCCGCTCAACCTGGTGCTGCACAAGGTGGCGCCGGCGATCGCGGCCGGATGCTCCGTGGTGCTGAAGCCGTCGGACAAAGCGGTCGTCGTCGCCGGCCTGTTGGCCGAGGCGTTCGAGGCGGCAGGGCTTCCAGCGGGACGGCTCAACCTCGTCACGGGCGCGCCGGCGCGGGTCGTCGAACCGTGGCTCGCCGATCCACGGGTCGCGGTCGTCACCTTCACCGGGTCGAGCGCCGTCGGCTGGGACCTCAAGCGCCGCTCGCCCGAGAAGCTGCACGTGCTCGAACTCGGCTCGAACACCGCGCTCGTGGTGACCGACAGCGCCGACGTCGACCGGGCCGCCGCCGATGCGGCGACCGCGGCGCTCGCGAACTCGGGCCAGGCGTGCGTGTCGCTGCAGCGCATCTACGTGACGCCCGGCATCGCCGCGCGCTTCACCGCGGCGCTCGCCGAGCGCTTCGGCGCGACGCCGATCGGCGACCCCCGCGAGGAGTCGACCGTGGTCGGGCCGCTCATCACCGACTCCGCCGCCGAGCGGCTCGCCGCGACGATCGCCGCGTCGGTCGCGGCCGGCGGCCGCGTGCTCGCCGGCGGGTCGCTCGAGGGCGGCGTGCTGCAGCCGACGCTGCTGGCCGACGTGCCCGCGAGCGATCCGATCGTCTGCGAAGAGGCGTTCGGCCCCGTCGCGAGCGTCATCGTGGTCGACGACCTCGACGCGGCGATCGCCGCGGTCAACGACTCCGACTATGCGCTCAACACCGCGATCCACACGTCGAACCTCGGCGAGGCGATGGCGTTCGCCGAGCGGGCCGAGGCGGGCAGCGTGCTCGTCAACCTGCCGCCGTCGTACCGCGCCGACCACATGCCGTACGGCGGCGTGAAGGGCTCGGGGCAGGGCACCGAGGGCGTGCGGTATGCGATCCACGAGCTGGTGCGCGAGAAGCTCGTGGTGCTGAAGCCGTAAGGCTCACGGACTCCGCTCGGCCGAAGGCCCTCGGCCTACTCGTCGTGCTGCGCGAAGACCGAGTCGAAGGCGGCCTGCGGGCGATCCCACAGCAGCGATCGCACGTGCGCGAGCGCGGCGGGCGCGCCCTCGTAGCGGCTCATCCCGGCGTCCTCCCACTCGATCGAGATCGGGCCGTCGTAGCCGATCGCGTCGAGCGCGCGGAACGCGTCTTCGAAGGGCACGTCGCCGTGGCCGGCTGACACGAAGGTCCAGCCGCGCCGGGGGCTGTCCCAGGGCAGGTGCGAGCCGAGTCGCCCGACCCGCCCGTCGCGCGCCCGGATGCGGGTGTCCTTGCAGTCGACGTGGTAGATGCGATCGGCGAAGTCGACGATGAAGTTCGCGGGGTCGATGTCCTGCCAGAGCATGTGGCTCGGGTCCCAGTTGAGGCCGAACGCCTCGCGGTGGTCGATCGCGTCGAGCGCGCGCCGGGTGGTGTAGGAGTCGTACGCGATCTCGGACGGATGCACCTCGAGCGCGAAGCGCACGCCCTCGGCGTCGAACACGTCCATGATCGGGTTCCAGCGGCGGGCGAAGTCCTCATAGCCGTCGTCGATGACGGTCTGCGGCACGGGCGGGTACATCGCGATGTAGCGCCAGATCTTCGAGCCGGTGAAGCCGGTCACCACGTCGACGCCCATGCGCCGGGCGAGCCGTGCGGTCTTCTTCAGCTGCTCGGACGCCCGCGCCCGCACGCCCTCGGGGTCGCCGTCGCCCCAGGTGCGCGGGCCCACGATCGCCTCGTGACGGAAGTCGAGCGGGTCGTCGCACACCACCTGGCCCTGCGCGTGGTTCGACAGCGCCCACACCTTCAGGCCGTGCCGCTCGAGCAGGTCGAGGCGGCCCTGCAGGTACGCGTCGTCGTCGAGCGCGCGGTCGACATCGAGGTGCTGGGTCTTGCAGGCGATTTCGAGGCCGTCGAAGCCCCAGTCGGCGGCCAGCCGCACGACCTCCTCGAAGGGCAGATCCGCCCACTGGGCGGTGAAGAGGGTGACGGGGCGCTTCATCGCAGTGCCTCCAGGAACTCGAGTCGGTTGCCGAACGGATCGCGGGCGTGGAATCGGCGGTGGCCGGGGAACCGGTCGTCGGGCTCGACCGCGATGCCGTGCTCGGCGAACCGCGCCGCGAGCGCGTCGAGGTCGTCGACGAGGATCGCGGGGTGGCTCTCGGCGTTCGGTGCGAACTCGGGATCGGGGATGGCGTGGATCTCGATGCCCGACGACCCGCCGACCGCATCGGGCTCGGAGCGGAACCAGGCGCCGCGGCTGCGGTCCATGGTCTCGGGCTTGGGCACCTCGACCAGACCCAGCACGCCGACGTAGAACGCGCGCGCGGCGTCTTCGGCGCCGACCGGGTGGGCGAACGCCGAGTGGTGGAGTCGGACGAAGCTCACGAGGCCACCGCCGTCATCGTGCCACCGGCGTCTCGTGCACGCGCGCGATCGCGTCGGCGAGGATCTTCGGCATGTCGCCCTCGTTGATCGTGAAGCCGACCTCGTCGCTGATCGCGAGCGGCGCCCCGAACACGACGACGCCCGCGCCGATCGTCGGGCAGCTGACCGCCTGGTCGATGCTGAGGCCGCCGACCGCCTGCACCGGCACGGTCGTGGCCGCGACGATGGCGGGCAGGTCGGTGAGCGGTGAGAGCCGCAGCTCGGGGTGCATGCCCCGGTGGTCGTGCCCGATGTGGTGCAGCACCATGCCGACGCCGAGCGCCTCGAGCCGGCGCGCCTCGGCGACCCGATCCGGTGCGGCGATGTCGTCGCCCATGACGAGCACGTCGAAGTCGGCGCCCGCCTCGCACACCCGCTGGATCGTCGCGTCGTGGGCGCGCGACATCACGACGACGGCGTCGGCGCCGGCCTCGGCGTACATGCGCGCCTCGCCGTACCCGCCGTCCATGATCTTCAGGTCGGCGACGAGCGGCGTGTCGGGGTACTCGGCGCGGAGCCTCCGCACCGCGTGCGCGCCCTCGGCCATCGCGAGCGGCGTGCCGATCTCGAGCCAGTCGGCTCCGGCCTCCATCGCGATCGCGGCCATGCGCAGCGCGTCGTCGAGGTTCTTCAGGTCGAGCGAGACCTGCACGATGCCGAACTCGAGGTCGGATCGCTGCAGGCCCCGGATGCGGCGTGCCATGCGGATGGTTCCCTTCGTCTGGGGTGGAGCGTCGGTGATGCGGATGTCCCAGGCCCGGGTCATCCGGCCGCTGCCGCCCGAGCTGCCTCGAGCGAGGCGACCCGCACGTCGTGCGAGCCGCCGAACCAGCGGTCGCGCGCCTCGATGAGGAATTCGGCCGAGGCCGCGAGCTCGTCGAAGCCGTTGACGCCGTCCTCGATCGAGATCCAGCCGTCGTAGCCGGCGCCCGTGAGCGTGGTGAAGATGCGGTCGTAGTCGTTGAGGCCCTGCCCGATGACCCCGTGTGCGAGCGCGGGGGAGTAGCCGATGGTGCCGTCGGCCAGGCGCAGATCGTCGAGCGTCGTACCGGCCTCGAGGAATCGGTCGGACGCCTGCATCGTGACGACCCGGTCGACCACGCTCGCGAGGAAGTCGGCGGAGTCGACGCCGGCCGTGATCGCGTTCGACGGGTCGAACTGCACGCCGAAGTGCACCCGGTCGTCGATGGCGTCGACGATGCGGCGGAACACCTCAGGCCGCTGCGCGAACTCGGGGTACTGCCAGGTGCTGGCCTTGTAGTGGTTCTCGATGGCGAGCAGGATGCCGAGCTCGGCGGCGAGCGGCAGGAGCGACGTGATCGCCTCGACCGCCCACGCGACGCCGTCGTCGACCGCGACGCCGGGGTGGGCCTGCCCGCTCAGCACACGGCAGGTGGCACCCGGGCCGCCGAGCTCGGCGGTGATGCGCATGAGCTCGGCTTGCCGGTCGTGCTCGCGAGCGCGCTCGTCCGCGTCGGGATGGGTGAAGTCGGGCGAGGCGCACATCATCGGCATCTCGAAGCCCGCGGCGCGGATCGCATCGTCGAGGCGCGCGATCTCGCCGGGCTCGGTCGACCAGAGGAAGCCCGAGTGCAGTTCGAGGCCGTCGACGCCGAGCGCCCGTGCCTCGTCGATCCACTCGTAGACGGACTTCGTGCGCCGCAGCACCATAGCCTCGAGGTACCCCTTCGGAAATGCTGCGATGCGCACGGTTCCTCCTCGTCGGTGAGCGGCTGACCTCACGCTACAAGAATGAGCGCAAAGTGACAAACTTTGATTAGAATGTAACTTCCTTGGTGCGGGCGCCGCAGGTGCGGCAGTGCATCGTGCAGCACGACTTTCTTCAGAGTGGAAGGACCCCAGGTGAGGGCACTGGTCAAGTACGCGAACGAGGACGGCGCGCTCGAGGTGCGCGACGTCGCCGCTCCCGAGGCGGGGCCGGGCGAGGTGCTCGTGCGCGTGCACACCGTCGGGGTGTGCGGATCCGACATCCACATGTGGCACGACTCCCAGTCGAAGAGCTCGGTCGGCATCCTGCCGGTCACGCTCGGTCACGAGTCGGCCGGCGTCATCGCCGCGGTCGGCCCCGATGTCGAGGGCTGGGTCGTCGGCGACCGCGTCGTGTGCGAGACCGCCGCGAGCATCTGCGGCGTGTGCGCGCTTTGCCGCGCCGGCCGATACAACCTCTGCCCGTTCCGCGAGGGCTACGGGCTCAAGCGCGACGGGGCGATGGCCGAATACGTCGTCGCCGAGCCCCGGGTGCTGCACCGCATCCCCGACGGCGTGAGCTTCGCCGCCGCCGCGATGACCGAGCCCTACGCCGTGGCGTACAACGCGCTCATCGAGCGGGTCGGCGTCAAGCCCGGCGCGCTCGTCGTGATCCAGGGCGCCGGCGCGATCGGCATCAACGCGCTGCAGCTGGCGGTGCTCGCAGGAGCGGGCACGACCGTGGTGCTCGGCACCTCGGTCGACGCGCACCGCCTCGCTCGGGCGAGCGAGCTCGGCGCCGACCACGTCGTCGACATCACGAGCGAGGACCCGGCCGAGCTCATCGGCCGCCTGCACGACGGCCTGGGGGCCGACGTCGTCGTCGACGCGACCGGGGTGAGCGCCGCGCTGCAGCAGAGCATGCAACTCGTGCGCCCCGGCGGCGAGATCGCCAAGGTCGGCTGGGGCCCGCAGCCGCTCGGCTTCACGCTCGACCCGCTCGTCAAGAAGGCCGCGACGCTCTACGGCTGCTACTCGCACACCTGGTCGACGTGGGAGGCCGTGCTGCGTCTCTTCGCCGCGGGGCGCCTGCACCCCGAATCGATCATCGGCGGCGCCTACCCCGTCGAGGAGTGGGAGACGGCGTTCGGCGCCATGCAGCGCGGCGAGCACATCAAGTCGGTGCTGCGCATGCCGTTCGGCCTCGAGAGCGAGGCCGACCGATGAGCGGCGACCGCCTGCGTGTGGGCGTGCTCGGCGTCGGCGCGGTCGCGCAGGCCGTGCACCTGCCGCTGCTCGCGCGGCGGCCCGATCTCTTCGAGATCGCGGCGATCTGCGACCTCTCGGCCGAACTCGTCAACGCGATGGGCGACCGGTTCGGCATCGCCTCGGCGCGCCGGTTCACCGCCTACGAGGACATGCTCGCTGCCGGGGGCCTCGACGCGGTCATGATCCTCTCGCGCGGCTCGCACGCCGAGCCCGTGCTGCAGGCCTGGCGGGCCGGGCTGCCGGTGTTCTGCGAGAAGCCGCTCGCCTACACCGTCGCCGAGGTCGACGAGCTGCTCGCGGCCGAGCCGGCGGGGCGGCCCGCGATCCTGCTGGGCTACATGAAGCAGTACGACCCGGCGGTCATCGCGGCATCCGAGCTGGTGGCGCAGCTCGACGACGTGCGCAGCGTCGAGGTGACCGTGCTGCATCCGCCGAGCGCACCCCAGCTCGCGATCGCCCGCATCGTCACCCCCTCATCGCCGCCGCCGGCCGAGGTCGTGGCCGCGCAGGAGGCCGAGGACGACCGCCTGCGTCGCATCGCGGTGGGCGAGGCCGACCTCGACGTGTGGCGCACCTACCGCGTGCCCCTGGTCGGCAGCCTCGCGCACGACCTCTCGGTGATGCGCAGCCTCGGCACGATCCCCGCGGCCGTCGAGTACGCCGACGTGTGGCGGCAGTCATCGGCTTCGCAGGTGCGCGACATCTCGCGCGACCGGCGCTCGATGGGCGAGGTGCCGCCGCAGGTCGCGGCGTCGGGGATCCTTGAGAACGGCGGGCGGTTCCGGCTGGCGTGGCACTACCTGCCCGACTTCCCGGCGTACCGCGAGACGGTGCGCGTCATCCACGGCGCGGGCGTGCTCGAGCTGGTCTTCCCCTCGCCCTACCTGCTGCACGCGCCCACCGAGCTGACGGTCTCGACCCTCGACGACGGCGCCGAGCGCCGGGTGATCCGCCGCAGCGTCACCGAGGCGTTCGAGACGCAGCTCGAGGCGTTCGCGGCGATGGTGCGCGACGGCGCCGAGCCGCGCAGCGGCCTCGCGGGCGGGCGGGCCGACATCGTCGACTGCCAGCGCATCATCGCGGCCTGGACCGGGCCGCGGGGCATTCCCGTCGGCGGGGAGATCGGCGCGCGCATCGCGCTCGATCGTTCGCCGGCCGATGCCGTCGAGGCGGTGCACTGATGGCTCGCCGGGTGGGACTCATCGGGTTCGGGCTCGCCGGCCGCGTCTTCCACGGCCCGCTGATCGCGGCCGAGCCGGCGCTCGAGCTCGCGGCGATCGTCACGAGCGATCCCGAGCGGGCGGCGGACGCCTCACGCAGGCATCCGGGCGCCGAGATCGTTCCGGATGCCTCGGAGCTGCTGTCGCGCGACGACCTCGACCTCGTGGTCGTCGCGGCCCCCACGCCCAGGCACCTCGAGCTCGCCACGCGCTTCATCGAGGCCGGTTTCGCGACCGTCGTCGACAAGCCGCTCGCGGTGCGCGCCGACGACGCCGAGCAGCTGGTGTCCACGGCCGAGTCGCGCGGCGTGCCGCTGACCGTGTTCCAGAACCGGCGCTGGGACGGCGACTTCCTCACCGTGCGCCGGCTCGTCGAGACGGGCGAGCTCGGCGACGTGTGGCGCTTCGAATCGCGCTTCGAGTGGATCAGTTCGCGGCCGCGGCCCGAATGGAAGTCGGGCACCCCGGGCGCCGAGGGCGGCGGGGTCGCCTACGACCTCGGCTCGCACCTGATCGACCAGGCGATCCGGCTGTTCGGTCCCGTCGCCGACGTCTACGGCGAGCTCGACGTGCGCCGCGACGGCGGCGTGAACGACGACGACGCCTTCATCGCGCTCACCCACGCCTCCGGTGTGCGCAGCCACCTCGCGATGGCGAGCCTCGTCGCGCAGCGCGGGTTCCGGTTCCGGGTGCTCGGCAGCGACTCGGCCTACACGAAGTGGGGGCTCGACCCGCAGGAGGCGCAGCTCGCCGGCGGCATGAGCCCGCTCGACGACGGCTACGGCGTGACGCCGCCCGACGCCGACGGCCGCCTGGGACGCGACGGTGAGACCTCGCCCGTGCCGACCGAGCGCGGCGGGTACCGCGAGTTCTACCGCGGCGTCGCCGCCGCGCTCGAGACCGGCGGGGCGATGCCCGTCGACCCGCGCGATGCCATCGAGCCGATCCGCATCATCGAGGCGCTGCAGGCGCGCGCATGAGCGACGGGGGAGCGATGGTGCTGCGCAACGCCGGCCGGGTCGTGCTCGTCACGGGGGCGGGCGCGGGCATCGGCCGGGCGATCGCGACGGCATTCCTCGAGACCGGGGCTATCGTCGGCGCGCTCGACCGCGACGTCGCCGACGTGCCCGCCGGCGCCGAGCCGATCGAGGCGGATGTCACGGACGACGCCGGCATCGAGGCATCCGTTGCCGCCTTCGGCGCGCGCCACGGCCGCATCGACGTGCTCGTGAGCAACGCGGGCGTGAGCTACCCGGCGACCGTGACCGACGGCGAGCTCGCCGACTGGACACGGGTGTACGACGTCAACGTGCTGGGAATGGTGCGCGTCACGCGCGCCGCGCTGCCGTGGTTACGCCGGTCGGAGGCCGCGAGCATCACGCTCATGGGGTCGTGCACCGTGCGCACCGGGCTCAAGCGGCGGGTGCTCTACGCCGGCACGAAGGGCGCCGTCGAGGCGATGTCGCGCGCGATGGCCGCCGACCTCGTCGACGAGGGCATCCGCGTGAACTGCGTGGCACCCGGCACCGTGGACACACCCCTCATCGGCGCGCTCATCGAGGCGGCTCCCGACCCGGGCGCACAGCGTCGCGCCTACGATGAGCGCCAGCCCACCGGTGTCATGGTGCGCCCCGAGGAGGTCGCGCGCGGGGTGCTCTACCTGTCGGACGCGGACGCCACCTCGATCGTGGGCAGCGTGCTCGCGATCGACGGCGGCCTCACGAGCCTGAAGCCGCTGCCGCTGTGAGGGGGCCGCTGTGAGGGGGATGCGGTGAACCCGCCCGTCAACGAGTTCAAGCGACGGCTGCTGGCCGGCGAGCGGCAGGTCGGCATCTTCGCGACCATGGCCGACGCTTCGCTCGTCGAGCTGCTCGCCGCACGCGGGTTCGACTGGATCGTGATCGACACCGAGCACGCGCCGACCGATCCGGCCGGCGTGCTCGACCGGCTGCGGGTGCTCGACGCCGCGCACGCCGAGGCCATCGTGCGGCCGACATGGAACGACCCGGTGCTCGTCAAGCGGCTGCTCGACATCGGCGCGCGCACGCTGCTGTTCCCCTCGATCGGCACGGCGGATGCCGCGGCGCTCGCCGTGGCATCCACGAGGTATCCGCCTGAGGGCATCCGCGGCGTCTCGGGCATCACCCGCGCGGCCGGCTACGGCCGCGACCGCGGCTACCTGCGGGCCGCGGCGGCCGAGCTGTGCGTCATCGTGCAGCTCGAGACCGCCGAGGGGCTGGCGAACCTCGACGCGATCGCCGCGGTGCCGGGCGTCGACGCCGTGTTCATCGGCCCGAGCGACCTCGCGGCCTCGATGGGGCACCCGGGCGACGCGGGCCATCCCGACGTGCAGGCCGCCGTCGACGGCGCGTTCGCCCGGCTCGCCGAGCTCGGCATGCCGGCCGGGTACCTGACCCTGCGGCTCGACGAGGCCCGCGAACGGATGCGGCAGGGCATCGCGTTCGCCGGCGTCGCGAGCGACACGTCGATCGTACAGCTCGGCGTCGATGCGTTGTTCGCGGCGCTCGAGTTCACGCCGCTCGAGTTCACGCCGCACTCCGACCGATCGAGGAGCACCCCATGAGCGACGACTGGCGCCCGGCCCGGCGACTTCCCGACCCCGCCGTGCGCGTGGTCGACGAGCGGTTCCGCCCCTACGTGCTCGGGCTCGCGAAGGTCGAGCGCATCGCCACGGGCTGCCGCTGGGCCGAGGGCCCGGTGTGGTTCGGCGACCAGCGGAGCCTCTTCTGGAGCGATGTGCCGGGCGACCGGATCCTTCGCTGGGACGAGGCCACCGGCGAGACGACCGTGTTCCGCACGCCGTCGGACTACTCGAACGGCAACACCCGCGACACCGCCGGGCGGCTCGTGACCTGCGAGCACGGCACCCGCCGGGTCACGCGGACCGAGTACGACGGCACCCGCACCGTGCTCGCCGACGGCTACGACGGGCACCGGCTGAACTCGCCCAACGACGTCGTCGTGTCGAGCGACGGCGCGGTCTGGTTCAGCGACCCGGCGTTCGGGATCCTGGGCGACTACGAGGGGTTCCGGGCCGAGTCCGAGCTGCCGACGCACCTCTACCGCGTCGCCCCCGACGGGTCGCTCGACGCCGTCGCCGACCTCGCGTACCCCAACGGGCTCGCGTTCTCGCCCGACGAACGCACCCTCTACGTCGTCGAGTCGAGGTCGCAGCCGCGGCGCCGCATCGTCGCGTTCGACGTCGACCTCGAGGCCGGGCGTCTGTCGGGTCAGCGGGTGTTCGTCGATGCCGGCGACGGCATCCCCGACGGTCTGCGCCTCGACGAGGACGGCAACCTGTGGTGCGGCTGGAGCGGCGGCGAGGGGCTCGACGGCGTGCGGGTATTCGCACCCGACGGCACCCTCATCGGCGCGATCGACCTGCCCGAGCGGTGCGCGAACCTCGCGTTCGGCGGCCGCAGCCTCAACCGCCTGTTCATGACCGCGACCAACTCGGTCTACGCCCTGTACGTCAACACCCGCGGCGCGCGCTGAGCGGCGTCGATCCAGCCGACCGAGAGGAACCCCATGACCAAGATCGCGGTGCTGCACACGAGCTTCGTGTTCGTGAAGACCGACCCGTTGTTCGATGAGCTCATGCAGGAGCTCGTGCCCGATGCCGAGGTGGTGCACTTCGTCGACTCCGACGTGCTCGCGACGGTGATCCGCGACGACGGCATCTCCGACGAGAGCACCGAGCGCATGGTGCACCTCGCCGAGGCCGCCGAGGCGGCCGGTGCCGACCTCATCTTCTCGGCCTGCTCGTCGCTCGGGCCCGCGCTCGACGTCGCCGCCCAGCGGGTGAGCGTGCCGGTCGTGAAGGTCGACGACGCGATGGCGCACGAAGCCGCCGCTCGGGCGTCGCGCATCGGCGTGCTCGCGACGGTGCCGACGACGCTCGGCCCGACGTCCGACCTCATCGCGAAGCACGCGGCCGAGCTCGGGCGCGAGGTGACGACGACGCCTCGCCTCGCCGAGGGCGCCTTCGACATCCTCGTGGCCGGCGACCGCGCACGCCACGACGAGCTCGTCGTCACCGCGGCGCGCGCGCTCGCCGACGAGGTGGAACTGCTCGTGCTCGCCCAGGCGTCGATGTCGCGGCTCGCCGAGCGCATCGAGCAGGAGACCGGGATGCCGGTGCTCGTGAGTCCACGGCTCGGCGTCGGCCAGCTCGCCGAGCGGGCGCACGAACTGGGTTCGTGATCGGCGAGGTCGCCGTGACCGGTGCGGCCGTCATGACCGGCACGGTGCGCGAGCTCCGTGCCGCGCGCGGCCGGGTGCTCGTGGTGCTCGACGACGACCCGACCGGCAGCACGCCGGCGACGACGACGCGCTCTCCGCGTTACAGCGTCGCGGCGTACGGGTCCCAGTCCTCGGGGATCGCGGGAGTCGGGGGAACCTCGCTCGCGACATCCACCCACGCGCGACGCTCGAGGGACTCCGACACCGAGGCCATGACGTCGAGCACGTGATAGGCGAGCAGGCCCGATGCGCGGTGCGGCACGCCCGCCGCGATCGAGCGGGCGATGTCGAGCGGCCCGAGGCCGCGGCCGCCCACGGCGCCGGTCGCCGGCACGTCGGTCCAGTCGTCGTCGCCCTTGCGCTTGATGCGCAGCGTGCCGTCGAACTCGTTGGGGTCGGGAATGACCAGTGTCGCCTCGGTGCCCACGATCTCGACGTGGCCGACGCGGCGGTGCGGCGAGTCCCAGCTCAGCGTGGTCACCGACTCGGCGCCTCCGGCGAAGTCCGCGAGGACGCTCACGTGCGTCGGAACCTGCACGTCGTGCACCTGCCCCGCCTTCGGGCCCACGAGCAGCGTGCGCTGCGGGCGCGCGGTGCGGGCCGACGCGACGACCGAGGCGAACGACCCGAACACCTGGCTGAGCGCGGTCAGGTAGTAGGGCCCCATGTCCCAGAGCGGCCCCGCACCGCGGGAGAGCAGCACCTCCAGGTTGCGGTGGTCGTCGACCGGGCCCGGCACCTCGAACAGGGTGAGTCCGGTGAGCGGGGTGCCGATGTCGCCGCGTTCGATGATGCGACGGGCGGTCTGCAGGCCGGCGCCGAGGAATGTGTCGGGGGCGCCGCCGATGCGCAGCCCCGCGGCGTCCGCCTGCTCGAGCAGCGCTCGGCCCGCCTCGCGGGAGGTCGCGAACGGCTTCTCGCTGAACACGTGCTTGCCCGCCGCGAGCGCGGCCGACGACACTTCGGCGTGCGCCTGCGGGATGGTCAGGTTGACGACGAGGTCGACATCGGGGTGGTTCAGCACCGAGTCGGGCGCGCCCGACTCGGGCACGCCGTAGGCGGCGGCCTGTTCGGCGGCCTTGTCCTCGAAGAGGTCGCCGACGATGACGACGTCGAGGTCGGGGAACGCCGTCATGTTGCGCAGGTACTGGTTGCTGATCGTGCCCGCGCCGATCACGCCGACGCCGACGCGCCCGCTCACGCGCGCACCTCGATCGCCTCGACGAGCGAGGTGAGGTGCACCCGGCTCTGCTCGCATGCGGCGAACACGTCGCCGTCGTAGGCGTCGAACTCGACGACGACGCCCTCGAGCGAGGTGGCGGCGGCGATGAGCTCGCGCAGCGGCATCGCGCCGGTGCCGGCCGGTCGCTGGTGCGCGTTCTCGCGGTCGATCGGACCGTCTTTCAGGTGCAGGTAGCGGATGCGGTCGGCGTGGCGGGCCACGAACGCGACCGCGTCCTCGCCGCCGACGGCGACCCAGTACGCGTCGATCTCGAGGATCACGGCGGGGTCGAGCCGGTCGATCAGCAGCTCCATGGCCTGCACGCCGTCGAAGCGCGTCTCGAGCTCCCACCAGTGGTTGTGGTAGCCGACGCGAAGGTCATGGGCGGATGCCTCGGACGCCGACGCGTTGAGCTCGGCCGCGATGGCGTCGACGTCGTCGGCGCTCGTCCAGTGCGCTTCGGGAATGAAGGTCTCGACGACCGTGTGCGCGCCGAGCCGCTTCGCGAGCGCCCAGACGGGCTCGCGGTCGGCGACCCGGAAGAGGGGCGAGGTCATGGTCGGCGTCGCGAGCGCGTTGCGATGGATCGCGTCGACGAGCTCGGGATGCGCCGTGAGCGCCTTGAAGCCCGACTCGACCGCGGTGAATCCGAGCGCGGCGACCCGGTCGATCGTGCCGGCCGGGTCGGCCTCGAGCGCGTCGCGCACGCTGTAGAGCTGCAGGGAGACGGTTGGATGGACCACGGGGAACCTTTCGCCATCGAGGGTTTCGTCGGCGGGCCGCTGCGTCGATGCGCGACCTCGCGCCTGATCCGAGCCTATTGGAATGTGCGTTCCATCACAACAATTGTGCGAAACAACGCACTTCTGGCTCGCCGGCAGCTCATCGGTACGACCGCGGCGGGCGGCGGTACTGGAACGACTCGTCGGCGACCGCGTGTGCGTGCGCGTAGTCCTCGTTCAGATCATGACCCATGCCGGGGCGGTCGGAGGGATGCAGCGAGCCGTCTCGCCAGTCGATGGGGTCGACGAGCAGGTCGGCGTAGGTGCCGTCGTAGACGCCGTTGCCCTCCATGACGAGCAGGTTCGGCAGCGTGAGGGCGAGCTGCAGCGATGCGGCCGCGACGAGCGGTCCGCCGAACACGTGCGGGGTCACCTGGATGCCATTCGCCTCGGCGAGCGCGGCGATCTTCTTCGATTCGAGCAGACCCCCGACCTGCGTCACGTCGAGGTTGAAGATGTTCGCCGCGTTCAGGCGCGCGAGCGCCGCGAAGCCGGCTTTGCCGGCGAGGCGTTCGCCGGCCGCGATCGGGATGCCCGTGTGTCGGGCGACCTCGGCCATCTCGACGGGCAGCTCGGGCGGCACCGGCTCCTCGAACCAGAGCGGGTCGAAGCGCTCGAGCCGGCGGGCCACGCGCACGGCGCCCGACGCGGTGAACTGCCCGTGCGTGCCGATGATGACCGAGGCGCGCCCGGCCACGCCGGCGTGCACGGCGGCGACGATGCGCTCGGCTTCGGCCAGCTGCCGCTCGGTCGGCTGCACGGGCACGACCTGGCCGGCGAGGTCGTCGTCGCTCGTGAGGAGCGGGAACGGGTCGAGCTTCAGCGCGGTGAAGCCGGTGTCGACGAGTTCGGCGCAGCGCGCGGCGATGGCGGCATCGTCGGTCCAGAACGCGTCGGAGTCGTGCCCCGCGGGCGGTGAGATGTAGCTGTACATGCGCACCGCATCGCGCATCCGACCGCCGAGCAGCTCGTGCACGGGGCATCCGAGCGCCTTGCCCAGGATGTCCCACATCGCGATCTCGACGCCGCTCGCGATCGCGAACTTCGCGAGGTCGCCGCTGCGCGTGTAATGGCTGTTGTAGACGCGGTGCACGAATCGCTCGGTGCGGCCGGGGTGCTCGCCGATCGCGAACTCCTCGACGAAGTCGGCGATCACCCGCGCGACCGTGAGCGGCGGCGAGTACAACGACGAGGTGAAGATCTCGCCGTACCCCGAGATGCCGGCGTCGGTGTCGAGCCGCACGAACATCCAGACCGGGCCGCCGATCTCGGGCGTGGGATTGGCGAACGGGAACACCTCGAAGCCGGTGATGCGCATCGGTCCTCCTCGACCGTCGAGCGTTGAATCTGTGTTGAAGATCACACTAGTGTGAAATTCGACACATTTGGAGGATCGCGATGACCGCGCCCGGCGACGCGCCACCCGGTGCGACCGAGCCCATCCCCGTGGTCGGCGATCCGATCCGGCTGCGCGACACGTTCGCGGCCCTGCGCGTGTTCAACTACCGGCTCTACTTCATCGCGCAGGTCTTCGCGAACACCGGCGGCTGGATGCAACGGGTCGCGATCGACTGGCTCGTGCTCGAGCTCACGGGCGACGTCGCCCTCGTCGGGCTCACCGTGAGCCTGCAGTTCGCGCCGAGCCTGCTGTTCGGAGCCTGGGCCGGGGTCGTCTCCGACCGGTTCCCGAGGCGCCGCGTGCTCATCGTGACGCAATCGGTCGGCGTGGTCGTGAACGCGGTGCTCGCGACGCTCGTGCTGACCGGCACGGTGCAGACCTGGCAGGTGCTCGTCGCGGCGGGCGTGCTCGGCACCTCGATCGCGATCGACGCGCCGAGTCGAGCCGCCTTCATCACCGAGATGGTCGGGCCGGGCCGGCTGCGCAACGCGATCAGCCTGAACGCCGGCGTGTTCCACCTCGGCGGGCTGGTCGGCCCGGCCGTCAGCGGCGCCATGATCGTCGTGATCGGCTCGGGATGGTCGATCGCGGTCAACGCGTGCACCGCGGCCGTCGCCGTGTCGGCACTGCTCGTGATGCGCCGCGGCGAGCTCCGGCCCGCGCCGCGGGCCGTCAGGGCGCGCGGCCAGATCCGCGAGGCGATCCGGTACGCGGCGTCGAAGCCCACCATCCGCTGGCCGATCGTGCTGCTCGCGTTCGTCTCGGTGTTCGGCATGAACCTGCCGGTGCTGCTCGCCGCGGCCGCCGACGACCGCTACGCGACGGGCGCCGCGGGCTACGGGCTGTACAGCTCGCTCGCCGCGCTCGGCGCCTTCGCGGGGGCGCTCGCCTCGGCCAGGCGCCGAACCGTGCGGCTCCGGGGGCTCGTGGCCGCCGCGGTCGTGTACGGGCTCGTCACCGCGTTCGCGGGCCTCGCGCCCTGGTACGGCGCGTTCCTCGCCGCCCTCGTGGGCCTCGGCGTCGCGCGGCTGCTGTTCGCGACCGGCGCCGAGGCGATGACACAGCTGTCGACCAACCTCGCCATCCGCGGGCGGGTGATGTCGTTCTATCTCATGGTGCTGCTCGGCGGGCAGGCCGTGGGCGGCGTGCTGATCGGCTGGATCTGCGAGCGGTTCGGCCCGCAGACCGGCTTCGTGGTCGCGGGCGCCGTGCCCGCGATCGCGGCGCTGGTGATCGGGTTCGGGCTCGCACGGTCGCGCGATCTGCGGGTCGTGTTCGACCTGCGGCGGTGGCGCAGCCCGTTGCGGATCGAGCCGCGGCGGCGCTGAGCGGCGCGGACCGCCCCTGCGTCGCGTCGGGTTCAGCCGAGCCGGAAGGCCGAGCGGGGGATCTCGTCGACGAGCCGGCGGGCGATGCCGGCCGCCTCGTCCTCGCTGAGCTGGTGCGTCGTGACGAGCTGGGCCAGCCACGCGGCATCCGCGCGCCTCGACATGTCGTGCCTGGCGGGGATCGAGCAGAACGCCCGCGTGTCGTCGATGAACCCGCTCGTCTTGCCGACGCCCGCGCTGTCGGTCACGGCCGAGCGGTAGCGCGCGATTGCGGCGGGGGAGTCGAGGAACCACCACGGAGCGCCCGCGAACACGCTCGGGTAGAACCCGGCGAGCGGGCCGATCTCGCGGCTGAACAGCGACTCGTCGGTCGTGAACAGGACGATGCGGAAGGTCTCGGAGGTGCCGAACCGCTCGAGGATCGGCCGCAGCGGCCGCGTGTATCCGCCGACGTCGGGCAGGTCGTGGCCCGTGTCGGGCCCGTAGGAGGCGAGGGTCGGCCCGTGGTGGTTGCGGATCACGCCGGCGTGCAGCTGCATCACGAGGCCGTCGTCGGCGCTCATCTCGGCGAGCCGGAACAGCAGGTCGCGCCGGTACGCGACCGCGTCGGCGGCGCTCACGGTCCCGGCGAGTCCCTCGCGGTGGATGCGCTCCGCGTCGGCCGCGTCGAGCGGCTCGCAACCGGCGTCGGGCACGCCCGTGTCGGTCGCGGTGCCGCCCGCCGCGGCGAACGCGGCCCGGCGGGCGCGCAGCGCGTCGAGCAGGCCGGCGTACGTGCCGGCGTCGACATCGGCGGATGCCGCGAGCCGATCGAGCCCGTTCGCCCAGCCGGGCGCCGCCGGGTCGAGGTACCGGTCGGGGCGGAACGTCGGCACGACCCGCCCGCGGAACGACGGGTCGGCCGCGAGCGCGCGGTGCGCCGAGAGGTCGTCGGCCGGGTCGTCGGTGGTCGCGAGCACTTCGATGCCGAATCGCTCGAACAGCGCCCTCGGGCGGTAGGCGGGCCGCGCCAGTCGATCGGCGAGCTGGTCGAAAATCGCGTCGGCCGTCGAGGTCGACGGCTGCACGTCGACCTCGAACAGGTCGTGCAGCTGCGTCTCGAGCCAGAACCGCACGGGCGTCGCGAGGAACGCGTCCCAGTGCGCGCAGAACGTGCGCCACACCTCGCGCGGGTCGGCCGGGGCGCCGTCGCGGCGCAGCCCGAGCCGGTCGAGCGCCACGCCGTGGGCGTGCAGCAGCCGGGTGACGTAGTGGTCGGGGGTGACGAGCAGACTCGCCGCGTCGTCGAAGGGTTCGTCGTCGAGCAGCATGCGCGCGTCGACGTGCCCGTGCGGCGAGAGGATCGGCGCCGACGCGACCTCGTCGTACAGGCGGCGGGCGACGGCTCGTGCGGCCGGGTCGGCCGGCAGCAGGCGGTCGGGGTGGGGATGCAGCGAGGTCATCGCTCGCTCCTCGGTCGCGGCACGGGGCCGGGGGCGGGTGCCGGGCCGGTCGACGCCCGCACGGTCAGGTGGGTGGGAAGCGTGGTGCTCCCGGGCGCCCGACGCGGGTCCTCGATGCGAGCGAGCAGCATCGCCACGGCGGCGCGGCCGGCCTGCTCGACCGGTGCCGTCAGCGTGGTCAGCGGCGGGTTGCAGAAGTCGGCCCCGAAGATGTCGTCGCAGCCGACGATCGAGAGGTCGCCCGGCACGTGCACCCCGCGTTCGTGCAGGCGCGTGAGCATGCCGATGGCGAGCAGGTCGTTGAACGCGACGCACGCCGTCACGCCGGAGTTCAGCACGGCATCGGCTGCCGCCGCGCCGGCGGTCTGGCGCGACGAGAACGGCCCCACCAGGATCGGATCGATGCCGTGCCTGGCACCCGCGCGGCGCATCGCCCGCCAGCGGCCCGCGTTCGAGAACGAGGTGCGCGGGCCCGAAACGTACGCGATGCGACGGTGCCCGAGCGACACGAGGTGCTCGAGCGCCTGCTCGACGCCGCTGGGGCTGTCGATGAAGACGCTCGGCACCCCGGCGGTCTGCCGGTTGAGCGCGACGATCGGGATCTCCTCGGCGAGGGACGCGAGTCGTCGATCCGAGAGGCGCGACGCGGCGAGCACGGCGCCGTCGTAGCTGCGCCGGAGGCGCCGCAGCACCTCGTCTTCGAGCTCGCCGCTCTCCTCGGTGTCGACCAGGATCTGCGTGTAGCCCGCAGCGCGCGACTGCTGCTGGGTGCCGCGCAGCACGCCGAAGTAGAAGGGGTTCGCGACGTCGGCGATGAGCACGGCGATGGCGCGCGTGCGGCCCGACGAGAGTGCTCGCGCGTTGCCGTTCGCGACGTAGTCGAGCTCGGCCGCGACCTGCTCGATGCGCTCGCGCGTGACCCGGTTCACGCGACCCGGATGGTTGAGCGCCCGCGAGACGGTGGAGACGGCGACGCCGGCAGCAGCCGCGATGTCGGCGAGCGTGGCCGGCCGGTCCGTTCCGGCGCCCTCCAGCGGGGTCATGCGCAGAGTGAAGCACAGGATGGCAACAAATGGCAAACGATTGCAGTCAGGTTGTCGACGTCATACAGTCGCAGCACCGCGGCGCCCGAACGGCGCCGCCCGACCACCTCGATGGAGAGCACAGTTGAGCGATCGGCCAGCGACGACGTGGCGCCTGACCGGCTTCGGCGACGAGATCGATCCCGATCCCGCCGTGCAGCTGGCCGTGCTGCAGGCGGTGGGCGCCGAGTGCATCGAGGTGCGCAGCGCCTGGGGCGTCAACATCGTCGACCTCGCGCCCGAGCGCCTCGACGAGCTCGCGGGCCTCGTGGCCGGGCGCGGCATGTCGGTCTCGGCGATCGCCTCGCCGGTGGGCAAGGCCGCGGTCGAACTGCCGGTCGAGCACGAGCTCGAGCGGCTCGGCCGGGCGATCGCGGCCGCGCATCGTCTGGATGCCCCGTACATCCGCGTCTTCTCGTTCTACCGGGCCGAGGGGCGCACGCCCGCCGACGTGCGCGACGACGTGCTCCAGCGCATGTCGGCACTCGCCCGGCTCGCCGAGCGCCAGGGCGTCACGCTCGTGCACGAGAACGAGAAGGACATCTACGGCGACGTGCCCGAGCGGGTGCGCGACGTCGTCGAGTCGGTCGGATCCGAGCGGCTGCGGGTCGCATGGGACAACGCGAACTTCGTGCAGGTCGGCGTGCGCCCGTACACCGACGGGTATGCGCTGCTGCGTCCGCACCTCGCCTACCTGCAGGTCAAGGACGCCGTCGCGGCGACCGGCGAGGTCGTTCCCGCCGGCGACGGCGACGGCGAGCTCCTCGAGACGGTCACCGCGCTCCGCGACGACGGGTACGAGGGCTTCGCGTCGCTCGAGCCGCACCTGGTCGTCGCCGGGCACTCGAGCGGCTTTTCCGGCCCGGCCGGGTTCGGCCGCGCCGCACGCGCGTTCCGCGCACTCACGGAGAGGATCGGGGTCGGCCTGACATGACCAGCACAGCGATGACCACGACACTGCGCGCAGCCATCGTCGGCTGCGGAATCATCGGGCTCAACCACGCGAGGGCGATCGCGAGGGTCGACGGCGTCGACGTCGCCGTGCTCGTCGATCCGGTCGCCGAGGCGGCCGAACGACTCGCCGACGCCGTCGTCGACGACCTCGGCGCCCCACGCCCCGAGGTCTTCCCCGATCTCGCCGACGCGCTCGAGCAGGCTCGCCCCGACCTCGTGGTGATCTGCACGCCGAGCGGCATGCACGTCGAGCAGGCCGCCGCGGCGGTCGAGGCCGGTGCGCACGTCGTCATCGAGAAGCCGCTCGATGTCGACCTCGCGCGGGCCAGGCGCATCGAGCGACTCGCCGCCGATGCCGCGCGCGACGGCCGCCTGGTCTCGGTCATCAGCCAGCACCGATTCGACCCGGCCTCGGTCGCGGTCGCCCGGGCCCTGCACGCCGGCGGACTCGGACGCGTCACGAGCGCGATCGCCTCGGTCGCCTGGTGGCGCAGCCAGGCGTACTACGACTCCGGACAATGGCGCGGCACCTGGGAGCTCGACGGCGGCGGCGCGCTCATGAACCAGGGCGTGCACACCGTCGACCTGCTGCTCTGGTTCCTCGGCCGCCCGGTCGAGGTCTCGGCGCAGACCGCCAGGCTCGCCCACGAGCGCATCGAGGTCGAGGACGTCGCGGTCGCGACCGTGCGCTTCGAGTCGGGCGCCCTCGCGGTGCTGCACGCGACGACCGCGGCCTACCCGGGCACCGGCGTGCGGCTCCACGTGCTCGGCTCGCTCGGCTCGGCCGTGATCCACGACGACCAGCTCGAGTACCTCCACGCCCGGGAGGACACGGACGTCGCCGACGGCGCCGCCGCGCGCAACCAGGCGGCCGAGTGGGTGCCGGCCGGCGAGGTGGCCGGCGCGGCCAAGCCCGCCGACGCCTTCGTGATCGGCCATGCCCGTCAGTACGCCGACCTCGTGTCGAGCATCCGCGACGGCGAGCGGCCGGGCGTCACCGTCGCAGACGCGGTGCTCGCGCTCGCCGTGGTGCGCGCGGTCTACCTCTCGGCCCGGCTCGGCCGGTCGGTGCTCGTCGAGGACGTGCTCGCGGGCGCCTACGACGACGAACCCATCGCGGCAGCGCCCATTCCCGGCGAGCCCGCCGACGATCAGCACAGAGGAGCCGCAGCGTGAGATTCTCGGTCTTCACCGCATCCACCCCCGACTGGACGCCCGAGGAGGCCGTGCGCATCCTCGCCGACCAGGGCTGGGACGGCGTCGAGTGGCGCGTGACCGACCAGGAGCCCGCCGACCCGCCCGGGTTCTGGGCGGGCAACCGCGCGACCGTGCCGATGACCGGGCTCGAGGCATCCGTGCCCGTGATCGCGCAGCTCACCCGCGCCGCCGGCCTGGACTTCAGCGGCGTCGGCGGGTACGCGAAGGCCGCCGACCACGACGGCGTCGAGCGGATGCTCGCCGCGACGGCCGCGCTCGGCGCGCGCCAGGTGCGCGTCACGATGCCGGCGACGGGCAGCGGCGAATACCGCGAGCTGTTCGCGCGCACCCGCGACGACCTCGAGTGGGTCGCCGAGCGGGCCGCATTCCACGGCGTGAAGGCGCTCGTCGAGCTGCACCACCGCACCATCACGGCGTCGGCGTCGGCGGCGTTCCGGCTTGTCGACGGCCTCGACCCGGCGGCCGTGGGCGTCATCCACGACCTCGGCAACCTCGTGATCGAGGGCCAGGAGGACCCGCTCTCGTCGTTCCAGCTGCTCGGCGAGTACCTCGCTCACGTGCACGTGAAGAACGCCGCGTGGCGCCCGACCGGCGACCGGCGCGCCGACGGATCCGTCGTGTGGCGCGAGGAGTGGGCGCCGCTGCGCACCGGCCAGGGCGACGTGCTCGGCTACTTCACGGCGCTCGCCGAGTTCGGATACGACGGATGGGTCGCGATCGAGGACTTCTCGACCGAGCTGCCGCTCGCCGAACGCACGCGCGACAACCTCGCCTACTTGCGCGACGTCGTCGGTCTCGTGCACGACCGCCGTGCCGCCTGAGCGCACGACCCACCCGTCCACGAGGCTCGCGCACCTCGGGCTCGGCGCCTTCCACCGCGCCCACCAGGCCTGGTACACGCACCGGGCGAACGCGGCGGCCGAGGGCGAGGACTGGGGCATCGCGACCTTCACCGGTCGCCGACCCGACACCGCGACCGCGCTCGCCGCGCAGGGCGGCGTGTACACCCTGCTCGAGCGCGATGCCGACGGCGACCGCGCGACGCTCGTCGAATCGATCGTGGCCGCGCACGACGGCGGCGACGCGGTGACGTGGCAGGCGGTGCTGGCCGCCCCCGAGGTCGCGGTGCTCACGGTCACCATCACCGAGGCCGGATACCGCGGCGCGGCGCCGGCCCGCATCGCGGCCGGTCTCGCCGCCCGACGGCGGGCCGGGGCGGGGCCGCTCGCGGTGGTCGCGTGCGACAACCTGCGCGGCAACGGGCGCCTGCTGCGAGCGGCCGTGCTCGAGGCCGCGACCGCCGCCGACCCCGAGGGCGCCGACTGGATCCGCGAGCAGGTCTCGTTCGTCGACACCGTCGTCGACCGCATCACCCCGGCGACCACCGACGCCGACCGCCGTGCCGTCCACGCGCTCACCGGATGGCACGACGCGATGCCGGTCGTCGCCGAGCCGTTCAGCGAGTGGGTGCTGGCGGGTCGGTTCCCCGCCGGCCGACCCGGGTGGGAGCTCGCCGGCGCCCGGTTCGTCGACGACCTCGAGCCGTTCGAGCAGCGCAAGCTCTGGCTCCTGAACGCCGCGCACTCGCTGCTCGCGTACGCGGGCCGGCTGCGCGGGCACGAGACGGTGGATGCCGCGTTCGCCGACCCGGCGCTGCGCGACCGCGTCGAGCGGCTGTGGGAGGAGCAACGCGCGGTCATCGACCTGCCGGCCGCCGACCTCGACTCGGCCGCGTCGGCGCTCAGGCTTCGCTTCGCGAACCCCCGCATCCGGCACTCGCTCGAGCAGATCGGCCGCGACGGCACCTTCAAGCTCGCTCCCCGCGTCCTCGACCCGCTCGAGCGCCGCCGGGCGGCGGGCCTCGCCGACGGCGCGGAGCAGTTGCGAGTGCTCGCCGACTGGGTCGAGTACGTGCGGCGGTTCGGGCCCACGGATGCCCCGGCCTCCACCCTCGAGACGGCCCCGCCCGGCGCCGGCGCCGCCATGGCCGTACTCGCCGCAGCGGCCGGCGCCGACGGTGTCGGTCCGCCTCGGGGAGCGACGCCGTGATCGTCGCGAAGGGCGAGCGGGTCGTGTCGAGCTTTTCCCGGCTGCTCGGCGGGCGCACCCGCCATGTAATCGTTTGCAAGCCGAACGCGCGTGCCCTAGGTTCTCTGGTCAGGGTGTCGTCGCGCCCCGGAGGAGAGGTACCGATGGCCCGGAGGGTTCCGCCGATCGTCGTGATGGGCGTGCAGGGGTCGGGCAAGTCGACGGTCGGCGCACGCCTCGCCGACCGTCTCGGCGTGCCGTTCCTCGACGGCGACGACCTGCACAGCGACGAGAACCGGCGCCGGATGGCCGCGGCCATCCCGCTCACCGACGAACTGCGTCGGCCCTGGCTCGACGAGATCGGGCGACGCCTCGCCGAGGCATCCGACGGCATCGTGATCGCCTGCTCGGCGCTGCGGCGCGACTACCGCGACCGCCTGCGCGTCGCGGCCCCCGAGACCTTCACCGTGCACCCTGCCGGGCCGATCGAGCTCGTCGCCGAACGCATCGGCGCCCGCACCCACGAGTTCATGCCCCCCGAACTGCTGCGGTCGCAGTACGCGACGCTCGAGGAGCTCGCCGATGACGAGCACGGCGTCGTCGTCGACCTGCGGCTCGACCCCGACGCCATCGTCGAGACCGTCGTCTCGGCGCTCGAACGACTCGAACGAGAGGACTGATCCGCGCGTGATCATCGAACAGGCCGACGTCATCGTCACCAGCCCCGACCGCAACTTCGTCACCCTGCGCCTCGTGACCGACGAGGGCATCGTCGGCCTCGGCGACGCCACCCTGAACGGCCGCGAGCTCTCGGTCGTCGCGTACCTGCAGGAGCACGTCGTACCGCTGCTCATCGGCCGCGACGCGCACCGCATCGAGGACACCTGGCAGTTCCTCTACCGCAGCGCCTACTGGCGACGGGGGCCGGTGACGATGGCCGCGATCGCGGCCGTCGACGTCGCGCTGTGGGACATCAAGGCCAAGGCCGCCGGGATGCCGCTCTATCAATTGCTCGGCGGTGCGAGCCGCACGGGGCTGCTCGCCTACGGCCACGCCAGCGGGCGCGACCTCCCCGAGCTGTTCGACTCGATCCGCCACCACCAGAGCCTCGGCTTCCGGGCGATCCGCGTGCAGACCGCGATCCCGGGCCTGCGCGCCGTCTACGGCGTCGCCGCGCAGACCCAGGTCAGCGGCAAGCGCTACGACTACGAGCCCGCGCAGCGGGCGGCACTGCCCGTCGAGGAGGACTGGGACACGCGCGCCTACCTGCGCCACGTGCCCACCGTGTTCGAGGCGGTGCGCAACGAGTTCGGCCCCGAGCTGCCGCTGCTGCACGACGGCCACCACCGCATGACCCCGATCCAGGCGGCGAAGCTCGGCAAGGCGCTCGAGCCCTACGACCTGTTCTGGCTCGAGGACGCCACGCCCGCCGAGAACCAGGAGGCGCTGCGGCTCGTGCGGCAGCACACCACGACCCCGCTCGCGATCGGCGAGGTGTTCAACACGGTGTGGGACTACCAGCAGATCATCCGCGAGCAGCTCATCGACTACGTGCGCTCGGCGGTCACGCACACGGGCGGCATCACCCACCTGAAGAAGATCCTCGACTTCGCGGCGCAGTACCAGGTGAAGTCGGGCATGCACGGCCCGACCGATATCTCGCCCGTGGGCATGGCCGCGGCGATGCATCTGGGCCTCGCCATTCACAACTTCGGCATCCAGGAATACATGCGCCACGGCGAGGCGACGAACACGGTGTTCCGTCAGTCGTTCACCTTCGAGGACGGACTGCTGCACCCCGGCGACGAGCCCGGAATCGGCGTGGAACTCGATCTCGAGGCCGCTGCCGCGTACCCCTACCAGACGGCGTACCTGCCCTACAACCGGCTGCTGGACGGCACCGTCCACGACTGGTGAACCCCGGGGTGCGGCCTGCGCAGGGCGGCTGGTAAGCTGGTTGATTGAACTTCGGCGAGGGATGCCTCGCGGCCGGCGCGGTCCGGCCGGGGCGTCCGTGATCGACGCGGTGGAAGCGAGCTTCACGGCTGTTCCTCACGCGCATGCGTTCGAGTAGAAGACAGAACCCATCTGGGCCGGTGAGCCCGCAAGGAGATCCATCATGGACGAAGACAACAAGATCGACGCCGAGGTCCGCGAGACCTTCGGCAAGGGCGCGGCCCGCAAGCTTCGCGCCGTCGGCAAGATCCCCGCGGTCATCTACGGCCACGGCACCGACCCGCAGCACGTGACGCTGCCGGCGCACGAGACCGGCCTGCTCATCCGCAAGGCGAACGCCGTGCTCGACCTGCAGATCGCCGGCAAGAGCCAGCTGACGCTCGTCAAGGACGTGCAGAAGGACCCGGTGCACCAGATCATCGAGCACCTCGACCTCATCATCGTCAAGCGCGGCGAGAAGGTCCAGGTCGAGGTCCCGGTGCACGTCGAGGGCGAGACCGCTCCGGGCACCATCGCCGACCTCGACTCGCACACGCTGCTGCTCGAGGTCGAGGCCACCCACATCCCCGAGAACGTCGTGGTGTCGGTCGAGGGCCTCGAGGACGGCGCGCAGCTGCACGCGAAGGATGTCGCGCTGCCCAAGGGCGCGACCCTCATCAGCGACGAGGACGCCCTCGTGGTGAACGTGCACACGCCGCAGAAGGTCGACCTGGGCGAGGAGGCGGCCGCCGAGGCCGCCGAGGCCGAGGCCGCAACCGCCGCCGAGGAGACCGCCGAGGAGTCGGCCGAGTAACTCCGCCGCTTCGCCGAAAGCCCCTCGCCGCGCATCGCGCGCGGCGAGGGGCTTTCGCGTCGCCAGCGCTCGGGGTCAGGCGTCGAAGAGCGCGGATGCCGCAGCCGGGTCGATCCCGCGGCAGATGCCCTCGAGGGCGGTGACGAGCAGCGCGACGATGCGCTCGGCGCCGAGGTCGTCGGCGAGCGCCGCATCGACGAGTACCTGCTCGGTGAAGGCGATCCAGGCGCGCAGCACGATGCGCAACTCGGACGAGACCGCGACGCCGCGTTCGGCGAAGAGGTCGACCACGCGGCCGGTCTGCAGCAGTCGCGCCTGTTCGACCACCTCGCGGATCTGCACATCGCCGCTGGCGGTGCCGCGCACGAGCGAGTGGAAGGTGCCGCGATGCTCGCGCACGAATCCGACGGTGCGGATGAGGGTGTCGCGCAGCCGGTCGAGCGGGTCGAGGTCGAGTCTCGGCTCGGTCGCGTGCAGCATGCTGTCGCGGGCGGTGCGCACGACGGCGTGCTCGAAGCCCTGCTTCGAGCCGAAGTAGTGGAAGAACAGCGGGCGTGACACGCCGGCCCGGGAGGCGAGTTCGGTGATCGAGATCTCCTCCAGCGGCTGCCGCGCGAGCGACTCCACACCGAGCGCCACGAGCTGCGCACGGCGCTCTTCGGGGGAGAGCCTGGCGCGGCGTGCGGCGGTCGGCTCGTCGGGTGCGGCGCGCATGGAGCGAGCCTATCGGGGCCCCGCGGAAGAATGCCGGAAGTTCCTGCTGACTCGAGCTCAATAGCTGTTGACTGGGCGTCAACAGAGTGCATACACTCGCTCCTCGGACGGCGATGCGCCGACCCCCTGCGGCCGCTGCCGCATCGCTTCTGTTGCATCAAGGAGGATCCATGAAGCTGAAATCCCTCACGGGCTCACGTGCGGGCCGTGTCGCGCTCGCGGCCGTGCCGGTCGGCATCGCGGCGAGCCTGCTCATGGGCGGCGTCGCCCAGGGTGCCGTGCCCGTCTCGATGACGATCTCGGGGCAGTCGTTCCAGGTCGGCGCGAAGAAGCTGTACGGCGAGGGCTTCTCGCAGTACGCCGGCGTCGGCGTCGACGCGTCGAAGGCACAGCACCCGCTCGCGATCTCGAACATCGCCAGGGCCGAGCTCACCGATCTGTGCCAAGCGGTGTCGGTGCTCGGTCCGATCGGGCTGAAGATCACCGCCGGCGACCAGGGCACGCCGGTCACCGCCGAGAACCTGCAGATTGGTATGACCGACCTGAAGGGCGACGCCTCGTTCGGCGGCATCCGCATCGGCGTGGACGCCAACACCGTGAACACCGCCGCAAAGGGCACCCAGGGCGAGTTCGCCCAGGACGCCGATACGGTCACGATCACCGACCTGCAGCAGACGGCGCTCAGCACCTCGGCAGGTGTGTTCAACCTCGTCGACCTGCACCTCGCGATCGCCACCAACCCGAGCTGCTTCTAACGCGCCGATCGATCCGAACCGATGCGGCGGCCGCACGTGCCACCTGCGGCGGCGGCCGCCGCGACCGGCCTCGACCCTCGAGCCCTCGACGACGAAGGAATCACGACATGGACGCTCTCTCCGACGCACTCACGGCCGACGCGGCCGCCGGCCCCCGCCGCCGTCGGCTCCGGGGATCCGGGCCGCGGGACGAACCGGCGCTCGGCACGGAGGTCGAGGCCGAGGCCGGTGTCGACGCGACGCACGCACGCGACCGCTTCCTGCGCTGGTTCCGTTCGCGGCCCACGATCGGCGGTCTGCTGACCGTGATCGGCGGCGCCGCCATGTTCTGGTCGACCCAGCTCGAGCTCGGCGGCATGACCGTGCACGTGGGCATCGAGGGAGCGCAGGCGATGATCCTTCCGGCCGTGCTCATCGTGTGCGGAGTGCTGGCGATCCTCTCGCCCGGCCAGCACGTCTTCTACGGCATCGTCGCGCTCATCATCTCGGTCTACTCGCTCGTCGGCGTGAACCTCGGCGGCTTCTTCCTCGGGTTCCTGCTCGGTTCGGTGGGCGGGGTGGTCGTGGTCTCCTGGCGGCAGAAGAAGGCGGATGCCACGGCGCTCGCATCGACCGGAGAGCACGCGTGAGGGCCGGCGGGCGCCGGGCCGGCCTCGCGACGCTCGGCGTCGCACTGCTCGTCTCGGCCTGCTCGCTCGCGGGCGGCGGTGCCGCGCATGCGACCGGCGTGCGCACCGAGCTGGGCTGCACCTCGGGCGGGTTCCTGGCGTTCTGGGATGCCGCGCCGTGCCCTGGCGACGAGGAGACCGGACACGACGACGGGCCCGGTACGGAAGAGCCCGGCCAGACCGAGCCGACCGACCCGCCGGCCTCCGAAGAGCCCGGCGCCCAGGAGCCCGGCACAGAGGAGCCCGATGCAAACGCACCGGGCGCAGCCACCCCCGGCTCCGCCCTCGAACCGCCGGCCGGACCGGTTCCCGACGCCCCCGCCGACCCCGCGGGAATGGTCTTCACGCCGAACCCCGCGATCCTCACCGCGAGCACGCTCTCGATCGAGGGCCTGCACTCGCTCGAGATCGTGACGGTCGACCTCGCCGACGGCTCGACGTCGCGGGCACTGAAGATCACCGCCGACCGGGTCGTCATCGGCGGGTTCGGGCTCGACGTGCCGACCGGCGACGGCGGCCTCGACACCACGGCGACGACGCTCACCGTCGAGGGAAGCGCCAGCATCTGGACGCCGTCGATCACCGCCGTGCTCGCCGACGGTGTGGAGCACGTCATCGACACGCTCTCGCAGCCCGACCCCGCGGCGCTCGGCCAGCTGCTGAAGCTGAGGCTGCCGCTGCTCGGCATGACGGCCGACTCGGTCGCGTACACCGACACCGACCAGGCGGTCTACGAGGGCTGACCGGGTACGCTTTCTGCGGGCCGGATCCCCGGCCCGCAACGAGCGGAGCGCGGATGGCGTGGTTCCAGAGGCGAGGTCGGAGGGACACCGCGATGGCCGAGAACACCTGGCTCGTCGTCGGCCTCGGCAACCCCGGGGCCCAGTACGCCGGCAACAGACACAACGTGGGGCAGATGGTGCTCGACGAACTCGCCGCCCGACTCGGCGCGAACTTCAAGACCCATAAGACCCCCTCCCGGGTCGCCGAGGCGTTCCTGCGCCCAGGCGGGCCGAAGCTCGTTCTCGCGAAGCCGAACACCTACATGAACACCTCGGGCGGCCCCGTGTCGGCCCTGCTGAAGTTCACCTCGCTCGGCGTCGACCGGCTCATCGTCGTGCACGACGAACTCGACATCCCGTTCGACACCATCAAGCTGAAGCAGGGTGGCGGGCACGGCGGGCACAACGGGCTCCGCGACATCCAGAAGGCGGTCGGCTCACCCGACTTCACCCGCGTGCGGGTCGGCATCGGCAGACCGCCGGGCCGGCAGGACCCGGCCGACTACGTGCTCAAGGACTTCGCGGGCGCCGAACGCCAGGCGCTGCCGAACCTGCTGTCGGATGCCGCCGACGCCGTCGAGGCGATCGTCGACGCAGGGCTCGTCGCGGCCCAGCAGCGGTTCCACGCCCCGAGCTGAGAGCCCCGAACCGAGATGCCCGAGGCTGTGTTCGACCTCGCCGCGTACACGCGCACGGCGCACGGCAGCCACCGCGACGCAATCGGCGAGATCGGCGACCTGACCGCCGACGAGCTCGCGCTCGTGAGGCTCCTCCGCGATCTCGAGTCCGCCACCATGCCGTACCTGCGTCGGGTGCTCGTGACGCCCACGCACAAGGATGCACGGGTCACCGCGTTCCTGGTGACATGGGCGTTCGAGAAGTTCTGGATCGCCGACGCGCTCGGCGCGATGCTCGAACAGCAGGTCGCGCAGCAGTCGGATGCCGCGGGGCCCGCGCAGCCGGCAGGGTCTGCCCTGCACGGCCATCGGCGCGCACGGAGAGGGCCCGTGGCGCGAGCGGTCGGCGCCTTCTTCGCGGGGCCGGCGCTGGTCGCCGCGCACCTGGTGGCGCTCGCGGTGAGCGATGTCGTCACGCGCGGCGCGTACGCGCGGCTCGCCGCCACGACCTCGTCGGCCGGGGCGGCCGCGCTGTGCCGTCGGCTCGAGGCGGTCGACGCCAGGCAGGGCGAGTTCCTCCGTGCCGAGGCATCCGCCCGGCTCGCGACCGACGCACCCGGGGCCGCCCACGCCGCCCGGCTCGCCGCACGCGAACTGCGTGACGAGGCGTTCCCGCTCGGCCTGGCCGATCGGCCCGCCGCCGACCGGGCGCGCTTCGCACGGTTCACGTTCCCCGGCGGGGCATCCGACGCGCTGGCCACTCTCGAGCCGATCGCCGCGCTGCCCGGCGTGGAGCCGGCCACGATCGACGCGGTCGCTCGCCATCTCGTGCCGCGCGGGTCGTAGACTGCCCGCGGGGAGGCGGTATGGGGTTCGACATCGACCGGTACGCGGCCACCAGCGTGCGCCTCGAGTGGGACGACCTCGACCTCGACTGGTTCCGCGCCCACCCGCTGCCGTCCGACACACTGCGCACCCTGCGCTACATGGCCGACGTCGAGTACCACACGATCTGCTACACCCGCGACCTGCTCACGACGCCGTCGCACCGCGAGCCCGAGGTGGGTGCGTTCATGACGATGTGGAACCGCGAGGAGTTCTGGCACGGCGAGGCGCTCGCCGCCGTGCTCGGCGTGCACGGCGTCACGGTCGACTACGACGCGCTGAGGGCGAGCCGCGTGAAGCTCGGCTGGCGCGACCGGCTCGACCCGATCAAGCAGTCGATCGCCGGCGCGCTCGTCGGCGCCGACTTCATCGCGGTGCACATGTCGTGGGGCGCGGCGAACGAGTGGAGTGCGATCACCGCGTACCAGCGGATGGCCGACCTCGAGGCCGACCCCGTGCTGGCCGAGCTGTTGCGCCGCATCGCGAAGCAGGAGGCGAGGCACGTCGCCTTCTACACCACCCAGGCACGGGCCCGACTCGCCGCGAGCCGCCGCGCGCAGCAGGTCACGCGGTTCGCACTGACCCGGTTCTGGGCGCCGGTGGGCTCGAGCATCCAGCCGCGCGACGAGGTGCGGCACGTGATGACCCAGCTGATGAGCGGCGACGAGGGCCGACGCGCGGCGCGCAAGGTCGACGAGTCGATCGCGGCGATGCCGGGCCTCGCGGGCCTCACGATCGTGCAGGACGCGCTCGACGGACTCGGGGTGGCGTGACCGCGCGAGCCTAGATGAGCCCGCGCAGGAACTCGTCGGGCGACTGCCCCGCCTCGCGAGCGCGCTCGAGCAGGCGGGTGTGCTCTTCGGCGGTGAGCTCGAGCGTCATCGTCAGCCAGTCGGCGGTCGGGTCGTCGAAGTCGAAGAGGGCGGCGTCCTCGAGTTCCCGGTCGGCGGCGGCGATGGCGGCGGGCGAGACGGGGTCGGATGCCTCGGGTACGACGGATTCGACGGGTGTGACGGATGCCTCGCACTCGCCCGACCAGCCGGGGCCGCTCGGGATCTCGCCGCCGCTGCGGTAGGCCTCGGCGACCGCGCGGGCGCGCAGATCGGCGGCCTCGTTGGCCGCGTGGCCGGCGTGGCCGCGTACCCACTCGAAGCGGTAGCGGCGGCCGACGAGCGCGGCGTCGAGCTCGAGCAGCAGGTCTTGATTCAGCACCGGCTTGCCGTCCGACTTGCGCCAGCCCTTGCGCTTCCACCCGGGCATCCACTTCGTCACGCAGTTGATGACGTACTGGCTGTCGCACTGGATGAGCAGCTCGTCGTCGAGGTGGGCGGTGGCGCGCAGCAGCTCGAGCACCGCCTTCAGCTCGCCCTGGTTGTTCGTCGCGCGCGTCCACCCGCCCGCCGCCCAGCAGCCGTCGTCGACGTACCAGGCCCAGCCGGCCGGGCCGGGGTTGCCGAGCGCGGATCCGTCGGCGGCGGCGGTGATCATGCGGGAGGACTCCTGAAGGTTCGGCGACGGGATGCGCGCCCATGCTATCGAGGGCGGAGGGCATGTCAGCGGGCGCGCGTAGACTTCCCGGGTGAATCTGCAGGGCCTGAGCACGGCGCTTTCGCGCGCCTCGACGATCGATGCGGCCCTCGACCAGGCCCAGCGCAACGCCGACTTCTCGGCACCGTCGGGGCTCGACGCCCCGCTGCTGGCCGCGTTGCTCGGCCGACGTGCCGATGCGGGGCTGCCGCCCGTGCTGTTCGCCATCACCGCGACCAGCCGCGAGGGCGAGGCACTGCGCGCCTCACTCGCGCCCTACCTGCCCGACGACGCCGAACTGCTCGAGTTCCCCGCCTGGGAGACGCTGCCCCACGAGCGGCTGAGCCCGTCGGCCGAAACGGTCGGCCGACGCCTGCACGCGCTGCGCCGCCTGCACGAGCGTGCCGAGCAGGTCGCCGCGGGCGACGTCGAGGCGCAGCATCCGCTCGTGGTGGTCGCCTCGGTGCGCGCCGCCTTGCAGCCGATCGCCGACAACCTCGCGTCGCTCGAGCCGATCGAGCTCGCCGCGGGCGCCCGCGACTACGACCTGGCCGCCATCTCCGCCCGCCTCGTCGACCTCGCGTACTCGCGGGTCGACCTGGTGTCGCGTCGCGGCGAATTCGCGGTGCGCGGCGGCATTCTCGACGTGTTCCCGCCGACCGCCGACCACCCGGTCCGCGTCGAGTTCTTCGGTGACGAGGTGGAGGAGATCCGCGCGTTCTCGGTCGCCGACCAGCGGTCGCTGCCCGAGCCGGTCGATCGCGTCCGGCTCGCGCCGAGCCGCGAGCTGCTGCTCACCGCCTCGGTGCGCCAGCGCGCCCGCGAGATGGTGCACGAGTTCCCGAGCCTGTCGGGCATGCTCGAGAAGCTCGCCGAGGGCATCCCCGTCGAGGGCATGGAGTCGCTCGCGCCCGCGCTCATCGACCGGCTCGTGCCGGTGACGCGGTACCTGCCCGTCGGCGCGGTCGTCGCGGTGCTCGCACCCGAGCGCGTCGAGGGTCGTGCGGTGAGCCTGGGCGAGACGAACCGCGAGTTCCTCGCCGCGGCATGGAGCGCCGCGACCATGGGTGCCGGCGCGCCGATCGACCTCGCCGCCGGCGACTTCCTCTCGGTCGCCGACCTGCGCGAGGCGACGCTGTTCAGCGCCCCCGGCGAACCCGACCCGCAGCGCGCCTGGTGGACCTTCTCGAGCTTCGACGCCGGCGAAGCCGCCGAGGACGCGGCTGGGCCGGATGCCTCGTACGTGCGGGTCGCGGCGAACGCGATGCCGAGCTTCCAGGGCAACGTCGAGGGCGCGGTCGCGCATGTCGGCCGACGGCTGCGCGACGGCTGGAGCCTCGTCGTCGCCTCGGCGGGGCACGGCCTCGTCGAACGCGCCCGCGACGTGCTCGCCGACTCAGGGCTCGCCGCGCGCATCGTCGACGAGGTGCCCGCCGACCTCGAGCCGGGCGTCGCGTACCTCGTGCAGGCCGACGCCGCACGCGGGTACGAGGTGCCCGAGGTGAAGCTCGGGCTGCTCGCCGAGGCCGAGTTCTACGGGCGCGCCGCAGGCTACGACGCGCGTCAGGGAAAGAAGCTCGCGACCCGGCGCCGTAATGTCGTCGACCCGCTGCAGTTGAAGGCCGGCGACTACGTCGTGCACTCCACGCACGGCATCGGGCGGTTCGTCGAGCTCGTGCAGCGTGAGGTCGCCACCGGCGCCCGCCCCACGGGGCCGACGCGCACCGGCATCAAGCAGCAGCCCAAGGCGGTGCGCGAGTACCTGGTGCTCGAGTACGCTCCGTCCAAGCGCGGGCAGGCCGGCGACCGGCTCTACGTGCCGATGGACCAGCTCGACCTGCTGAGCCGGTACGTCGGCGGTGAGGCGCCGAGCCTGTCGAAGATGGGCGGCAGCGACTGGTCGCAGGCCAAGAGCCGGGCGCGCCGCGCGGTGCGCGACATCGCGGTCGAGCTGGTGAAGCTGTACTCGGCGCGCATGGCGTCGAAGGGGCACGCGTTCGGCCCCGACACGCCCTGGCAGCATGAGCTCGAAGAGGCGTTCCCCTACGCCGAGACGCACGACCAGCTGCAGACCATCGACGAGGTGAAGGCCGACATGGAGCGGCCCATCCCGATGGACCGGCTGCTGGCCGGCGACGTCGGCTTCGGCAAGACCGAGGTCGCGGTGCGGGCCGCCTTCAAGGCGATCCAAGACGGCAAGCAGGTCGCGATGCTCGTGCCGACGACCCTGCTCGTGAAGCAGCACTTCGAGACGTTCAGCGAGCGGTTCGCGGGGTTCCCGGTGCACGTTCGGGCGCTCAGCCGGTTCCAGACCGACAAAGAGGCGCGTGAGACCGTCGCGGGCCTGGCCGACGGCACCGTCGACCTGGTCATCGGCACCCACCGCATCCTCACCGAGAAGCTGCGCTTCAAAGACCTGGGCCTCATGATCATCGACGAGGAGCAGCGGTTCGGCGTCGAGCACAAAGAGACGCTCAAGAAGCTGAAGACCAACGTCGACATCCTCGCGATGAGCGCGACGCCCATCCCGCGCACGCTCGAGATGGCGGTCACCGGCATCCGCGAGATGTCGACGCTCGCGACGCCGCCCGAAGACCGGCATCCGATTCTCACCTACGTCGGACCGTACACCGACCAGCAGGTCGCGGCGGCGATCCGCCGCGAGATGCTGCGCGAGGGCCAGGTGTTCTTCGTGCACAACCGGGTGTCGTCGATCAACCGGGTCGCCGCCCAGATCGCCGAGCTCGTGCCCGAGGCGCGCATCGCGGTCGCGCACGGGCAGCTCAACGAGCACGTGCTCGACCAGATCGTGAACGACTTCTGGGAGCGCAAGTTCGACGTGCTCGTCTCGACGACGATCATCGAGACGGGTCTCGACATCACGAACGCGAACACGATCATCATCGACCGCGCCGACAAGTACGGACTCTCGCAGCTGCACCAGCTGCGCGGGCGGGTCGGCCGCGGACGCGAGCGGGCGTACGCGTACTTCCTGTACGACCCGAACAAGCCCCTGAGCGAGACCGCGCACGATCGGCTGTCGACGATCGCCGCGAACAACGAGCTCGGCGGCGGCATGCAGATCGCGCTGAAAGACCTCGAGATCCGCGGCGCCGGCAACCTGCTCGGCGCTGAGCAGGCCGGCCATATCGCGGGCGTCGGATTCGACCTGTACCTGCGCATGATCGGTGAGGCGGTCTCGGCGTTCCGTGGCGACGTCGCAGAGGGCCAGACCGAGCTGCGGCTCGAGCTCCCGGTCGACGCGCACATCCCAGACGACTACGTCGACAGCGAGCGGCTGCGCCTGGAGGCCTACCAGAAGCTGTCGGCCGCGAGCGGCCCGGCGGCGAAAGACGGCCAGATCGACCAGGTGCTCGAAGAGATCGTCGACCGCTACGGCGAGCCGCCCGAGGCGGTGCAGCACCTCGTCGCGGTGTCCCGTCTGCGGCGGCAGGCGCAGCTCGCCGGGCTCAGCGACGTCATCGCGACGGGCACCAAGCTGCGGCTGGCGCCGGCGAAGCTGCCCGATTCGCGTCGGGTGCGCCTCGAGCGGATGTATCCCGGCGCGAAGGTGTTCGCGCAGAACGACGTGATCCTGGTGCCGTTCCCCACCCCGGGCGGCGAGGCGCCCGGCGACGCCGATCTCATCGGGTGGGTGTCGCGGCTCATCGAGGTGATCTTCCCGGCCGAGCAGCCGAGCCCCGAGGCATCCGCGACCGCTGCGAGCTGAGCCGGCCCATCGGAGATCGCCGCGCCTTCGGAGCTGACACGGATCGTCGTCCGATATTGCGGAGATCTCCGACGTTGCGTCGGCTGTTCCGTCAGTGCGAGAGCGCGCCGCCGGACCCGCGCCGGCCGCCGTGCCGTCGGTACCAGCGCGAGCGGGCGCTGACGACGAACCCGGATGCCACGATCGCGACGCCCGATCCGAGCAGCACCGCGATGATGCCCTCGGCGGCGACGTCGCGGTCGGCGGCGAACGCGAGCTCGTTCATGAGCAGCGAGACGGTGAATCCGATGCCGCCCAGGGTGCCGATCGTCGCCAGGTCGGCGATCGTGAGCCGGTGACCGGTGCGGCGTGCGGCGACCAGGCCGCCGAGCCACCCGGCGAGGGTGATGCCGATGAGCTTGCCGACCGGCAGGCCGACGAGGATGCCCCAGAATGCCGGATCCAGCTCGCTCGGACGCACCTGGGGCACCGCGACCAACGCGGCCGACAGTGCGAACAGCGGCAGCACCACCCCGTTCGACCACGGCTCGAGGCCGTGCGCCGCACGCCCGCCGGGCCGGCGCGACGCGGCCAGCCCGAGGGCGACGCCGGCGATCGTCGCGTGCACGCCCGACCGGTACGTGAAGTACCAGGCGAGCGCCGCGAGCACCCAGAGCAGCGCCACGATCGGCCACTGCGGCCGGCGTGCGAGCACGTACGGCGACCGCGGCTTCAGCACGCGCGTGACGGCGCCGAACACGGTGACGGCGATGGCGGCGAGACCGATCATCGCGAACTCGACCTCGGTCGTGAAGAAGAACGCGATGATCAGGATCGCGACGAGGTCGTCGAGCACCGCGAGCGCGAGCAGGAAGATGCGCACCCGTGTCGGGATCCAGGTGCCGAACACCGCGAGCACCCCGAGTGCGAAGGCGATGTCGGTCGCGGTCGGAATGGGCCATCCGTTCGCCGTCGGCGTTCCGGCCGTGAAGGCGACGAAGACGAGCGCCGGAACGGCGACGCCCCCGGCGGCGGCAATCGCGGGCAGCAGGGCCGTGTCGAGCGAGTTCAGCTCGCCGATGACGAGTTCGCGCTTGAGCTCGACGGCGACGATGAAGAAGAAGATCGCGAGCAGGCCGTCGCTGATCCAGTGCCCGGCCGAGAGGTCGAGCCCGAGCCACGGCACGTCGAGGTGCGCGGACTTCGCCGCGATGAGGGCGGGGCCGACGGGGGAGTTCGCGAGGGCGAGGCCCAGCGCGGCTGCGGCGAGCAGGAACATGGCGGCGGCTCGTTCGGAGCGGAGCAGGTGCATAGGCCCTCGCAGTCTCGGTCGGGGTCGTCGAAGCGGTGCTGACCAGACTTCCCAGCTCACCTGCCTCGACCCTATCGACCGCCCTGCGGGCTCGTAGGCTGGCGGCATGTCGGATCTCGATGAGCTGATCGCCACCGTCGCCCTGCTCCGCGCGCCCGGCGGCTGCCCGTGGGACGCCGAGCAGACGCACGAATCCCTCGTGCGATACCTCGTCGAGGAGTGCTGGGAGCTCGTCGAGGCCATCGAGGCCGGCGACCGCGCCGAGATGATCGAGGAGCTCGGCGACGTGCTCTACCAGGTGCTGTTCCACGCCGACCTCGCCGCCCATACGGCCGGCGAGGAGTTCGACATCCAGGACGTGGCGCGGCACATGACGGCCAAGATGGTGTCGCGGCATCCGCACGTCTTCGGCGACCGACGCGCCGAGACCGCCGCCGACGTGGTCGCCTTCTGGGAAGACCTGAAGCACGACGAGAAGCCGCACCGCACGAGCGTGCTCGACGGCGTGCCGCAGGGCATGCCCGCGCTCGCGCTCGCCGACAAGGTGATCGGCAAGGCAGAGAAGGCGAACGTGACGCCATCGGATGCCTCGGGCTGGGCCGTCCCCGAGACCGAGGCCGAGCTCGGCGCCGAACTGCTCGCGCTCGTGGCATCCGCCCGCGCTCGGGGCCTCGACGCCGAGCGGGCGCTTCGCGGTGCGATCCGCGCGTTCGACGCCGAGGTGCGCGACGAGGAGGCGCGGCGCGCGGGCTGAGCCGCGCACTCCGGTCCGCGCACTCCGGTCCGCGCGAACCAGCCGGACGCGAACTGGAAGAATGGAGCGCATGGCCGCTCCCGTCACTCCTCCGCGCGGCATGCGCGACTTCCTCCCCGCCGAGAAGGCCCGCCGCGAGCACGCGCTGCGCACGATCCGCGGTGTGTACGCGGCGCACGGCTTCGACGAGATCGAGACCCCCGTGATGGAGGACTCGCAGCGGTTGCACGCGGGCCTCGGCGGCGACAACGAGAAGCTCGCGTTCGCGGTGATGCGCCGCGGCCTGAGCGGTGACGACCTGGCGGCGGCCGCGGCATCCGGCGATGCCCTGTCGCTGGCCGATCTCGGCCTGCGCTACGACCTGACGGTGCCGCTCGCGCGCTTCTACGCGACGCACCGCGCCGCGCTCCCGCCGGTGTTCCGCTCGATCCAGGTCGCGCCGGTCTGGCGGGCCGAGCGCCCGCAGAAGGGGCGCTTCCGCCAATTCGTGCAGTGCGACATCGACATCATCGGCGAGCCGGGCCCCCTCGCCGAGCTCGAACTGCTCACCGCGACCCTCGCGACGCTCGACGCGCTCGGGCTCACCGGATGCACCATCCGCATCAACGACCGGCGCATCCTCGCCGGCGTCCTCGCCTCGTGGGGCGTGGCCGAGGAGCTTCGCGAGCGCGCTCTCATCGTCATCGACAAGCTCGACAAGATCGGACCCGACGGCGTCGCAGCCGAGCTGCGGGAGCTCGGCGTCGAGAAGAGCGACGTCGCCCGCGAGCTGCGCCAGCTCGAGACCGCGCACTGGCACCTGCTCGATGAGGGCGAACCGCCCGTGTGGCTCGACCTCGACGCCTACCGCGACCTGCTCGCGCTGCGCGCGGCGCTGCCCGACGCGGCGATCGAGTTCGACCCGACCCTCGTGCGCGGCATGGGGTACTACACGGGCACGATCTTCGAGATCGCGCACCCCGAGTACGGCTACTCGCTCGGCGGCGGCGGCCGGTACGACGGCATGATCGGGCGGTTCCTCGGCCAGGAGGTGCCCGCGTGCGGATTCTCGATCGGCTTCGAGCGCATCGTCGACCTCCTGCAGGTCGCCGACGAGGCGGGTGCGCGCGCGGTCGTGCTCGTGCATGAGAAGGATGTCCCGGTCGAACGCCTGCTCGCGCTCAAGGCCGAGCTCGTGGCATCCGGCGCCCGGGTGCGCCTCGAGCGGCGTGTGAAGAACCTGAAGAGCCTGCTCGACCGGGTCGCCGCCGACGGCTTCGACGCGTTCGCGACCGTGAACGCGGCCACGGCGGATGCCTCGCAGCTCGAGTTCCGCGAACTCGGGGTGTCGCCGCGGTAACGAGACGCCTCGGCGCGGCGGCGGCACCGGCACCTCACTAGACTGTCCGGCGGATCACGACGGAGTCATCCGAATCACTTCCCAACACAGAGGAGTTCACTGTGGCATTCATCGAAGCAGTCGGCGCCCGCGAGATCCTGGATTCTCGTGGCAACCCCACCGTCGAGGTGGAGGTGCTCCTCGACGACGGGTCGCTCGCCCGCGCCGCGGTGCCCTCGGGCGCGTCGACCGGCGCCTTCGAGGCGTACGAGCTACGCGACGGCGACAGCGACCGCTACCTCGGCAAGGGCGTGCAGAAGGCGGTCGACGCCGTGCTCGACTCGCTCGGCCCGGCCATCGAAGACCTCGACGCGAGCGACCAGCGCCTCGTCGACGCCGCCCTCATCGAGGCCGACGGGACCGACAACAAGAGCCGCCTCGGTGCGAACGCCATCCTCGGCGTGAGCCTCGCCGTTGCGAAGGCCGCCGCCGACTCGGCCGACCTGCCGCTGTTCCGCTACCTCGGCGGCCCGAACGCGCACGTGCTGCCCGTGCCGATGATGAACATCATCAACGGCGGCGCGCACGCCGACACCGGCGTCGACATCCAGGAGTTCATGATCCTGCCGATCGGTGCCCCCACCTACAGCGAGGGTCTGCGCTGGGGCGTCGAGACCTACCACGCGTTGAAGAGCCTGCTGAAGTCGAAGGGCCTGTCGACCGGCCTCGGCGACGAGGGCGGGTTCGCGCCCGACTTCGAGCACAACCGTGCGGCGCTCGACTTCATCTCCGAGGCGATCGGCACGGCCGGCTTCACGCTCGGCACCGACATCGCCCTCGGTCTGGATGTCGCCTCCACCGAGTTCTTCGCCGACGGCGTCTACACGTTCGAGGGCAAGGCGCGCAGCTCGGCCGAGATGATCGCGTACTACGAGGAGCTGCTCGCGGCCTACCCGCTCGTCTCCATCGAAGATCCCCTCGCCGAGGACGACTGGGCCGCGTGGACCGACCTCACCGCCGCGGTGGGCGAGAAGGTGCAGCTCGTGGGCGACGACCTGTTCGTCACCAACCCGAAGCGTCTCGCCGACGGCATCGGCAAGCGCGCCGGCAACTCGATCCTCGTGAAGGTGAACCAGATCGGCACGCTCACCGAGACGCTCGACGCGGTGAAGCTCGCGCAGCGTGCCGGCTACACGGCCGTGCTGTCGCACCGTTCGGGCGAGACCGAAGACACGACCATCGCCGACCTCGCGGTCGCGACCGACGCCGGTCAGATCAAGACGGGCGCGCCCGCCCGCAGCGAGCGGGTCGCCAAGTACAATCAGCTTCTGAGGATCGAAGAGGAGCTCGGTGAGGCCGCGGTGTACGCGGGCCGCGCGGCGTTCCCTCGCTTCACGGCGTGACGTGTCGACGGTGGCGGGGCGGCGCAGCCGTCCCGCCACCGTCGTCCCCGGGCCGCGGTGCACCACACCCGGGATGACAGGAGGCGCGATGGCGACCAGGCAGCCCGCGCCCAAGAAGGGTGCGGCCACCACGTCGTCGACGCCGCGCGCGGCCGACGCCACGCGAGCGGGGTGGCTGAGCGGCATCCGGTTCTCGGGCTTCACCGTCATCATGATGGGCATCCTGGTGCTCGGCGTGGTCGTGCTCGCGCCCACCATCGCCGCCCTCGCCGAGCAGCGGCGAGAGATCGCCGAGCTTCGCGCCGAGGTGTCGGGGCAGCAATCCGAGGTGCAGCGGCTGCGCGCCGAGCGTGAGCGCTGGAACGACCAGACGTTCATCATCACGCAGGCCCGCGAGCGGCTGTACTACGTGATGCCGGGCGAGGTGAGCTACCTCGTCATCGACGACCGAACCGAGGCGGCGAAGCTTCGCGACGATCCCTCGGTTTCGGCGAAGCTCACCGAGGCGAAAGGCGACTGGATGCGCACCCTGCTCGGATCCGTCATGACCGTCGGGCTCGCGCCCGACGCGAGCCTGCCCGAGGGTGCCGAGCGCGGGTCCGGAGGCGAGGGATGACCCGCCCGCCGTTCGACGAGGTCACCGAGCGCGACCTCCGCATCCTCGCCGCTCAGCTCGGCCGGACCCCGCGCGACGTGGTCGGCATCGCTGCACGCTGCGTGTGCGGCGCTCCCACCGTCGTCTCCACGAAGCCGCGACTGGCCGACGGAACCCCGTTCCCGACCTTCTACTACCTGAGCCATCCCGTCGCGACGGCCTCGATGAGCTTCCTCGAGGCGGGTCAGCTCATGGTCGAGTACACCGCGCTGCTGGCCGACGATCCCGAGGTCGCGACGGCGTACGCCCGTGCGCACGACGAGTACCTCGCCGACCGCGCGCGGTTCGGCGACGTCCCCGAGATCGACGGCGTGTCTGCTGGCGGCATGCCGACTCGTGTGAAGTGCCTGCATGCGCTCGCCGCGCACGCCCTCGCTGCCGGCCCCGGCATGAACCCGATCGGCGACCTCGCGCTCGCCGCGTCGAGCTGGTCGCCCGGCGTGTGCCGGTGCCCCGACTACGGGGTGGACGCGGCGTGATTCGGCCGACGGTGAGACGGCGCCGCGGTGCGCTGGCGCGTGCCGGCGCCGTGCTCGCGGCCACCGTCGCGATGCTCGGGGTTGCGGTCGCGCCGGCCCGCGCCGACACCGTGCGCGACTACGAGTACTGGCTCACCGAGTACGGCTTCACGACCGCGTGGAACACCTCGCGCGGCGAGGGCATCAAGGTCGCGGTCATCGACACCGGCGTGGTCGGCTCGGTGGCCGAGCTGCAGGGCGTCGTCGTGGGCGGTACGGATCTCTCGGGGCTGGGCACGCCCGACGGGCAGACGCCGGTCGGCACCGCTGAGGACAAACACCACGGCACGCTCGTCGCGTCGCTGCTCGCCGGCCGCGGCACCGGGCCCGGCGCCGGGGTCATCGGCGTCGCGCCCGACTCGCTGCTGCTGTCGGCATCCGTCGCCTTCGGCGAGGAGACCGGATCGGCCGTGTCGAACGACGACCAGATCGCGCAGGCCGTGAAGTGGGCGGTCGACAACGGCGCGAAGGTGATCAACATGTCGCTCACCCGCAACACGCGCGACTGGCCCGAGAGCTGGGACGATGCGTTCCTCTACGCCTTCTCGCACGACGTCGTGATCGTCGCGGCGGCCGGCAACCGCGGCAGCGGCACCACCGAGGTGGGTGCCCCGGCGACCATTCCCGGCGTGCTGACCGTGGCGGGCGTCGACCGCGACGGCACGGCGTCGTTCGACGCGAGCTCGCAGGGAATCACCATCTCGGTCGCCGCTCCCAGCGAAGACCTCGTCGGCGTGATGCCCGACGGCAGCCATGTCACGTGGGACGGCACCAGCGGCGCGACGCCGCTGGTCTCGGGGCTCGTGGCGCTCGTGCGGGCGGAGTATCCCGAGCTCGACGCCGGCAACATCATCAACCGAGTCATCAAGACCGCGAACCCCGATGGCCACGAGGTGCCGAGCCCGCTGTACGGCTGGGGGCTGATCGACCCGGTCGCAGCCCTGACCGCCGACGTGCCGCTCGTCGAATCGAGTCCGCTCGCCGAACTGCAGGAATGGATCCGCGTGCACCGGCGCGCGAACGCCGAGGAGCCCGAGCCTCCGGCGACCGAGACGCCGATCGTACCGATCGGCGATCCGCCGCTGCCGCGTGCGGATAGCGCCCAGACCCTTCTGCCCACGCCGTGGACCCTCGCCTACATCACCGTGCCGCTCTCACTCACAGCCGGATTTGGTACGCTTGCAGCGCTGTTGGGCATCGGCGCCACTCGGCATGTCCGGCGTTCCACTCGCGCGCGCGAGCAGTGAGCGCCACCCCCTGAGAACGAGGAGTCAATTCACCGTGCCCAAGATCCTGATCGTCGGTGGCGGTTACGCGGGCTTCTACACCGCGTGGAAGCTCGAGAAGTGGCTTCGCCCCGGCGAGGCCGAGGTGACGGTCGTCGACCCGCTGCCCTACATGACCTACCAGCCGTTCCTCCCCGAGGTGGCTGCCGGCTCGATCGAACCCCGACACGCGGTGGTCGCCCAGCGGCGGCACCTGAAGAAGACCAACATCATCACCGCGAAGGTCACTCGCATCGACCACGCGTCGAAGACGGCCACCATCACGCCCGAGATCGGCGAGCCCTGGGAGTTCGAGTACGACGTCGTCGTCGTCACGGGCGGTGCCGTCTCGCGCACCTTCCCCATCCCGGGCATCGCCGAGAACGCGATCGGCCTGAAGTCGATCGAAGAGGCCGTCGCGATCCGCGACCGCGTGCTCCACAACTTCGACAAGGCCGCAGCACTGCCCGCCGGCCCCGAGCGCGAGCGGCTGCTCACGTTCACCGTCGTCGGCGGCGGATTCGCGGGCATCGAGGTGTTCGCCGAACTCCGCTCGTTCGCGAGCGCCCTGCTCGAGTACTACCCGCAGCTCACGTTCGACGAGACGCACTTCCACCTCATCGAGGCGATGGGCCGCATCATGCCCGAGGTGTCGCTGCCCACCAGCCACTGGGTGATCAAGCACCTCGCCCAGCGCGGCGCCGAGATCCACCTCGACACTCAGCTGAAGAGCGCCGTCGACGGCGTCATCGAGCTGTCGACCGGCGAGACCTTCGAGTCCGACCTCATCGTGTGGACGGCGGGCGTCATGGCCAACCCCGGCATCGTTCGCACGAGCGACCTCCCCGTCGAAGAGCGCGGCCGCATCAAGACGCGCGCCGACCTGCGGGTGGGCGACGAGGACGAGATCGTGGCCGACGCCTGGGCCGCCGGTGACATCTCGGCGGTGCCCGACCTCTCGGGCGGCGGTGTCGGCGGCTACTGCGTGCCGAACGCCCAGCACGCGGTGCGTCAGGGCAAGCTGCTCGCCAAGAACATCGTGGCGGTCCTGCGCGGCGAGGAGCCGAGGGAGTACTTCCACAAGAACCTCGGCGCGGTCGCCGGCCTCGGCATCGGCCAGGGTGTGTTCCAGTCGGGCAAGATCGCGATCAAGGGTCTGTTCGCGTGGTTCGCCCACCGCGGCTACCACGGCCTCGCGATGCCGAGCTGGGAGCGCAAGTTCCGCGTCTTCTGGGGCTGGTGGAACAACTTCTGGCTCGGGCGCGACATCGTCGAGCTCGCGGCCCTGCAGACGCCGCGCGCCTCGTTCGAGGCTTTCGCCGCGCGTCCGAAGCCGCCGGCCGAGGCCGCGCCGGTGCCGGCGCCCGCCGCAGCCCCGGCGAAGGCCGAGAAAGAACCCGTCGCGGCCAAGTAGTCGCTCGCGTTCGGTCCGAAGGGGTCGCATCCGGTTCGCCGGGGCGCCCCTTCGGTGTCGTGACGTCTCGTCGGTGCAGCTAGCGTTGACGCGGGCCCCCGTAGCCCAATCGGCAGAGGCAGGCGACTTAAACTCGCCGCAGTCTGGGTTCGAATCCCAGCGGGGGCACGCGCGACGACGCCGGCTGTCAACCCGTGGCGCCTGCCCGGTGGGTGAGGCAGCGTCGGAGGATGAGAGCACTCACCTGGCAGTCGACGGGATCGGTCTCCGTCGAGGACGTTCCCGACCCGACCATCTCCGAGCCCACCGATGCGATCGTGCGCATCACCTCGACGGCGATCTGCGGCTCCGACCTGCACCTGTACAACGTGCTCGGCCCGTTCCTCGCGAAGGGCGACATCCTGGGGCACGAGCCGATGGGCATCGTGCAGGAGGTCGGCGCAGAGGTGACCACCATCGCGCCGGGCGACCGGGTGGTCGTTCCGTTCGTGATCGCGTGCGGCACGTGCGTGATGTGCCGGCGCGGGCTGACCACGCAGTGCGAGACGACGCAGAACCGCGCTACGGGCACCGGCGCCGACCTGTACGGCTACACCGAGTTGTACGGGTCCGTGCCCGGCGGACAGGCCGAGTTCCTCCGCGTGAGACGCGCCGACGCGAACGTCATCAAGGTCGGGCACGACCTGCCCGACGACCGGTACGTGTTCCTGAGCGACATCCTGCCGACCGCATGGCAGGGCGTGCAGTACGCGAGCGTCCCCGAGGGCGGCACGTTGGGCGTGCTCGGACTCGGTCCGGTGGGGCAGTTCGTCGCCCGCGTCGGGCGTCATCTCGGCCACCGGGTGATCGCCGTGGACCCCGTGCCCGAGCGCCGCGCGATGGCCGAACGGCACGGCGTCGAGACCTTCGACCTCGCCGACGACCTGCTCGAACGGCTTCGCGACGCGACCGACGGGCGCGGCCCCGCGAGTGTCGTCGACGCCGTGGGCATGGAGGCGCACGGCAATCCCGGTACCGAGTTCGTGCAGAAGGCGGTCGGCCTGCTTCCCGACGGCATCGCGAAACCGCTGATCACGAAGGGCGGCGTCGACCGTCTCGCCGCATTGCATCTTGCCCTCGACCTGGTGCAGCGCGGCGGCACGGTGTCGCTGAGCGGCGTGTACGCGGGCGCCGCCGATCCGATGCCGTTCATCACGATGTTCGACAAGCAGCTCGCGCTGCGCATGGGTCAGTGCAATGTGCACCGCTGGCGCGACGACCTGCTGCCGCTCGTGGAGGACCCGTCCGACCCGCTCGGCGTCGAAGACCTCGTCACCCATCGCGTGCCGCTCGAGCGTGCACCCGAGATGTACGACGTGTTCATGAACAAGGAAGATGGCTGCATCAAGGTCGTGCTGGAGCCCTGACGTGAGGATCGGTCAGCCGCGCGGTCGCAGCCCGAACGGCACGATCGACACCGCGTCGATGCCGGTCACGGTGACCCAGCCGTCGGCGAGCAGGGCCGCGTCGCTGCCCTCCAGGGGGTCGTTCGGGAGGTCCTCGACCGCGAGGCGGATGTGATGCTCGTCCTGCTCGGTGAGCGTGGTCTGCACGATGCCGAACGGGGCGAGCCCCGCTTCGATGAGTCCGCGATGGCTCGCCGCATTCGGCACGTTGAGGTTCAGCACCGTGCCGCGCGGTCGCCGCACGAGCTCGGGCACGAGCCCGACGGCGGCGTCGGCGGCGACCTCCCAGTGGAACTCGCGAGGGTCCATTCCGACATCGAGCGATACGGCGACGGCCCACGCGCCGTTGAGGCCGCCGGTGAGTGCCGCGCCGACGGTGCCGGAATGGAGGATGGCCCGCCCCACGTTCGCGCCGTGGTTCACGCCCGACAGCACGACGTCGGGCGGTTCGCCGAAGGCGCCCCGAGCAGCGATGAGCGCGATGAGCCCGGGTCCGCCGTGCACCGCGAACGCGGCGACGTCGAGCCGGTCGAACGTGCGCCGGTCGACGGCGATGCGCCCGTCGGCCTCGGCGGCCACGATCGAGGCGCTCGAACCGCTCGACTGCTCCGCAGGCGCCGCGACGACGACGTCGTGGCCGGCGGATCGGGCCGCTGCGGCGAGGGCGTGCAGGCCGGCGGCGTCGATGCCGTCGTCATTCGTCACGAGCACCCGGGTCATGAGGTGATCTCCTCTGGCGGTGCGGGTGTTGCGAGCGCGGCGAGCCCGTCGGGACTGACGCGACCGGCGGGCTCGTCGAGCCCGGCGGGCTCGTCGAGCGTGCGTACCGTCACGAGTTCGCGCAGCCGCCCGATGGTCTCGAGGTCGCCCGTGCCGAGCCCGTGGCGGGTCACGTTCAGTGCTCCGGCGGCCGCGCCGAGCGTGACGGCCTCGCGGACCGTCTCGCCCCGCACGAGCCCCGCCGTGATGCCGGCCGTGAGCGAGTCTCCGGCGCCCCGCGTGTCGACGATCTCGAGCTGCGGCGGCGTCACCTCGAGGAACCCGTCCGCGTCGAGCAGCAGCAGCGGCTCGCTCGCGCGAGTGACGACCACGGTCTCGGCGCCGCGGGCGTGCAACTCGCGCATCGCCGCCATGACCGCCTGCGGCGAGGCATCGGCCACCAGGCCGTCGTCCTGCAGTTCCTCGTCGCTCACCTTCAACACGTCGACACCGCCCCCGACCGCGGCTGCGAGGCGTTCGCCCGACAGGTCGACGACCACCCGCGCGCCGGCGGTGCGCAGGTCGGCGGCGAGCCGGCGATACGTGTCGGGTGGCAGGGCGTCGTCGCCGTCGGGACCGCTCAGGATCACGAGACCGGTCGCGATACCCTCGCGGATCGCCGTGCTGCACAGCTCGTCGAGCTCGTGGCGGCCGAGCGGGTCGCCCTGCTCCTCGGCGACGGCCACGCGTTCGCCGCTGCGCCGGTCGTGCAGGTACGTGGGTCCGCGCCCCGCGCGTTCCACCGCGGCGACCTCGACGCCCTCGTCGTCGAGCAGGTGTCGCAGCACGGTGCCGGTTTCGCCGGTGAGCGTGCAGCACATCGTGACGGATACACCGAGTCTGCGAAGCATCCGCGCCTGCCACACGCCCTGGCCGCCCGCGTGCACGTGGACCTCGTCGCCCGATGGGTGGGCCTCGACGGTCACGGTGAGCGACGGCGCGGGTGCGAAGACGAGAACATCGGTCATGGCTCGACGGTAGGCGCGGCAGAACTCCGACGTCATCCCCTTGCGCTCGAGGGCATGATCGAATCTGTTCGACTCGGATCGAATACGGCCGATTCGATGGCCGGCGCGGGATCGCCGACCGTAGCATCACGCACTGTTGAACAGTGACGTGCAATGTTGCACAGATTGGTCGATCCATGACACAGAATCCCTCCGGCGCCCCCTCGCGGCGCACCATCTCGCGCCGTGTGATCGGCATGCTGATCGGGCTGCTCCTGCTCCCGCTCGCCGTCGTCGTCACGGCGCAGCCGGCCTCGGCCGCGACCAGCCAATTCCGCGGCTTCAACTGGGCGGTGCTCGGCGACAACTTCAACAAGAACCCCCTCGTCCTCGACGGGCTGAGCGCCTCCGACAGCTACGCGACCGTCAAGGCCAAGGCGAACGCGCTCTACGACGACATGCAGTCGACGATGGGCGCCAACACCGTCCGCCTGCCGGTCAATACCCACACGGTGGGCGGTAGTTTCTGGAGTGCCTACCGCGGCACGATCGACGCCGCCACCGAGCGCGGCTGGAAGGTCATCCTCGCCTACTGGGAGGACGGTGCGGCGTCCGGCGGCCGGGTCACCAACTCGGATGCGTTCCACGCGATGTGGACCACGGTGATCAACGCCTACGGCGGCAACTCGAACGTCTACTTCGAGCCGATGAACGAGCCGCACGGCTACTCGTCGCAGGAGTGGCGCGACGTCGCAGCGCGTTGGCTCGACCGCCACACCGGCGCCCCCAAAGCCCGCGTGCTCATCGGCGGCACCGGCTACAGCCAGGATCTGCGCGACATCTGCAACGACAGCCGCTTCAACAGCACTCTGCTTTCGTTCCACCACTACGCCTTCATGTACAGCGCGATGACGTACGACGCCTTCCTGAGCCACATCAAGACCCGCCTCGGCAACTGCGCTTCCCGCGCGGTCGTCACCGAATTCGGTTCCCCGATGAACAACGGCCTCGACTACGCCAATGCGGGCAGCACCGACAACTTCGTGCGGTACCTTCGCGCGATCGCCCAGGTGATGCGTGAGAACAACATGGGCGGCACGTACTGGCCCGCGCTCGGCGGGAAGCCCGGCGACATCGGCTACGACTGGTACTCGATGTTCGCCAAGAGCGGCAGCGGCACCAACCTCAACCTGTCGATCCGAAACCAGTCGGGTGCCGACCGAGTTCGCTACGCATGGGGCGACAACGTCGGCGGCGGCTCCGGAGGCGGCTCGGGGTCGGGTCGCACCATCGTGAACCAGAACTCGGGCAAGTGCCTCGACGTGGTGGGCGGCTCGACCGAGAACGGCGCCGAGGTGATCCAGTACACCTGCGGCAGCGGCGCCAACCAGCGGTGGACGCTGACCGACCGCGGCAACGGCTACTACAACATCGTATCGGCGCAGTCGGGCAAGTGCCTGGATGTCACGAGCGCCTCCACCGCCGACGGCGCGACGATCAAGATGTACACGTGCGGCAACGGCACCAACCAGCAGTTCGAGCGGCGCGCCGCCGGCAGCTACTCCCAGTTGGTCGCCCGCCACTCGGGCAAGTGCGTCGACATCCCCGCTTCGTCGACCGACAACGGCATTCGCATCAAGCAGTACCCGTGCAACAGCGGTGCCAACCAGCGCTGGTCCCTGTGACCGGTCGTTGAGCCCGACCGGTCGCGGAGTCGGCCGGTCTGAACGGGGCGGCGGGACGCGCTCGATCGAGCGGCCCGCCGCCCTTCGCTGCGCCCGAGAGTCGGGGCGCTACGACAGTCGGTCGAGCCGGCGCAGGATGACTCCCTCGCGCAGCGCCCAGGGCGACACCTCGAGCGACTTCACGCCGAATGCGCGCATCGCCTCGCTGAGCACGACCGCACCGGCCACGATCTGGAAGGTGCGGTCTTCGGTGATGCCGGGCAGCGCGGGCCGGGCGTCGGCGGGGATGCGGGCCAGGCGCGGGGTCCAGTCGTCGAGGCCCTTCAGCCGCAGCACCGAGCGGTCGGATGCCCCGGGCCCATCCTCGGTCGAACCGGCGAGCCGCGCGAGCGAGCGGATCGTCTTCGACGAGCCGACGACGTGGTCGGGGCGGGCACCTGACGAGAACCCGCCCGCGACGTCGGCGAGCACCGAACGCGCGTGCGCCCGAAGCCGGTCGATCTCCTCGGGCCGCGGCGGGTCGTGCTGGAGGAACTCCACGGTGGACCTGCCGGCGCCGAGCGGCACCGACAGTGCGACATCGGGGTCTTCGTCCTGGCCGAGCGCGAGCTCGAGCGAACCGCCGCCGATGTCGAACAGCAGGATGCGACCGGCCGACCACCCGAACCAGCGGCGCACGGCGAGGAACGTGAGGCGCGATTCATCCGCGCCGCTCAGCACCTGCAGCTCGACGCCGGTCTCGCTCGCGACGCGGGCGAGCACCTTCTCGCCGTTGCGCGCCTCGCGGATCGCCGACGTGGCGAACGGAAGCAGCTCGTCGATGCCGTCGTCGCGCGCGGCCGCGACCGCGTCGCGGATCGAGCCGACGATCGCTTCGACTCCCTCGGGGCTGATCGCTCCGTCGGGCTCGAGATATCGCATGAGTCGCAGCACGGCCTTGTGCGACGACTGCGGCAGCGGCCGCGCGCCGGGGTGCGCATCGACCACGAGCAGGTGCACGGTGTTGGAACCGACGTCGAGAACCCCGAGGCGCATGATGCGAGGCTAGCGGGATTCGTGCATACTGTTGCGACTGGGACGATCGTCCCACTTCCGCGGCGATGAAGGTCGGAGGCAGAGGATGGCACGGATCCCCGCCGCCGAACGCCGTGCCGCGCTCGTCGAGGCCGCCATCCGCGTCGTCGCCCGCGACGGTATCGGCCACGCCACCACGCGCGCCATCGTCACCGAGGCCGGCATGAGCCTCGCCAGCTTCCACTACGCGTTCGAATCCCGCGACGAGCTCATCGACGAGCTCATCCGCACCGTGGTCGCCCGCGAGCAGCAGGCCGTGGTTCCCGACCGCATCGAGGGCGGCACGCTCCGCGACATCCTCGAGGCCGGCCTGTTCCGCTACCTCGACCACCTGCGCGCCGACCCCGACCGCGAACTCGCGATGCTCGAACTCACCCACTACGCCCTGCGCTCGCCCGACCGCCACCCGCTCGCGGTGATGCAGTACGCGCGCTACGCCGAGCTCGCCGCCGAGGCGCTCGGCGTCGCGGCGACCATGACCGGGGTGCGCTGGTGCGAGCCGGTCGACCACGTCGCCCGCATGCTCGTCGCCTTCACGGACGGCATGACCACCACCTGGCTCGTCGAACGCGACGACGACGCGGCCCGCCGGGTCGCGCGCGCCGCGGCCGACGCCCTCTCGAGAATGGCGGAACCCGCATGACCGAACTCGACGCCGACGTCGCCGCCCCGGCGACCGGCGCGTTCGCCGAACCCAGCCGGCGCATCGGCGCCGGCTGGATCTCGGCCTTCGCAACCGCCTGGCTCGGCATCTGGATGGCGCAGCTCGCGCCCGTGCAACTGCTGCTGCCGGTGCAGATCGACGCCGTGCTGCGCCCCGAGCACTGGACCGACAGCGTGCTCGCGTTCGGCGTGGTGTCGGGCATCGCGGCTGTGGCGACGATCATCGCCTACCCCCTCACCGGCGCGCTCAGCGACCGTACCGCCTCCCGGTTCGGCCGACGCCGGCCGTGGATCCTCGCGGGCGCGGTCGTCTTCGCGCTGGCGCTCGTCGCGCTCGGCTTCCAGGGCGACATCGTCGGAATCGGAGCGTGCTGGGTGGTCGCCACCATCGGGTTCTGCATGATGACGGCCGCCCTCACGGCGACGATCTCCGACCAGGTGCCCGTGGCGCAGCGTGGATTCGTGTCGGGCTGGATGTCGGCGCCGCAGGCGGTCGGCATCATCCTCGGGCTCGTCGTCGTCACGATGCTCGTCACCCAGCAGCAGGCGGGCTACGCGGTGCTCGCCGTCGCGCTCGTGGTGCTCGCCCTGCCGTTCCTCGCTCGGCCCGACCGGGCGCTCGTCGACCGCGAGAAGGCTCGCGTCACCGCCCGCGGCGTCATCGCGAGCCTCTGGATCAACCCGCGCGAGCACCCCGACTTCGGCTGGACGCTGCTCAGCCGCGTGCTCGTCTCGATCGGCAACGCGCTCGGCACCAGCCTGCTGCTGTACTTCCTGATGTTCGGGCTCGGCGACGCGCACGCCGAGGACGACCTCATCGTGCTCACGCTCATCTACATGGTGTTCGTCATCATCGCCTCGCTCGTGCTCGGCAAGCTCAGCGACCGCACCGGGCGCCGCCGTGCGTTCGTGCTCGTCGCCTCGGTGCTGCAGGCGATCGCGGCGCTGCTGCTCGCCTTCGTTCCCGACCTCGGCATGGCCATGGTCGCCGCGGGCATCCTCGGCCTCGGGTACGGCTGCTTCCTCTCGGTCGACCAGGCGCTGGCCACCCAGGTGCTGCCCGACGCGACGGCTCGCGGCAAGGATCTCGGCATCATGAACATCGCGACCGCGGTGCCGCAGGCGATCGGCCCGCTGATCGGCGCGCTCGCGGTCGTGGCGACCGGCTCGTTCACGCTCGTGTTCGTGCTGTCGGCGGCGTGCGCGGTCGGCGGCGCCATCGCGGTGGCGCGGGTGCGGGGGGTGCGATGAGCGCGCTCGAGCTGCACGGGACGGATGCCCCGGGGCCCGCGACATCCGGCCCCTGGAACGACCCGGCCGCCTACTGGGGGGCGATGACCGCGGCGACCGACCACCTCGACGCGCCCGTCGGCGCGCTCAACCTCGCCGCGCTGCGGCACAACGCCGCCGACCTCGTGCGCCGCGCGAACGGAACACCGATTCGGGTCGCTTCGAAGTCGATCCGGGTGCGCGAGGTCATCGAGGCGCTGCTGCGGATGCCCGGCTACCGCGGGGTGCTCGCGTACACACTGACCGAGGCGATCTGGCTCGCCGACACCGTCGACGACCTCGTCGTCGGCTACCCGACCGCCGAGCGCGGCTCGATCCGCCGACTCGCGACCGATCCCGCCCTCGCGTCGAAGATCACGATCATGGTCGACTCGCCCGAGCAGCTCGACCTCGTCGACACGGTGATCGCGCCCGGCGATCGCGAGGAGATCCGGGTCTGCATCGAACTGGATGCCTCGTGGAAGGCGCCCGTGCTCGGTCACCTGGGCGTGCGGCGGTCACCCGTGCACGCACCCGAACAGGCGGGCGCGCTCGCCGCGTACGTCGCCGCGCGCCCGGGGTTCCGGGTGGTCGGCGTCATGGCGTACGAGGCGCAGATCGCCGGCGTGGTCAACCGGCCTGCGGGTCGGCCCGTCGCGGGCGTCGTGAATCGCTGGATGCAGTCGCACTCGATGCCCGAACTCGTCGACCGTCGCGCGCTCGCCGTCGCCGCGGTGCGCGAGCACGCCGACCTCGAGTTCGTGAACGGCGGCGGTACCGGTTCGCTCGAGGCGACTTCGGCCGACCCGTCGGTCACCGAGATCGGTGCCGGCAGCGGCATCCTCGGGGGGCACCTGTTCGACGGGTACGCGCACTTCACGCCCGCACCCGCCGCGGCGTTCGCCCTCGACGCGGTGCGGGCCCCGAGCCCCGAGCACCGCACCGTGCTCGGCGGCGGATGGATCGCCTCGGGCCCGCCCGCGCTCGACCGCCTGCCTCTCGTCGCCTGGCCCGAGGGCCTGCGCTACGAGCCGCGTGAGGCCGCCGGCGAGGTGCAGTCCCCGCTCTCCGGTCCCGGCATCCGTCGCCTGCGGGTCGGTGACCGGGTCTGGTTCCGGCACACGAAGTCGGGCGAGCTCAGCGAGCACCTGAACTCGTTCGCGGTCGTCGACGGCGATCGCGTGGTCGACGAGATCCCCACCTATCGGGGAGAAGGGAAGGCGTTCCTGTGACCGCGAGCGGAGCCGTGTGGCGCAACTGGGGTCGCAGCGAGCAGGTGCGACCGCTGCGCGTGGAGCGCCCGGCGAGCGCCGAAGCCGTGCAGCGGGCCGTGCAGGCCGCGTCACGGGCGGGCCTGCGGGTGAAGCCCGTCGGCGCCGGGCACAGCTTCACCGGCATCGCGGTCGCTCCCGACGTGCAGCTCGATCTCGGTGCGCTCACCGGTGTCGTCGACGACACCGAGGCAGCGGAGGGCCGGCTCACGATCGGCGCCGGAACCCGCCTGCACGCCCTGCCGAAGCTGTTCGAGCCGTACCGGCTGGCGCTGGCGAACATGGGCGATATCGACCGTCAGACGATCGCCGGCGCGACGTCGACCGGCACGCACGGCACCGGGCTCGCGTTCGGCGGCCTCGCGACCCAGATCGTCGGCGCCCGCCTCGTCACCGGCGAGGGCGAACTGATCCGCGTCGCCCCCGATGAGCGGTCCGAGCTGCTGCCCGCGGTGCGGCTCGGCCTCGGCGCGCTCGGTGTGCTGGTGGATGTCACGCTCCAGCTCGTGCCGCGGTACCTGCTGCACGCCGTCGAGCGGCCCGAGCCCCTCGAGGACGTGCTCGACGGCTGGCTCGAACGGGTGCGCGGCGCCGACCACTTCGAGTTCTACTGGCACCCGCACACCGACTCCGCGCTCACCAAGACGAACACCCGACTGCCGGCCGACGCCGAGCGACGCCCGCTCGGGCGCGTCTCGCGCTGGATCGACGACGAGCTGGTCGCCAACGGTGTCTTCCGCGTCGCGTGCAACCTGGCACGGCCCATCCCGCAGGTCGCGCCGGTCATCGCGCGACAGGCCGAGCGACTCAGCAGCAACCGCGAGTTCATCGACTGGTCGCCTGCCGTGTTCGTGACGAACCGCACCGTGCGGTTCCGCGAGATGGAGTACGCGATCCCCCTCGCCGAGGTTCCCGGCGCGCTGCGCGAGGTGCGGCAGCTCATCGAGCGGCGCGGCTGGCGCATCAGCTTTCCGGTCGAGGTGCGCGCCGCGGCATCCGACGAGAACTGGCTCTCGACCGCCCACGGCCGCGAGACCGGGTACATCGCCGTGCACCGGTTCTTCCGCGAGGACCCGGCTGAGTACTTCGCCGCCGTCGAGCAGATCATGATCGACCGCGGCGGTCGCCCCCACTGGGGCAAGATGCACACCCGCGACGCCGAGCACCTGCGCGCCGCCTACCCGCGGTTCGACGACTTCGTCGCGGTGCGCGACCGGCTCGACCCCGAGGGGCGATTCCAGAACCCGTACCTCGAGCGAGTGCTCGGACCGCGGGTGGGGGCGAGCACGTCGGGGGTGCCGCGGGCGTAGCGGTTCCTCCGAGTCCGATGGGAAAGCGGTCGGCGCGGCGTGCGCGTCGGTAGGATGAGTTCACCGTCCGAATCGCCCATCGAGGAGTGAATCGCGCCATGGAATGGCTCATCCCCGTCATCGTCGTCGTCGTACTCGCGGCGTTCATCGGCATCTACCTCTGGGCGACGTACAACTCGCTGGTCACGCTGAACGTGCGCGTCGACGAGGCGTGGAGCGATATCACCGTGCAGCTGAAGCGCCGCGCCGACCTCATCCCCAACCTGATCGAGGCGGTCAAGGGCTATGCCGCGCACGAGAAGTCGGTCTTCGAGAACGTCACGAAGGCGCGCGCCGAGACGCTGCAGGCGCACGGCCCGGCCGAGGCATCCGCCGCAGAGAACCATATGCAGCAGGCGCTGAAGTCGATCTTCGCCGTCGCCGAGGCCTATCCGCAGTTGCAGGCCAGCCAGAACTTCCTGCAGCTGCAGGCCGAGCTCGTCGACACCGAAGACAAGATCCAGGCCTCGCGCCGGTTCTACAACGGCGGCGTGCGCGAACTGAACACGAAGATCAAGGTGTTCCCGAACACCCTGTTCGTGCGCGGACTCGGGTTCCACGAACGCGACTTCTTCGAGGTCTCCGAGGGCGCGGCGATCGCCGAGCCGCCGCGCGTGCAGTTCTGATCACGGGTCGCTGAACACCGCAGATGTACCGGGCGATCGCCAAGAACAAGCGCAACACCGTCTTCACGATCCTGTTCTTCCTGCTGATCATCGGCGCGCTCGGGTGGCTCGCCGCCTTCATCTACAACTCGCTCACGATCTTCATCGTGACGATCGTGGTCGCCTCGGGGTATGCGCTGATCCAGTACTTCACCGCCGACAAGCAGGCGCTGTCGATCACCGGCGCCGTCGAGATCCGCTCGAAGTCCGACCACCCGCGGCTGTGGCGCACGGTCGAGAACCTCTCGATCGCGACCGGCACGCCGATGCCGCGCGTGTTCGTCGTGTCCGATCCGGCGCCGAACGCGTTCGCGACCGGGCGCGACCCCGAGCACGCCGTGGTCGCCGCCACCACGGGACTACTCGAGATCATGGACGACGCCGAGCTCGAGGGCGTCATGGCCCATGAGCTCGGGCACGTGCGCAACTACGACATCCGGCTGTCGATGATCGTCTTCGGCCTCGTCGTCGCAGTCGGGTTCATCAGCGATCTGCTCGTGCGCATGGCCTTCTTCGGCGGCAACCGCAACAACAACGGCAACCCGATCGTGCTGGTCTTCGGCCTCGTCGCCATGCTCATCGCCCCACTGGTCGCCTCGCTCGTGCAGCTGGCCATCTCGCGCCAGCGCGAGTACCTGGCGGATGCCACGGGCGCGATGACCACCCGTCACCCCGACGCGCTGGCCCGGGCGCTGCTGAAGCTCGAGCAGTACGGGCGCCCGATGAAGCGGCAGAACTCGTCGATGGCGCACCTGTGGATCGCCGACCCGCTGAAGCCCGGCGTCGTGGACCGCCTGTTCGCGACCCACCCGCCGATCCCCGAACGGGTGAAGCGCCTGCGCGAGATGGGCGGCAGCTTCTAAGCCGTCGCTCGTGCGCCGAGCTCCGCGGCCAGCGCAGGGGAGAGGTCGCCGCGGCCGGCGACGACGACCTCGCCGAGGCCCTGCCAGGCGGCGGCGCGCTCGAGCACGGGTGCGAGTCGCGCTGCGGTCTCGGGCGGGGCGGATGCCTCGGACCACGCCGACTGCACCCGCAGCACGCCGGCCTTGCGATCGCTCTTCAGGTCGACCCGGCCCACGACCCGGTCGTCGATGAGCACGGGCAGCGAGTAGTAGCCGAACACCCGCTGCGGCTCGGGCGTGTAGATCTCGATGCGGTAGTGGAAGTCGAACAGGCGCTCGGCGCGCGGGCGGAACCACACGACGGGGTCGAATGGCGAGAGCACGGCGGCGGCATCGAGCCGTCGCGGCCGACGCGCATCGCGGTGCACCCACGCGGGGGTCGGCTTCGACCCGGTCGTCCAGCCGGGAACGGTGACCGGCTGCAGCACCCCGGCGTCTTCGAGGTCGGCGATCGCGGGCAGCGCCTCGGCACGCTTCAACCGCCAGTAGTCGGCGAGGTCGGGCAGGGTCGCGATGCCGAGGGCGGATGCCGCGAGCCCGACGAGCTCGCGGATCGCATCGGCCGGCTCGGGGTCGGCGTCGAGCAGGCCGGCCGGCAGCGCCTGCTCGGGGAGCGCGTAGACCCGCTCGAACCGCCGGCGTTCGATGCAGACCACCTCGCCGGTGCGCAGCATCCACTCGAGCGTGCGCTTCACGTCGGACCAGCCCCACCACGGCCCGCGCCGCTCGTTGGCGTCGTGCTCGATGGTGCTCGCCCGCATGGGGCCGTTCGCGGCGAGCTCGGCGAGCAGGAACCGGCTGAGCTCGCGATTCTCGGCGACCCACCCGCCCCACGCATGGCCCTTCGCGTGGAACGCCGCGCGCCGGAACCCGAACAGCGGCCAGAGCCCCCGCGGGATGAACGCCGCCTCGTGCGCCCAGTATTCGACCGTGCGGCCGCGCTTGCCGGTGGTGAGCCGGTCGAGCAGCGCTCGGTCGTAGCCGCCGAGCCGGCTGAACGCCGGCAGGTAGTGGCTGCGCTCGAACACGTTCACCGAGTCGATCTGCAGCAGCGAGAGCCGGTCGAGCAGGGTCGCGAGGGCGCGCGTGCCGGGATCGGCCGGCGCGGGGCGGCCGAACCCCTGGGCGGCGATCGCGATGCGGCGGGCGAGGGCCGGGCTGACGGAGTCCACCATGATCCGCCCACGCTAGCGCCGACCGCCGACATCCCGTCGAGGCATCCGACCGCATGCCCGGCCCGGAATGCGCCGCGCCTAGACTGGAGCGATGGCGGAGCGAGCGGGGCGGTCTCGGCGAGGATTCACGACACGGCGCGCGCAGCGCGCCCAAGCACCCGCGTCCGCGGACGAACCCGGCACCGCCGCCGCGGAACCCATCCGTGACGCCGCCGCGAGTGTGCCGTTCGGCATGCGCCTCGCGGCGGCCTGGTCGTGGCGGCTGCTGCTGGTCGGCGGCGTGCTCGCGGTCGTGGTGTTCCTCGTCATCCAGCTTCGGCTCATCGTCATCCCGATCCTCGTCGCGGTGCTGCTCGGGGCGCTCCTCGTGCCGTTCTCGCAGTTCCTGCAGCGGCACCGCTGGCCGAAGTGGCTCGCGGTGACCACCGCCATGCTCTCGGCACTGGTCGTCGTCGGCGGCCTGCTCACCCTCGGCATCATCTTCATCGCTCGCGGCAGCGAGGGCCTCGTGACGCAGTCGCTCGTGGCCTGGGAGGACTTCCGCGTCTGGCTGCTCGAGGGGCCGTTCCACGTCACCGAGGCCCAGCTCAACGACTGGGTCGCCCAGGTCGTCGAATCCGCCCAGGAAGACAGCGGCCTGCTGCTCAGCGGCGCGCTCTCGCTCGGCTCCACGGTCGGGCACTTCCTGGCCGGCATGCTGCTCACACTGTTCGCGACGCTGTTCATCCTCATCGACGGCCGCGGCATCTGGAACTGGATCGTCGGCATCTTCCCGCGCCGTGCCCGCGCCGCCGTCGACGGGTCGGGCAAGGCCGGCTGGAACACCCTGCAGAACTTCGTCAAGGTGCAGATCCTCGTCGCCACGATCGACGCGATCGGCATCGGTCTCGGTGCGTTCCTGCTCGGAGTGCCGCTCGCCGTGCCGATCGCGATCCTCGTGTTCCTCGGCTCGTTCATTCCGATCGTCGGTGCCGTCGTCACCGGTGCGCTCGCCGTGTTCGTCGCGCTCATCTACAACGGCTGGGTCATCGCCCTCATCATGCTCGGCGTCGTGCTGCTCGTGCAGCAGATCGAGGGGCACGTGCTCCAGCCGCTCATCATGGGCACGGCGGTGAAGGTGCACCCGCTCGGCGTCGTCGTCGCGGTCGCCACCGGGTCACTGCTTGCCGGAATCCCGGGTGCGCTGTTCGCGGTTCCGGTCGCCGCGGTCGTCAACGTCATGGTGCTCTACATCGCGCGTGGCTCGTGGAAGGCGCAGTCCCCGCCCCCGGCGATCGCCGGCGGGAGCCCGCTGTGGCGCACCGTGCCGCGCCGACCCGGCTTCGCCCGCGACGACGAGACATCCGATGCCGTTCCAGGCCAGACACGAGAAGAGGGGTGACCGTGAGCGAGACCGTCGCCGGGCCGTCCATCGAGGACTTCGAACGAGCGCGCGACATCGTGTCCGCCGTGGCGCGACGCACGCCCATGGAATCGTCGCGTCACCTCGCGGGCCGCCTCGGGGTGCCCGTCTACCTCAAGTGCGAGAACCTGCAGCGCACCGGCTCGTACAAGCTCCGCGGCGCCTACCACCGCATCTCGGCGCTGACGGCCGACGAACGCGAACGCGGTGTGGTCGCCGCCTCCGCCGGCAACCACGCGCAGGGTGTCGCCTACGCGGCGCGCGAGCTCGGGATCCGGGCGACCATCTTCATGCCGGTCGGCGTCGCGCTGCCCAAGCTCGAGGCGACGAAGTCGTACGGTGCCGACGTGGTGCTCGCGGGTGACTCGATCGGCGAGACGCTGCAGGCCGCGGCCGAGTTCGCCGAGCGAACCGGCGCGGTGATCATCCCTCCGTTCGACCACGTCGACGTGATCGCCGGGCAGGGCTCGCTCGGCCTCGAGATCCTCGAACAGGCACCGGATGCCGCGACCATCGTCGTGGCGATCGGCGGCGGAGGTTTGGCCGCCGGCGTCGCGAGCGCGGCGAAACAGCGTGCCGCACAGCTCGGGCGCACCATCCGCGTCATCGGGGTGCAGGCTGAGAACGCGGCGCCGTACGTCGCGTCGCTCGCCGCCGGGGAGCGACGCGATGTGCCGGTCGTGCCGACCATCGCCGACGGCATCGCCGTCTACCGGCCCGGGGTGCTCAACTTCGACATCATCCGCGACACGGTCGACGAGGTCGTGACCGTCAGCGAGGACGACATCGCCCGCGCGCTGCTCGTGCTGCTCGAGCGCGCGAAGCTCGTCGTCGAGCCGGCTGGCGCGGTCGCCGTCGCGGCGCTGCTCGCCGGCAAAGTGCTTGCCGACGGCCCGATCGTGGCGGTGCTGTCGGGCGGCAACATCGATCCGCTGCTCATGCAGCGGGTGATCTCGCACGGGCTCGCGGCGTCGGGCCGCTACCTCACCGTTCGCGTCGGCCTGCCCGACCGCCCCGGCCAGCTCGTGCGGGTCGCCGAGCTGCTGGCCGGCACGCACGCGAACGTCGTCGAGGTGCTGCACACCCGGCATGGCCGCGGCCTGCAGATCTCGGAGGTCGAGATCGACATCTCAGTCGAGACCCGTGGGCCCGAGCACCGAGCCGAGGTCGTCGAGGTGCTGCGCCGCGCGGGATACGAGCCCGTCGTGCTGGACGACTGAGGCGCGGCGCGGCGCGGCCGGCCGGGTCGGTTACTGGCCGGCCCAGGTGTCGACGCCGGTGATCTCGACGGCGATCTCGCGGCCGTTGGGGGCGGTGTAGCTGGTCTTCTCGCCGACCCTGAGGCCGAGGATGGCCGCGCCGAGCGGCGACTGCTCGCTGAACACGTCGAGCTCGGAGTCGCCGGCGATCTCGCGGCTGCCGATGAGGAAGGTCTCTTCGTCGCCGGCGATGATCGCGGTGATGACGGTGCCGGCCTCGACGATGCCCTTCGAGGCGGGCGCCTCGCCGACCTCGGCGGTCTTCAGCAGTTCGGTGAGCTGACGGATGCGGGCCTCTTGCTTGCCCTGCTCGTCTTTGGCGGCGTGGTAGCCGCCGTTCTCCTTGAGGTCGCCCTCCTCGCGCGCGGCCTCGATGCGCTTGGCGATCTCACTGCGGCCGTGCGTCGAGAGGTGCTCGAGCTCAGCGGCGAGTCGGTCGTAGGCCTCCTGCGTGAGCCAGGTGACGGTGGCTTCCTGCGCCATGTCGCACCCTCCGGTGAATAGACGTGTCGCCCCGACGACTGTCGAGGCGAAGCCTCAATTCTAGACCACCCAGCACTGGGCGACCAAACCCGTGTTCGCCTCCATGGCGGTTCGCACGCGTTCGGTGAAGTTGCGGATCGGTGAGTCGGACGCCGGGATCTCGACGATCTTCCAGCCGACCACCGTGTAGTCCTCGTTGAGCGCCTGGATCGCGCAGGCCGTGTCGTTGCCGGGTGGCACCGACAGCTTCCAGGTCACCTCGACCGCGCGCTCGTCGGGCAGCAGTGCGTGCGCGAGGTCGGTGGCCTGCACCTGCGGTTTGGAGCCGTCGAGGCCGGCCCATACGACCCACGCGACGATCACGATCGCGGCGAACACGGCCGCGCCGACGATGATCAGCCGGTCGCGGGTGCGATTCGGCCGGGTGCGCCCGTACCGTGCGTCGAGCGCGGCGGTCGCGGGAGCGGATGCTTCGGGGTCGGATGCATCGGGCCGCGGGGCCTCGGCACGGTTCACTCCCGGCTCCTTCCGGACTCGATCGACTAGGCTTCCTCAAGCCTAATCCGCCCGTGAAGGGACCCCGCACCGTGCCGCTGCTCGCGAACCTCGCCCTCGTCGCCACAGAGAACCAGGACGAGTTCGATCCCGACGCCGTCACGCCCGGCATCATCGGCTTCATCGCCACGTTCCTCATCATGGCGGCCGTGCTGCTGCTCGTACTCGACATGGTGCGTCGCATCCGCCGGGTCAACTATCGGGCCGAGGCGAACGCGCGACTCGACGCCGAAGAGGCCGAGCAGGCCGCGCGGGCCGAGCTCGCGAGCGACGTCGACGGAGAGGACATCGACGGCGGAGCATCCGAGCCGCCGGCCGAGCCGCCCGCCCGCTGAGCCGATCCGTCCCGCGTCAGGCGACCGCGTGGTACGCGGGGGAGAGGGCGATGAGCAGGGTCGCCGTCCAGTGGCAGAGGAACGCGAGCACCGTGCAGACGTGGAAGATCTCGTGGAAGCCGAAGTGGCCGGGCCACGGGTTCGGCTTCTTCACCGCATAGACGATGGCGCCGATCGTGTACAGCACACCGCCGACGATGACGAGCACCATCATCGCGATGCTCGCCTCGAGCAGATCGCCCAGGTACATGACCGCAGCCCAGCCGAGCAGCAGGTAGATCGGCACGTACAGCCAGCGCGGTGCGTGGATCCAGAAGACCCGGAAGCCGATGCCGAGCAACGCCCCGCCCCAGACGAAGGCGAGCAGCACGAAGCCCTTCTCGGGGGGCAGTGCGAGCAGGGCGAGCGGCGTGTAGGTGCCCGCGATGAGCAGGAAGATGTTCGCGTGGTCGACGCGCTTCAGGATCACCTTGGTGCGCGGCTTCCAGTTGAACCGGTGGTAGAGCGCCGAGTTGCCGAACAGCAGCATCGACGTGAGCGTGAATACCGCGCTCGCCCACTTCGCCCACGGGCCCTCGGCGAGCGCGATCAGCACGATGCCGGCTGCGATCGTCACCGGGAACGTGCCCGCATGGATCCAGCCGCGCCACGTCGGCTTCAGCTCGGCCGGGTCGGAGATCGACGCATCCAGCAGCGGGATGTTCGGTAGATCGGGCCCGTGCTCGTCGCGCGCGACGGCACGATCGTCGGGGTCTTCGGGGGCGACCGGGCGGGTGAGCTCGTCTGCGAAGTCCGCGGAGTCCGCGGAATCACGCTGGCGCTTCGGGGTCATGCGCCAAGCGTAGGGCGTGGTCGTGCCGTCATGCTGTGAGTGCGCCGATCTCACCGGGCGGTACCGTAGGAGCGTGCAGCACAGCGATCGACCGAACTCGGGTCGAGGCATCCTCTACCGCGTCTACGAGCAGCGGCTCCGGCGTGGTCTCGACACCGCGGGGCTGCCTCGCCACGTCGCGATGATCATCGACGGCAATCGGCGCTGGGCGAAGCAGCTCGGATACGATTCGGTGTCGCACGGGCACCGTGCGGGCGCGGCGAAGATGCGCGAGTTCCTCGAGTGGTGCGATGACCTCGGCATCCAGGTCGTCACCCTCTACCTGCTCTCGAGCGACAACCTGGTGAACCGCGAGAACGCCGAGCTCAGCGACCTGTTCGAGATCATCGCCGACCTCGCCGAGGAGCTCAGCCACTACCGCGACTGGCGGGTGCAGCACGTCGGCAGCGACGCCGGGCTGCCCGCACCGCTCGTGGCCGCCCTCGACGCAGCCGAGCACCGCACCGCCGACAAGCCAGGCCTGCACGTCAACCTCGCGGTCGGCTACGGCGGGCGCACCGAGATCACCGACGCGATGCGCGCCATCGTCGCCTCCCACCACGCCGAGGGACGCAGCCTTGAAGACCTGGCCGAGCGGCTCACGCCCGACCTCATCGGAGAGCACCTGTACACGGGCGGCCAGCCCGACCCCGACCTGGTCATCCGCACGTCCGGCGAGCAACGGCTCAGCGACTTCATGCTCTGGCAGTCGGCGCACAGCGAGTTCTACTTCGTCGAGGCGCTCGGCCCCGACCTGCGGCGCGTCGACTTCCTGCGGGCGCTGCGCGACTACACGAACCGGCACCGGCGCTTCGGCGGGTAGCGCCGCGCCCCGCGCGCCGCATGCGGGCCGCTGTGCCCCCTGATCACGGGTGCCGCAAGGGGTGATCCGCGGCATCCGCGATCTGCCATGATGAGCCACGAGGAGGACGAACGCCGTGACGCTCGACGCATTCAACGCCGGATTCACCGATGAGCCCGGGTACCTCGACTACGGACGGGTCGGTCCGTTGGCGACCGTCGCGGCCGAGGAGACCCTCGCCTTCACCCAGGTGCTGCAGCGTGCGCGCCACGGCAGCCTCGACGCGATCAACGAGCAAGACGCACGCTTGCGCGACGCGGTCGCTGCGCTCACCGGGGTGCCGGCCGACCGGGTCGTCGCGCAGCCGAACACCACGCAGGGGCTCATGCACGCGATGTTCGGGCTGACCGGCACGGTGCTGCTGTCCGCCGACGAGTTCCCGAGCATCCCGATCGCTGCGGTGCGCGCCCAGGAGGCGCTGCACGCGGTGCAGCCGCTCTGGCTCGAGACCGACCACGGCAAGGTCACGCCGGGCGGAATCAGAGAGCAGCTCGAGCACAACGTCGCCGCCGTCGCGGTGAGTCTCGTCGACTCGCGCACCGGGTACCTGTGCGACCTCGAGGGAATCCGGCAGGTGATCGGCGACCGGCTGCTCATCGTCGACGCGATCCAGGGCTTCGGCGTGGTGGATGCCCCGTGGGAGACCGCCGACGTCGTCGTCTCGGGCGGGCAGAAGTGGTGCCGGGCCGGATGGGGCACGGGGTTCATGGCGCTCAGCGATCGCGCCCTCGAACGGCTGACGCCCGTGTTCTCGGGGTTCTCGGCAACCGAGGAGGCCGAGCCGTGGGGCCACGTGCCGCCGCCGGCACCCGACGCGCGCGCCTACCGCGTGACCAACCCCGACCCGATCGCCGAGGCCCGGTTCGCCGCGACGCTCGAGGAGATCGCCGCCACGGGGGTCGAGACCATCAACGCGGCGGTCGCCGAGAACGTGAGCGCGGCGATCGAGCTCGCGGATGAGTTCGCGATCCCGGTCGCGTCCTCGCGCGACGAGCGCGAGCGTGCGGGCATCGTCGTGCTCGAGCCGCCGGCCGACCAGGTGACGGTGCTCAGCGCCTCGCTGCACAATCACGGCGTGACCGCATCGACCCGGCTCGGCACGGTGCGCCTCAGCGTGCACTCGGCGACCTCGACCGAGACGCTCGACATGCTGCGCGCGGCGTTCGTCTCGTACGGGAGCGCGGCGACGTACTGACCGGGCGAACCGATCAGGGGCCCCGGCGACGGGCGGTCGGATGCTCCGCACTGCCGGGCTCGTGTGAACACCATGTGAACGACTCGCTCGCCGACGCGTGTCGGTGCGGCGGATGTCGGCGGCTGGTCGTAACGTCTGCGGCATCGGGCAAGGTGTCCGATCGAGCCGGGTCGAACCGCTCGAACGAGAGGTCCGACCGGGCGCGAGAGCCGAGCGGGATTCCGCTCGGGGTCAGGAGCGACTGTGACCTCACTTGAGTCGTCGAAGGCCGTCGGTCGGAACGCGGGGAGCGCAGCTGCGCGGCCCCGCGTCGTCGTCTCCGAGGCATCCGATGCCGTCGTGGAGCAGGCCGAACGCACCTACGTGCTCGACACCTCCGTGCTCCTGTCGGATCCCCGGGCGCTGTTCCGCTTCGCGGAGCATCCGGTCGTGCTGCCCGTGGTGGTGATCACCGAACTCGAGTCCAAGCGCAACGACCCCGAGATCGGGTACTTCGCCCGGGCCGCGCTGCGGATCCTCGACGACCTGCGCGTGACGCACGAGCGGCTCGACTTCCCGATCCCCGTCGGCGACGACGGCGGGTCGCTGCGGGTCGAGCTCAACCACTCGAGCCCGTCGGTGCTGCCGAGCGGCCTGCAGCTCGGCGACAACGACTCGCGCATCCTGGCGTGTGCGGCCAACCTGCAGAACGACGGCGTGCCGGTCACGATCGTGTCGAAAGACCTGCCGCTGCGGGTGAAGGCGGCCGCGATCGGCGTCGACGCCGAGGAGTACCGAGCCGAGCTCGCGATCGACAGCGGGTGGACGGGCATGGCCGAGCTTGCGCTCGGGTCGAACGACATGGCGAAGCTCTACGAGCACGAGCGGCTCGAGACCGCCGAGGTCGAGGCGTACCCGGTGAACACGGGGCTGGTGATCCACTCCGACCGCGGGTCGGCGCTCGCGCGGGTCGTCGGGCCGCGCGAGGTACGGCTGGTGCGCGGCGACCGCGACGTGTTCGGGCTGCACGGTCGGTCGGCCGAGCAGCGGCTCGCGATCGACCTGCTGCTCGACCCCGAGATCGGCATCCTGTCGCTCGGCGGCCGTGCCGGTACCGGCAAGTCGGCGCTTGCGCTGTGCGCCGGACTCGAAGCCGTGCTCGAGCGGCGCCAGCACAAGAAGATCATGGTGTTCCGCCCGCTCTACGCCGTCGGCGGGCAGGAGCTCGGGTATCTGCCCGGCGACCAGGGCGAGAAGATGAACCCGTGGGCGCAGGCCGTGTTCGACACCCTCGGCTCGGTGGTCAGCGACAACGTGCTCGACGAGGTCGTCGACCGGGGCATCCTCGAGGTGCTGCCGCTCACGCACATCCGCGGCCGGTCGCTGCACGATGCGTTCGTGATCGTCGACGAAGCCCAGTCGCTCGAGCGCAACGTGCTGCTCACGGTGCTCAGCCGCATCGGGCAGAACTCGCGGGTCGTGCTCACCCACGATGTGGCGCAGCGCGACAACCTGCGGGTGGGGCGGCACGACGGCGTGGCATCCGTCATCGAGACGCTGAAGGGGCATGCGCTGTTCGCGCACATCACGCTCACCCGCAGCGAGCGCAGCGCGATCGCGGCGCTCGTGAGCGAACTGCTCGACGGGGCGGAGCTGGCGTAGGGGCGCGGCCGGGCCCGGCCGGTGCGCTGCGCCGGTCGGCGCTCAGCCGTAGAGCTTGGCGTCGTACGACGGGCCGTAGTAGGCCTCGAGCGCGGCGAGGTCGTCGTCGGGGCGTTCGAGGGTCTGGGCGATGACGGCGCGGCGGGGTGCGGCGTCGGGGGTCCAGGTGTCGGGCTCCCACGTCTTCGAGCGCAGGAACGCCTTCGAGCAGTGGAAGAACACCTCGTCGACGGCGACCTCGACGACGAGGTGGGGCACGTGGCCGCGCACCTCGAACCGGTCGGCGTAGGGCGCGTCGCGCAGCACGCGGGCGCGGCCGTTGATGCGCAGCGTGTCGCCGCGGCCCGGGATCACGAACACCAGCCCGATGTGGGGGTTCTCGAGCAGGTTGTGGAATCCGTCGGCGCGCCGGTTGCCGGGCCGCTCGGCGAGCGCGATCGTCGTGTCGTCGAGCACGAGGGCGAGGCTGCCGTCGGGGTCGCCCTTGGGGGAGACATCCGCGTTGCCCTGGGCATCGGCGGTCGCGACGAAGCACAGCGGGGATGCCTCGAGCCACTGCCGATCGATCGGATGCAGTCGGTGGCGGGTCTTGTTGCGGGCGGCCGGCAGGGGGCTGCCGATCAGCTGTTCGAGTTCGGTTGCGGACGTGACCGGGATGCCTCCGTGACCCATGCCTCCAACCTACGCCCGGGGAATGGGGGTGCTGTCGCCGGGGCGCGCGAATTCGGTGGTGAGCGTGTCGAGGGCGCCGAGGAGCGCGGCGGTGGTCTCGGGTCCGAGGACGGCGCGCATCCGGCGGTCGAAGGCCATCGCGTCGTCGTGGATGCGGGCGAACGCGGCACGGCCCTCGTCGGTCAGCTCGATGCACTGCACCCGGCGGTCGTCGGGGTCGCGGGTGCGGTGCACGAGCCCGGCGTCCTCGAGGTTGCGCACGTGGTGGGTGAGCGTCGCATCGCTGATGCCGACCGCGCGGGCGACCTCGCGCTGGGTGGGGTGCACGGCCTCGTCGAGGGCGAGGAGGATGAACCAGGTGGCGCGGTTGAGGCCGTGCGCGGCGAGCATGCGTTCGAACTCGCGGTACACCACGTGCGTGGTCTCCCACAACGACATGCCGATCGGTCGGGCGCCTCGGGTCTTCATATGGGGAGCCTAGACCATTCGATGCAAAAACATTTGATGTCGAATCATTCGATGTCTAACGTTGTGCGGACGACACGGAAGGAACAGACGGATGACCCGCCTCGACACCACCGCACCATCCCTCGCCGAGCGCCTCGCGCCGGTCCTCGGCGACCGCCTCATCACCCCGACGAACCCGCAACTCGGCGCGCTCGCCGCGACCGTGTTCGCCGGCGGCGACCGCACCCCCGCCCTGATCGCACGCCCGCGCACCGCCGCCGAGACCGCCGAGGTCGTGCGCGCCGCGGCCGAGACCGGCATCCCGTTCGCCGTCCGCAGCGGCGGCCACGCCTACCACCTCCGGTCGAGCGTCGCCGGCGGCCTCGTGCTCGACACCAGACTGCTCGACACGGTCGACCTCGACGCCGACGCGCGCATCGGGCGCGCGGGCGGCGGCGCGACGGCCGGCGCCTACACCGCGGCAGCCGGAGCCGTCGGGCTCGCCACCGGGTTCGGCGACACCGGCAGCGTCGGGCTGGCGGGCCTCACCCTGGGCGGCGGCATCGGCCACCTCAGCCGTCGCGACGGGCTCACCATCGACAATCTGCTCGCCGCCGAGCTCGTGCTCGCCGACGGCAGCGTGGTGCGTGCGAGCGCCGACGAGCACGACGACCTGTTCTGGGCGGTGCGCGGCGGCGGCGGCAACTTCGGCGTCGTGACGTCGCTCGAGTTCCGGCTGCGGCCGGTCGGGACCGTCGTCGGCGGATTCATCGCCTTCGAGAGGTCGCCCGCGACGCTCGCGGCAGTCGTGGATGCGGGCCGGAACGCGCCCGACACCCTCTCGATCATGGTGAACGCGATGAAGGCGCCGCCCGCGCCGTTCCTGCCCGCCGAGGTGCACGGCCGGCCCATCGTGGCCGCGCTCGTCTGCTTCTCGGGCGCCCCCGACGACGCCGATGCGGTGCTCGCGCCGATCCGCGCCGCCGGCACGCCGATCGCCGACCTCGTGCGGGCGCAGTCCTACCCCGAGCTGTTCGCCGGGCCCGAGGTGCAGGGCCTGCGCGCGACGACGCGCACCGGGTTCCGCGACGAGCTCGACCTCGAGTGGGCGTCGACCGCGCTCGAGGCGGTCGCCGCGGCGCCGACGCCGGCCGCGGTCGTCAACGTGCGCGTGATGGGCGGCGCGATCGCGCGCATCGGCGCCGACGCCACGGCGTTCGCACACCGCGACCGAGCGCTCATGGCGACGGTCGTCGGCATGCAGCCCGATCCCGCCGGCCCCGACGGGCGGGACTGGATCGCCGGCACCGCCGACGGGCTCGGCATCGCCGGGGCGTCGTACGTCAACTTCATCGGCGACGATCCCGACGGCGCCGCCGCGGCGTACCCCGCCGCGACGTTGCAGCGGCTCGCCGAGGTGAAGCGTCGGTACGACGCCGACAACCTCTTCCGCTCGAACCACAACATCGTGCCGGCCGGCGCGTGAGCCGCGTGTGAGACGACGGATGCCTCGTGCCGCACAGTGCGGCACGAGGCATCCGGTGTCGTCGAGCGACCTACTTCGCCTGCGGCGGCCGCGTCATCGCGAGCAGGTCGAGCGCACGGTCGAGCTGCTCTTCGGTCAGCTCGCCGCGCTCGACGTAGCCGAGGTCGATGACCGCCTCGCGCACCGTGACGCCCTGCTTGACCGAGTGCTTGGCGATCTTCGCCGCAGCCTCGTAGCCGATGAGCTTGTTGAGCGGCGTCACGATCGACGGCGACATGCCGGCCAGCGCAGTGAGCCGGTCGAGGTTCGCCTCGAGGCCGTCGACGGTCTTGTCGGCGAGCACGCGCGAGGCGTTCGACAGCAGGCGGATCGACTCGAGCAGCGCGGTGCCCATCACCGGGATCTGCACGTTCAGCTCGAACGACCCGGATGCCCCGGCCCACGCGACCGTCGCGTCGTTGCCGATGACGCGCGCGGCGACCATGAGCACGGCCTCTGGGATGACCGGGTTCACCTTGCCCGGCATGATCGACGAGCCGGGCTGCAGGTCGGGGATGAAGATCTCGCCGAGCCCGGTGTTCGGGCCCGAGCCCATCCAGCGCAGGTCGTTGCAGATCTTGGTGAGGCTCACGGCGATGGTGCGCAGGGCGCCGGATGCATCGACGAGTCCGTCGCGGTTCGCCTGCGCCTCGAAGTGGTCGGCGGCCTCGGTGATCGGCAACTCGGTCTCGCGCTGCAGCAGTTCGATGACCAGCTGCGGGAACCCGGCCGGCGTGTTGATGCCGGTGCCGACGGCGGTGCCGCCGAGCGGCACCTCGGCGACGCGGGGGAGCGCAGTGCGCACGCGCTCGATGCCGAGGCGCACCTGACGGGCGTAGCCGCCGAACTCCTGGCCGAGGGTGACGGGGGTGGCATCCATCAGGTGGGTGCGCCCCGACTTCACGACATCGGCCCACGCCTCGGCCTTCGCCTCGAGGGCGACGGCGAGGTGGTCGAGCGCGGGGATGAGGTCGTCGATGAGCGCGGCCGTCACGGCGATGTGCACCGAGGTCGGGAACACGTCGTTGGACGACTGCGACGCGTTGACGTGGTCGTTCGGGTGCACGTCGCGGCCGAGCTTCTGCGTGGCGACGGTGGCGAGCACCTCGTTCATGTTCATGTTCGACGAAGTGCCCGACCCGGTCTGGTAGGTGTCGACCGGGAAGTGCTCGACGAACCCGTGACGGCCGGCGATGACCTCGTCGGCGGCGGCCACGATCGCGTCGGCGATGTCGCTGTCGAGCACGCCGAGCTGCGCGTTCGCCTGCGCGGCGGCCTTCTTGATGCGCGCGAGCGCCGCGATCTGCGCGGGCTCGAGGCCCTTGCCCGAGATCGGGAAGTTCTCGACGGCGCGCTGGGTCTGCGCGCGGTACAGGGCCGATGCGGGCACCCGCACCTCGCCCATCGTGTCGTGTTCGATGCGGTAGTCGGCGGCGTTGTCGGCCACGGTGTTCCCTTCGCTGTGATTCGCTGCGTCGGCGCTCGATCGGCGAGGGCCGGATGCCTCGACCGAGGTGCGGCGGAGATGAAGACTCAGATGCGGCCGACGACGACGTCGGTCTCGGCACGGCCCTCGACGAGGCGGTAGTTCGCGCCGACCACAGCCAGCGTACCCGCTGCGATCGCGTCGCTGATCATCTCGCTGCGCTCGATGAGCTCCTGGACGGTGTTGCGCAGGTGCTCGCGGCCGACGTACCCCGCATCGACGTCGCCGGGCACGACCGGCTCGTCGTCGTCGACCCCGGCGACCTTGCGCACGGCGGGCACGATGCTCGAGACGAGGTCGCCGATGTGCTTCGGCAGGGGAGCGGCATCGGCCGCCTGCGAGTCGATCGCAGCGCGCACCGCACCGCAGGCGTCGTGCCCGAGCACGAGGATGAGCGGCACGTTGAGGATGCCGACCGCGTACTCGAGCGAAGCGAGCGCCGAATCGGTGGCGACCTGGCCCGCGTTGCGCACCACGAATGCGTCGCCCAGGCCGACGTCGAAGATGATCTCGGCGGCCAGGCGCGAGTCGCTGCACCCGAAGATCGCGACCCGCGGGGTCTGCGTGTTCGCCAGCGACGTGCGCCGCTCGACGTCTTGGCGGGGGTGCTCGGGCGTGCCCGCGATGAACCGCTCGTTGCCGCGGCGCAGCGCACGCCACGCCTCGGCCGGGGTCTCGGATGAGGACGGGCGCGGGGACGACGGGGAGGACTGGTGCGCGTCGACAGCCTCGGTCACGGTGGCTCCTCTCGCGGCGCAGGACGTGCGGCTACTGCGCCTGGATGGTGGGGGTGATCGCGGTGGCGAACGTGGCGAACTCCTCTGGCGATGCCGTGCCCAGCAGCACGAACGTCGTGTCGTTCGAGGTCGTCACGAGACCGTACCGCGCATTGCCGACGTCGTCGCCCGACTCGCGGTTGTCGTACACCGTCCACTCGACGCCGTCGATCTCGACGACGCCGGTCGCGAGCGTGCGGGCGAGCAGCGAGGCGACCCAGGTGTCGTTCGCGTCGAAGCCCTGGTACATGCCGAGATACTCATCGCCCGGGGTGAGCATGCCGACGTACCAGGCGGTGATGTCGTCGGAGCCGGTGCGGATCTCGGCGGCGTTCGGGCGCCAGCCGTCGGGCAGTTCGGGAACCACGAGCGGCGCCGAAGCACCGACCTGCGCCTGCTCGGCGATCGCGGACACGTCGACGTCGCGCTCGATGGGAGTGTCGCTGCGCGGCACGAGCAGCACGATGACGAGCACCACGACGAGGCTCGCGATGAGCGCGAAGATGAGGTTCAGGGTGGTCTGGTTCTGCCGGTGCCGCTTCGAGTTCGCGGCCTTGCGAGCCGCGGTCTCTTCGGGGGTCTCTGGCCGGCCGAGCTCGGCGACGACGCGCGGCGCGCGCTGGGCGGCCATCAGGATGCCTCGGCCGAGTCGGTGCCGGCGGTGCGCGCCGCGCGCGCTCGGTCGAGCCGGGCCTTCGCGCCGACGAGCCATTCCTCGCAACGGGCGGCGAGGGCCTCGCCGCGCTCCCACAGGGCGAGCGACTGCTCGAGGGTCGCCGACCCCTGCTCGAGCTCGGCGACGACCTGCACGAGTTCGTCGCGCGCCTGCTCGTAGCTCAGCTCGGAGACGTCGGGGAGGGAGGGCATGGCTGCCATTCTATTCGGCGGGAGTTGCGGGCTCGGCGGGCTGCGCGGGCGGCGCCGGCTCGGCCGGGTGCGGTGCGGCGCCCCGCGACTCGGCCGCGAGTGCGCCCTCGGCGAGGGTGACGGTGAGCGCGGTGCCCGCGGGCGCCTGTGCGGCCGCGCGCACGACGTGCCCGTCGGGGCCCTGCACGATGGCGTACCCGCGGTCGAGGGTCGCCTGCGGCGAGAGCGCGCGCAGATGCCCGCGGAGCTCGGCCACCCGCGACGCCTGCCGTTCGACGACCCGGTCGGCCAGCTCGCTGCCGCGGGCGACCCAGCGGGTGAGCTCTTCGGCGCGGCGGTCGATGATCCAGCGCCCGTCGGCCAGGACGGGTCGTGCCCGCAGGTGGCCGATGCGGTCGACCTCGCGGGTGAGGAGCGACGTCATGCGCATGCCGAGTCGCGCGCGCACCTGTTCGACGCGGGCGAGTTCTTCGCCGACGTCGGGGACGACGCGCTTCGCGGCATCCGTCGGGGTGGAGGCGCGCAGGTCGGCGACCTCGTCGAGCAGCGGCCGATCGGCCTCGTGGCCGATCGCGCTGACGATGGGCGTGGTCGCCGCCGCGGCCGCGCGCACGACGCGCTCGTCGCTGAAGGCGAGCAGGTTCTGGAAGTCGCCGCCGCCGCGGGCGACGATGATGACCTCCACCTCGGGGTCGGCGTCGAGCCGCTGGATCGCCGCGACCACCTCGGGTACAGCGCGATCGCCCTGCACCGAGGCATAGGCGGCACGGAACTCCACCGCGGGCCAGCGCAGCGTCGCGTTGCGGCGCACGTCGTGCTCGGCGTCGGAGTCGCGCGCGGTGACGAGCCCGACGACCGCGGGCAGGAACGGCAGCCGCCGCTTGCGGTCGGGCGCGAACAGCCCCTCGGCAGCGAGCTGCCGCCGCAGCCGCTCGATGCGCTCGAGCAGGTCGCCGAGGCCCACATGGCGCAGGTCGTAGACCTGCATCGAGAGGGTGCCGCCCTTCACCCACCAGTTCGGCTTCATGAGCGCGATCACGCGGTCGCCCTGCGCGAACTGCTCGGGCAGCTTCGCGCGCACCGACGACCACATCGTGAACGACACCGTCACGTCGGCGTCGCAGTCTTTGAGCTTGCCGTAGGTGTTGCCGTTCGAGCCGCCCCACTGGGTGATCTCGCCCTCGACCCAGATCATGCCGAGCCGGTCGATCCACTCTTTGATCTTGGTCGAGACGGTCGCCACCGACCACGGCGTCTCACGCGTGTTGGCGCCGTCGGCCATGCCCGCTCCCAGCCGCCCGTCGGGGTGCGCCGCGTAGGATGGGCATCGTGACGAGCACGACGGATGCCCCGCGGATCGGCCTCGGCATGCCGAGGATCCCGAGCGTGCGCGGCCGGCTCAAGGATAACCCGACCCCCCGACCCAAGCGGGTGCTGCTCGCGGCTCCTCGCGGGTACTGCGCGGGCGTCGACCGCGCCGTGATCGCGGTCGAGAAGGCCCTCGAGCACTACGGCTCGCCGGTGTACGTGCGCAAGGAGATCGTGCACAACAAGCACGTCGTCGCCGAGCTCGAGCAGCAGGGCGCGGTGTTCGTCGACGAGGTCGACGCGGTGCCCGAGGGCGCCCACGTCGTGTTCAGCGCGCACGGCGTCTCGCCCGCGGTCGTGCACGCGGCCGCCGACCGCGGCCTGCACGCGATCGACGCGACCTGCCCGCTCGTCACCAAGGTGCACCGCGAGGCGGTGCGGTTCGCGCGCGACGACTTCGAGATCCTGCTCATCGGCCACGAGGGGCACGAAGAGGTCGAGGGCACGGCCGGCGAGGCGCCCGATCACGTGACGCTCGTGAACAGCCCCGACGACGTGCCGAACATCGAGGTGCGCGACCCCGAGAAGGTGGTCTGGCTCTCGCAGACGACGCTGAGCGTCGACGAGACGATGGAGACCGTGCGGCGGCTGCGCGAGCGGTTCCCGGCCCTGCAGGACCCGCCCAGCGACGACATCTGCTACGCCACCCAGAACCGCCAGGTCGCGATCAAGAAGGTCGCCCAAGAGGCCGAGCTCGTGATCGTCGTCGGGTCGGCGAACTCGTCGAACAGCGTGCGGCTCGTCGAGGTCGCCCTCGAGAACGGTGCGAAGGCGGCCTACCGGGTCGACTACTCGACCGAGATCCGCCAGGAGTGGCTCGACGGGGTGTCGACGGTCGGCGTCACGAGCGGGGCATCCGTGCCCGAGGGCCTCGTACAAGAGGTGCTGATCGAACTCGCCGATGCGGGCTACGGCGACGTCTCCGAGGTCAAGACGGCCGAAGAAGACCTCATGTTCTCGCTGCCGAAAGAGCTGCGCCGCGACCTCGCGGGCAACCGCGACGCGCGCGCGCTCGGCGGGCGCAGCCGCACGGCGACCACGGCCTGAGCCGCGGTTCGGATTCGTTCGCTCAGAGCGAACGGCGCCGAGTGGAGTGAGCGCTCACTCAGGCGTAGCATCGCCCCTCGTGAGTGCTGCAGCGACCGAGCGGATGCCACGCGCGAAGCCCCTGCCCGTCGAAGAGCGCCGCGCTGCGATCGCGCGGGCCACCGTGCCCCTGCTCATCGCCCACGGCGGCGACGTGACGACCCGGCAGATCGCCGAGGCATCCGGGGTCGCCGAAGGCACGCTGTTCCGGGTCTTCCCCGACAAGGACGCCATCATCGACGCCGCCGTCGAGGCGTTCCTCGACCCGGCGCCGTTCCGCGCCGGCATCAGTGCCATCGACCCCACGCTGCCGCTCGAGCTCAAGGTGCAGCTCGTGCTCGAACGGTTCCGCGAGCGGTTCAGCGGCATCTTCGGCGTGTTCGCATCGCTCGGAGTGAAACAGCGGCCGCCGATCGCGCCCGACATCGCGGTCATCGTCGGCATCTTCGAGCGTCTGCTCGCCCCCGACCTCGAACGGCTGCGGATTCCGCCCGCACGCGTGTTCGGATACATCCGCCTGGTCGCGTTCTCGTCGGCGATGCCGCACCTGGCCGCCGATCTCGACCTCGACACCGCCGAGCTCGCGCACCTCGTCGTGCACGGCATCGCACGCCACACCGAAAGCGAGTCGACCACATGCTCATGAAACTGCTGCGCCGGTACCTCCGGCCGTACTGGCCGCTGCTGGTCGGCGTGCTCGTCTTCCAAGGCGCCCAAGCGGTCGCCTCGCTGTTCCTGCCGAGCCTGAACGCCGACATCATCGACGACGGCGTCGCGAAGGGCGACACCGGTGTCATCATGTCGATCGGCGCCGTGATGCTCGGGGTCACCCTGCTGCAGGTCGCCGCCTCGATCGCTGCCGTCTGGTTCGGTGCGCGCGTGGCGATGGCGTTCGGGCGCGACGTGCGCCGCGCGGTCTTCCGGCAGGTCGGCGACTTCAGCGAGCAGGAGGTCTCGCGCTTCGGCGCGCCGAGCCTCATCACCCGCACCACGAACGATGTGCAGCAGGTGCAGATGCTCGTGCTGATGAGCTGCACGATGCTCGTCTCGGCGCCCATCATCGCGATCTTCGGCGTCGTGATGGCGCTGCGCGAAGACGTGGTGCTCTCGTGGATCATGGTCGTCGCCGTGCCCGTGCTGCTCATCGCGGTCGGCCTCGTCATCAGCCGGCTCGTGCCGCTGTTCCGCAGCATGCAGCGCAAGATCGACAACGTGAACCGGGTGCTGCGCGAGCAGCTCACCGGCATCCGGGTCGTGCGCGCGTTCGTGCGCGAGGGCGTCGAGACCGAGCGGTTCGACGAGGCGAACGAGGCGCTCACCGACACCGCGCTGAAGGCCGGGCGGCTGTTCGCCCTCGTGTTCCCGATCGTGATGCTCGTGCTCAACGCGTCGAGCGTCGCCGTGCTCTGGTTCGGCGCGTTCCGCATCGACGCGGGCGAGATGCAGATCGGCGCGCTCACCGCGTTCCTCAGCTACCTCATCCAGATCCTGATGGCCGTGATGATGTCGACGATGCTCGCGTTCCTGCTGCCGCGGGCCGCGGTGTCGGCCGGCCGCATCGGCGAGGTGCTCGCGACCGCCCCCAGCGTCGTCGAGCCGGTCGGCGGCGTGACCGAGCTGCCCGAGCCCGGCACGATCGAGTTCCGCGACGTCACGTTCTCGTACCCCGGAGCCGAGGCGCCGGTGCTGCACGACCTCAGCTTCACCGTGCACCCCGGCCAGACGACCGCGATCATCGGCTCCACCGGCGCCGGCAAGACGACCATCGTGAACCTCGCCGCACGGCTCTTCGACGCCACGTCGGGCAGCGTGCTCGTCGGCGGGGTCGACGTGCGCGAGCTCGACCCCGAGGTGCTGAACTCGCAGCTCGCGCTCGTGCCGCAGAAGCCGTACCTCTTCGCCGGCACGGTCGGCTCGACGCTGCGATACGGCGACCCGGATGCCACGGACGACGAGCTGTGGCGCGCGCTCGAGATCGCCCAGGGCCGCGACTTCGTCGCCGCCATGCCGGGCGATCTCGAAGCACCCATCGCACAGGGCGGCACCAACGTCTCGGGCGGCCAGCGACAGCGGCTCTCGATCGCGAGAGCCCTCGTGAAACGCCCGCCGATCTACCTCTTCGACGACTCGTTCTCGGCGCTCGACACCGCGACCGACGCGAGGCTGCGCGGGGCGCTGTCGCGCGAGGTCGCCGACGCGGCACGGCTCGTCGTCGCCCAGCGGGTCGCGACCATCGTCGATGCCGACCAGATCCTCCTCGTCGAGGACGGTCGCATCACCGCCCGCGGAACCCACGACGAGCTCATCGCCAGCTCGGCCGCATACGCCGAGATCGTCGAGAGCCAGCTGAGCGCAGAGGAGGCGGCCGCGTGAGCGAGCAGCAGAACCCGGGCGGAGCATCCGGGCAGCAGCAGGGCGGAGCATCCGGCCCGTCCACCGGCGCGACCGGAGCGCAGCCGGCCGCCGCGACCCGCCCGCCGGTGCGCCGCGGCCCGATGGGCGGCGGCCCCATGGGCGGCATGGGCATGCCGGCCGAGAAATCGAAGAACTTCGGGCCCAGCGCGAAGCGCCTCGTCAGCCGGCTCGTGCCCGAGCGCGCGGCGATCGTGTGGGTCATCCTGCTCGGCGTCGTGAGCGTCGTGCTCTCGGTGCTGGGGCCGAAGATCCTCGGCCAGGCGACCAACCTCATCTTCGAAGGGTTCATCTCGGCGCAGCTGCCCGAAGGCGCCACCAAGCAGCAGGTCGTCGACGGCTTGCGCGCACAGGGCAACGACCAGCAGGCCGACATGGTGCAGGCGATGAACCTGCACCCCGGCCAGGGCATCGACTTCGCCGCCGTCGGCACCGTGCTCGCATGGGTGCTCGGGCTGTACATCGTCGCAGCGCTGTTCGGCTGGGCGCAGGGGTACGTGCTGAACGGCGTCACCCAGCGCACCGTCTACCGCCTGCGCGAAGACGTCGAGACGAAACTGCACCGGCTGCCGCTGTCGTACTTCGACACGATGCAGCGCGGCGAACTGCTCTCCCGCGTCACGAACGACATCGACAACATCTCGCAGACCCTGCAGCAGACGATGAGCCAGCTGCTCACGTCGCTGCTCACCGTCGTCGGCGTGCTCGTCATGATGTTCGTCATCTCGCCGGTGCTCGCGCTCATCGCCCTCGTCACCATCCCGCTCACGATCATCATCACCACGGTCATCGCCAAGCGGTCGCAGAAGCTGTTCGTCGCGCAGTGGGCGCGCACCGGCACGCTGAACGCGCAGGTCGAGGAGTCGTACTCGGGCCACGCGCTGGTGCGCGTGTTCGGGCGCCGCAAGGAGGTCGGCGAGCGGTTCGACGTCGAGAACGGCGAACTCTACAACGCGAGCTTCGGCGCCCAGTTCGTGAGCGGCATCATCATGCCCGCGATGATGTTCGTCGGGAACCTCGTCTACGTCGCGATCGCCGTCGTCGGCGGGCTCATGGTCGCCGGCGGGGCGATCTCGCTCGGCGATGTGCAGGCGTTCATCCAGTACTCGCGGCAGTTCACGCAGCCGCTCAGCCAGCTCGGCTCGATGGCGAACCTGCTGCAGTCGGGCGTCGCGAGCGCCGAGCGCGTGTTCGAGCTGCTCGACGCCGACGAGGAGGTGCCCGACCCGGTGGAGCCCGAGCGGCCCGCTGCGGCGACGGGCCGCCTCGAATTCGAGGACGTCTCGTTCAGCTACGACCCCGAGAAGCCGTTGATCGAGCACCTGTCGCTGGTCGCCGAGCCCGGGCAGTCGATCGCGATCGTCGGGCCGACCGGCGCCGGCAAGACCACGCTCGTGAACCTCATCATGCGGTTCTACGAGCTCGACAGCGGGCGCATCACGCTCGACGGCGTCGACATCACCCACATGACGCGCGACGCGCTGCGCTCGCGGATGGGCATGGTGCTGCAGGACACCTGGCTGTTCGCGGGCTCGATCCGCGACAACATCCGCTACGGCCGGCCGGATGCCACGGACGAGGAGCTGCTCGCCGCGGCCCGCGCCACCTACGTGGACCGGTTCGTGCGCACCCTGCCCGACGGGTACGACACCGTGCTCGACGACGAGGCATCCAACCTCTCGGCCGGCGAGAAGCAGCTCATCACCATCGCGCGCGCGTTCCTCGCCGACCCGTCGGTGCTCATCCTCGACGAGGCGACCTCATCGGTCGACACCCGCACCGAACTGCTGCTGCAGCAGGCGATGACCGCGCTGCGCGCCGACCGCACGTCGTTCGTCATCGCGCATCGGCTCTCGACGATCCGCGACGCCGACCTGATCATCGTGATGGAGCACGGCACCATCGTCGAGCAGGGCACCCACGCCCAGCTGCTCGAGGCGGGCGGGGCGTACGCGCGCTTGTACGAGGCCCAGTTCGCCGCGCCGATCGACGACGACGAGGCGACGCCGGCGGTGCCGACCGGTCTCACGTCGCTGACGGGCGGGGCCAGCTAAGGCGCGGCGCGGCGCCCCGCGCGCCCCGCCGCGCCACGCGGGCACGGGAACACATTCGAGGATTGGGAGGACCTTCTGCGGAGAACGTCCTCCCTGCGGTCGAAAGTGTTCCCGTGGGGTGGTGGAGCTGGGCCGGTCGGGTGGTGCGTCGGAGCTGGGATGGTGGGGCGGTACTGAGACGCCGCCCGCCTACTGCCGCGGCGTCGTCAGCTCGGAGAAGAACACCGGGTCGCTCGCGAAGACGAGCATGCCGATGATCGTGACGACGATGAACGCGGCGACGCCGGCGATGAGCGGCACCCACCAGGCGATCAGGCCCGCGCGCATGCGGGCGCGCGACCAGAGCAGCGCGCCGACCCAGAGCGCGAGTTGCAGGGCGATGCCGATCGCGATGAGCGCGGGCACTGCGGGGCCGGGCGTGAAGGAGGTCGGCGCGTCCATGCCGAGCATCGCGGCCGACAGCTGGGCCGACCGTACGACGCTGTCGGGCAGGATCGCGAGCGAGAAGCTGTTGTAGATCACGCCGAGCACGCCGAACGCGAGCAGGGCGATGGTCCAGGCACGATCGGTGGGGTGTACGGCGCGCCCGGCGGCAGTAGGCGCCGCGGCCGCGGCCGCACCTGACACCGCGGGCGCCGCGGCAGCAGGAGCCGCTGCCTCGTGCCGGGTCTCCTCGGGCGGAGTCCATGTCCACCCGGGCGGCGCGTACTCGCCGAACTGCGGACGAGGCCGCTCGTCGACCGGCTCGGGCGCGGGCGGCGGCGTCGCACCGCCGGGCGCGGGAGTGTCTGGCGTGCGAGCGGCCTCGTCCTGTGACATCCGTGCCCCTACGCGGTGATCGACTGGCCGGCCGAACCGAGCTGGCGCGTCGACTCGCCCACGCGAACCGCCATCGCCGACTCGGCGACCTTGCCCCAGGCGCGGGGATCGTAGGCCTTCTTGTTGCCGACGCCGCCGTCGACCTTGAGCACGCCGTCGTAGTTGTCGAACATGTAGCCCGCGATCGAGCGCGTGAACGCGTACTGGGTGTCGGTGTCGATGTTCATCTTCACGACGCCGTTCGCGACCGCCTCGGCGATCTCGGCGTCGGTCGAGCCCGAGCCGCCGTGGAAGACGAGGTCGAGCGGCTTCGGGCCGGTGCCGTACTTCGCGGCCAGGCCGTCCTGGATCTCCTTCAGCAGCGCCGGGCGCAGCTTGACGTTGCCGGGCGCGTAGACGCCGTGCACGTTGCCGAACGTGAGGGCGGCCATGTAGCGGCCCTGCTCGCCGAGGCCGAGCGCCTCGACCGTCGAGATCGCGTCCTCGAGGGTCGTGTAGAGCGCCTCGTTCGAGCCCTCGTGCTTCACGCCGTCTTCTTCGCCGCCGACGACGCCGATCTCGACCTCGAGGATCGCGTGGATCGCCTTCATGCGCGGCAGGATCTCTTTCGCGATCTCGAGGTTCTCGGTGAGGGGAACTGCCGAGCCGTCCCACATGTGGGACTGGAAGATCGGGTTGCCGCCGGCCTTCACGGCCTCTTCGGATGCCTCGAGCAGCGGGAACACGAAGTCGGCCAGCGCCGGCTTCGGGCAGTGGTCGGTGTGCAGCGCGACCGTGATCGGGTACGACTTCGCCACCTCGTGGGCGAACTTCGCGAACGCGAGCGCACCGGTCGCGCGGGCCTTCACGGTGTGCCCGGCGAAGTAGTCGGCGCCGCCGGTCGTGACCTGGATGATGCCGTCGGAGCCGGCCTCGGTGAGGCCCTGCAGCACCGCGTTCAGCGTCTGCGAGCTCGAGACGTTGAACGCCGGGAACGCGAAGCCCTTCGCCTTCGCGGTGTCGAGCATCTCGGCGTACTGCTCGGGAGTGGCGATGGGCATGGAAGCTCCTTCTGGCATCGAGTGGGATTCGGCACGAGTCTACCGAGGTTGCGAGCGCGGCTCGGTTCCGCGGGCCGGGCGGGTTGAGGCGGGCGGCCCGGGTGGGGCGGGCCGCCGCGGCGGGCGGAGAACGGGCAGGCAGGGCAGGATGGAGCGGTGAGTGGTTCCGGCGGCGTGATGGATGACCCGGCGCTCGTCGAGGCGCTGCTGCGCGCGACCACGGCCGCGGCGGCCGCCACGCTGCCGCTGGTCGGATCGGGCGACGGGGACGCGGTCGACGGTGCGGCGGTCGCAGCGATGCGCTTCGCGTTGACGGATGCCCCGTGCGACGGCCGGGTCGTCATCGGCGAGGGCGAGAAGGACGAAGCGCCCATGCTGGCGCTGGGCGAGCGGTTCGGCACGGGGGAGGGGCCGGCGATCGACCTCGCGGTCGACCCGGTCGACGGCACGCGGCTCGCCGCAGCGGGCCGGCCCGGCGCGATGGCGGTCGCGTCGATCGCCCCGCGCGGGGCGTTCTGCGATCTCGGGCCTGCGCACTACCTCGAGAAGCTCGTGTCGTGGCATCCGGCCGCCGCCCTCGACCGACCGCTCAGCGAGCTGATCACGGCGATCGCCCGCGAGCGCGGCGTGCCCGCCGGCGCGGTGCGGGTCGCCGTGCAGGACCGCCCCCGCAACGCGGGCTACGCGGCGGCGGCGCGGGCGGCCGGCGCCGAGGTCGTGCCGTTCGAGCACGGCGACGTCGAACGCAGCCTGCGGGCGGCCCAGCGCGGCACCGATCTCGACGTGCTCGTCGGCATCGGGGGAGCGCCCGAGGGCGTGCTGGTGTCGGCGGCGGTGCGCGCCCTCGGCGGCGCCATGCAGGCCCGACCCGCGCCGCAGTCCGACGCCGAGCGGCGCCGGGTCCTCGACGCAGGTGTCGACCTCGATCGGGTGCTGACGCTCGACGGGCTGTGCAGCGGGCCTGCGTTGTGCGTGCTCTCGGCGGTCACCGAGGTCGACCCGGGCGGTGCGGTGCGCTTGACCGGTGCCGCGCGGGTGGACGAGGGCGTCGCCGTGGAGTCGTGGGTCGTGGCATCCGGTCATGCGATGTGGATCGACCGGAGGGTCGTGACCGACGGGTTCGCAGCATCCTGACCGGCCCCTTGCCCAGGCCGAAAGAACCGCGGATCTTTCACCGCCGTTCACCGTCAACCCCGGCGATTCCGAACACCCGCTCGTTAGGCTCGAAGCATCCGACCGATGGAGGAGCCCGCCGATGCGCACCGACCAGGCCGAGGAACCGGCCCCCCTGTTCCACCACCCCGACCGCAACCTCGCACTCGAACTCGTGCGCGCGACCGAGGCCGCGGCCATCAGGGCCGTGCCGTGGATCGGCAAGGGCGACAAGAACGCCGCCGACAAGGCCGCGGTCGACGCGATGCGCGCATTCCTCGCGACCGTCGACTTCGACGGGGTGATCGTCATCGGCGAGGGCGAGAAGGACGAAGCGCCGATGCTGTTCAACGGCGAACGCGTCGGGTCGGGCCGCGGGCCGTCGTGCGACATCGCCGTCGACCCCATCGACGGCACCTCGCTCACCGCCGCCGGGCGCTCGCACGCGCTGTCGGTGCTGGCCGTGAGCGACCGGGGCACCATGCTCGACGCGTCGAGCGTGTTCTACATGGACAAGATCGTGACCGGCCCCGAGGGCTACGGCGTCATCGACATCGAGCGGCCGATCGGCGACAACATCCGCGCGCTCGCTGCGGCGCTCGGCAAGGACGTCGACGAGATGCGGGTCGCGGTGCTCGACCGGCCGCGGCACGAGCAGCTCATCGCCGACATCCGCGCCGCCGGCGCCGGCACCCGGCTGATCCTCGACGGCGATGTCGCCGGCGGCATCAACGCGGCGCGCCGCGGCACCCGCATCGACATGTGCGTCGGTGTCGGCGGCAGCCCCGAGGGCATCACGACCGCGTGCGCGGTGAAGGCGCTCGGCGGGTTCATGCAGGGCCGACTCGCGCCGAAGGACGACGCCGAGCGCGAGCGCGGGCTCGCCGCCGGCCTCGACATCGACGCCGTGCTCTCCATCGAGGACATGGTGCGCGGCGACAACACGTTCTTCGTCGCGACCGGCGTCACCGACGGCGCACTCGTGAACGGGGTGAAACGCGAGGGGCCGATCATCCGCACCGAGTCGGTCGTGCTGCGCTCGAAGTCGGGCACCCTGCGGCGTATCGAGGCCGAGCACCTCGTCGAGAAGTGGCTCGATCCCGAATACCTCTGACCCGCGGCGTCGCTCGCATCGCTGCGCTCGCCGCTGAGCGCGCGTCGGAGGGTTCGGCGAAGATGAACGGATGACCCGCAGCGACAGCCTGCCGCGCGCCCTCCGGCCGTTCCGGCTCGGGCAGTACCGGCTGCTCGTCGGCGCGCTCGCCGCGTCGTTGCTGTCGGCGGGGGCCTGGCTCGTCGCCGCGGTGTGGCAGGTCGTCGAGCTCGGCGGCACCCCGGTCGACCTCTCGCTCGTGGCGGTCGGCTCGAGCCTCGGGCTGGTCATCGCCGTACTGTTCGGCGGGGTCGCCGCCGACCGCATCCCGCAGCGGCGCATCCTCATCGCCGTCGAGCTCGTGCGCGGTGTCACGTTCGCGGTTGCGGCGGTGCTCGCCGCGACCGGCGTCATCGAGGTGTGGCACCTCGCGGTGCTCTCGTTCGTGCTCGGCGTGGCCGACGGGTTCTTCTACCCCGCCTACTCGGCGTGGCTGCCGTCGATCCTGCCCGCCGAGCAGCTGCTGGCGGCGAACGGCATCGAGGGCGTGCTGCGGCCCGCGGTGATGCAGGCGGCGGGGCCCGCACTCGCGAGCGCGCTCATCGCCGTGCAGGGCCCGTGGCTCGCATTCGCGATCGTCGGCGCGCTGCAGGCGGCGGCCGTCACGGTGCTCGCCGCGATGCGCACGACGCCCGTGCGGCGCGACCCCGACGAGGTGGTCGTGCATCCGGTGCGCCAGACCTTCATCGACCTGCGCGACGGCTTCGCCTATCTCGCCTCGACGCGCTGGCTGCTCGCGACGCTCATCTTCTCGATCGTGCTCGTGCTCATCATCATGGGGCCGATCGAGGTGCTGCTGCCGTTCGCCGTCAAAGACCAGGCCGGCGGCGGCGCCGGGGCGTTCGCTCTCGCGCTCGCCGCGTTCGGGTTCGGCGGTGCGGTCGGCTCGCTCACTGCCGCGTCGATGCGCATCCCGCGCCGATACCTCACGCTCATGATCCTGGCGTGGGGGTTCGGCTGCCTGCCGCTCGCGCTCGTCGGGCTCACGTCGTGGCTCTGGGTGATGGTCGCCGCGCTGTTCGTGGTGGGTGTGCTGTTCGACTGGGCCCAGGTGCTCTGGGGCACGCTCCTGCAGCGGCGCGTGCCGCCCGCCATGCTCGGGCGGGTGTCGAGCCTCGACTTCTTCGTGTCGCTCGCGCTCATGCCGGTGTCGATGGCGATCGCCGGCCCGATCGGCGAGGCCGTCGGGCTGGCTCCCGCGTTCCTGTTCGCGGGGCTCGTGCCGCCGCTGCTCGCGCTCGCGACACTCGCGTTCGCGCGGCTCGGGCGCGACGAGCTCGCGCACCCGCTCGACGGGCGGACGGATGCCACGATCGTGACCGGCCCCGAGACCGCCGCCCGCTTCGAGCTGCCGGCCGACGAGCGCTCTCGGGGCGAGTGACCGTTCCGCGCGCGGCGCGCGGCAGTGCCGCCCCGCGCGGGCGGCACTGCCGCCGCCGAGTGTTTCCGTTTGCACGCGGTGTTTCCGTTCGGGTGGGAACGGTCGGTGCGAACGGAAACATTCGGCGGGAGGGCGTGCGAGCGGGGGGGGGGGGGGGGGGGGGGGAGGGAGGTCAGGGAGAGAGGGAGGTCAGGGCGGGCACTGATTCGGCACCGGCGGGGTCGGCGTAGACCCGAATCATGAAAGGCCAGACACTGAACGCGCCGTGGGCGTCGAGCAGCGGCGTCTACACCCACACCTGGACGTACCAGGTCACGCACCCCGGTCGCACGGTGGTCGAGGTCGCACTCACCTCGGTGAACAGCATCGACGATGACGACGGCACGTTCGCACGGTTCGGCGTCTCGCAGATCGTGAGCAGCAGCGGCGTCGAGAACTTCGGCGACGATGGCCCGCCGATCATCGCCCGCGACAAGGTCACGAGCGTCAGCGTGCGGATGTTCGTCATGAACTCGTACGCGCGTGGGCGAGTCTCGCGGAACTTCTGGTGAGAAGGGCAGAACGATGATCGATGAGACAGCGAGCAGCGAAGCCGTCGAGACTCGGCAGCAGCTGAGCGTGCTGTACGACCCCGAGACGGGGCGTGCGGTGCGCGGTCACACATTCGTCGGCATCGACGACGAGCTCTCGGCGCCCGACGGACGCGAGGCCCGCGAGCGCGTGCTGCGCGAGGAGATCGGCGTGCGCGAGGCGAAACGACTGCGATTCGCCGACGCCTCGTCGCGGCTGCGAATCGAGGCTCCGGCCGAACTCGTGGTGACGAACGAAGCCGTGGCCGCGCGGCCGCTGAAGTTCACCGGGCGCAGGGCCGACGCCGTAGGGCGACCTCGCTCGGCCGACTGAAACACCCGTCGGCGCAGAATCGGGCGATGGTGCTGACTCACCCGATCGGGCGGTGGTGTGCGGGTCGGGGTTGAATCAGGCGATCGGGTTGGCTCACGCGCGGGCGCTGGTTCAGGCGTCGGGGTGCTGGTTTGCGGTCGGCGTGGAAGGCGACCGTGCTACTCAGGCGTCGGCGCTGCGCCGGATGTCGGGGTCGATGTCGGCGACGAGGTGCTCGGTGCCGGGCAGCACGTCGAGTTCGAGCGCGGGGTCGGAGTCGAGCGACACCTCGTCGTCGGCTGGCTCCGCCACGTCGGCCGCGTCGATCTCGGCGTCGACCACCGATTCGAGCTCGGCGCGATCGGTCGACTCGGCCGCGATCGCGGTTGTGAACTCGTACGCAGTGAGCTCGCGCGGGCTCTCGTCGATGCCCTCGAGGGTGGCGAAGACCTTCGTCTCGTCGAGGGCGCTGAGCTTGCGCGCCGTGGGCAGCACCCGAGACTCGAGCGACCCGACGAACGCGTTGTAGTCCTTCACGGTGCGCTCGATCGTGCGACCGAGCTTCTCAAGCTGCCCCGCTGTCGTCGACAGGCGCGAATACAGCTCGCGACTGAGGTCGAAGAGGGTCTTCGCCTCGTTCGTGAGCACGTCTTGCTGCCACGAGAACGCGACCGTCTTCAGCACCGACCACAGCGTGACCGGCGACGCGAGGGCGACACGCTTCGAGAACGCGAACTCGAGCAGGGCCGGATCGGCCTCGAGCGCGCTCGAGATGAGCGACTCGCTCGGGATGAACGCGATCACCATCTCGGGGGAGGCGCCCAGCCCCTCCCAGTAGGTCTTCGAGCCGAGCGCGGTGATGTGGTCGCGCACCGCCCTCACGTGGCCCTTCATGAGGCTCTCGCGCTGCGCGCCCTCGGTGCCCGTCGCAGTCGGCGGGATCTGGCTCGCCTCGAGGTACGCGTTGAACGGCACCTTCGCGTCGACGGCGATGTGCTTGCCACCGGGCAGGTGGATGACCATGTCGGGCCGGCCGGCACCCGAGTCGGTCGTGATCGAGCGCTGCGTATCGAAGTCGACCCGCTCGATGAGCCCGGCCGCCTCGACGACGCTGCGCAGCTGCGTCTCACCCCAGACTCCGCGCGTGCTGTTCGAACGCAGGGCCGAGGCGAGGGTCTCAGCCGTCGAGCGCAGCCGCTCTTCGTTCTCGGCGGCGATCTTGAGCTGCTGGCTCAGCTCGCCATGCTGCAGGTGGCGCTGCTGCTCGAGCTGCGTGACCTTCGCCTGCATGTCGGAGATCGTCTGCTTCACCGGGGCGAGTGCCTGCAACACCTTGCTCTCGGCGAGTTCGCGCTGTTCGCGCGCGGCCTGATCGGCACGCTGCCGCTCGACCAGCTCGCGGTACTGCTGCTGTGCGGCGAGCACCTGCTCGCGCAGCCCGACGGCCGTCGCCTCGACCGCTGACAGCTCGGCTCGCAGCTCGCCCTGCACCCGCTGCTCGTCGGCCCGGGCCCGCGCCAGGGCCGCCTGCGCCTCGGCGCGCACCTCGAGCAGCTCGCGCTCGTGACGGGCCGCGACCAGCGCGGGGTCTTCGCCGGGCGCGCCCGCCCCGGCGTCGGCACGACGAGCACCGACGAACCACGCGGTGAGCGCACCGAGCGCACCGCCCACGACGAGGCCGATGATCAGCAGCAGGATCTCCATACGACGAGTGTCGCAAGACCCGCCGACATCGGACGGCTGGCTGACGGGCGGGTCGGGTGCTCCTCGACCAGCGGAGGGTGGGGCGCTACTCGACCAGCGGATCGGCGGCGGAAGCCGCTACTGCGGGCGTGGCCGGTACCACCGCCCGTCCGAGCGCGCCGGGCCGCACACCGGTCGCCTGAGCGAGAGCGGCCAGGTCGTCGACGCCGTGCCGGCCGGCCGCGTGCACCACGATCGCCGCGCACGCCTCGGCGTCGGCCACCGCGTTGTGGTGCGCGAAGTCGTCGAACCCGGCCGCCCACGCCGCGATCGGCAGCCGGTACGAATCGAGGCGGTAGGTGCGGCGCGCGACGCTGAGGCTGCACAGGTACCGGTGGCTCGGCACCTCGAGCGACCAGGCCTCGCTGATCGCCGCGAGCACCCGGGTGTCGAAGCCGGCGTTGTGCGCGACGAGCCAGTCGGCCTCGGCGAACGCGGCGAAGTCGGCCGCGCGCGCGTCCCAGCCGGGGGCGCCGGCGACCATGTCGGGGGTGATGCCGTGGATGCGCACGTTCCACTCGTTGAACTCGTCGTGCGGGAACGGGGGCCGCAGCAGCCAGTGCGCCCGGTCTACCACGCGCCCGTCGCGCACCTTCACGAGCCCGATCGAACACGCCGAGGCACTGGATCCGTTGGCGGTCTCGAAGTCGATCGCGGTGAAGTCCACTGGCACGGCGGCATCCTCCCACGCACCGCCGACGCCGCCCGCCCGCCGCGCCCGCAGCCGACGGATCCGCGGTTGACGGATCTGCGCCGCGGGCGTGGAATGGGCGCATGAGCGACGGCCTCGTGAACGACCCCGCCGACCCCGTGACCGTCGCGAGCGCGCGCAGTTTCGGCCACGCGGCATCCGTCTACCATGCCGCCCGGCCGGGATATCCGCGCGAAGCCGTGGAATGGCTGGTGGGCGACGCGGCCCGCATCCTCGACCTGGGCGCAGGGACGGGCAAACTCACGCAAGCGCTCGTCGCGCTCGACCGCGAGGTGATCGCGGTCGATCCCGTGGCCGAGATGCTCGAGGAGCTCGAGGTGGCGGTGCCGGGAGTGCCGCGCATTCTCGGCACGGCCGAGGACATCCCCGTCGAGGACGCCTCGGTCGACGCGGTCGTCGCGGGGCAGGCGTGGCACTGGTTCATCCCCGAGCGGGCGATCCCCGAGATCGCGCGGGTGCTGAAGCCCGGCGGCACCCTCGGCCTGGTCTGGAACAGTCGCGACACGAGCGTCGACTGGTTGCGCGAGGCGGGCGAGATCATGCACGAGCGCCACGACGCGAGCGCCACGTTCGAGAGCTATGTGAAGGTGGGTGCGCCCTTCGGCCCGGTGGAGGAGCACACGGTCGATTGGTCGGCGCGGATGTCTCGCAGCGCATTCCTCGACCTGGTCAGGTCGCGCTCGTACTTCATCACGGCGGATGCCGCGGAGCAGGCCGCCACGATCGCCGCCCTCGAGACGCTGCTCGACACGCACCCCGACCTGGCGGGCGCATCCGAGCTCGAGGTGCCGTACCGCACACGCTGCTTCCGCGCCCGGCTCGCCGGCTGAGGCAGCCGCACCCGGCGCCGTGGCGCCGCCCCGGTCGCCTCGATCACCGCCGCCGCGACTCGACCTCGAGCAGGTCGGCGGTCGCCCGCAGGATCGAGACGATCGCCGCGGTACGCACCTGCTCGGGCGTCTCCGCGGTGCGTTCGAAGTCGGGGTCGGCGTCGTCACCGGCGGAGCCGTGCCCGATCGGCCCGCCGAGCACCGGCGCGAACAGCACGCGATCGGCCGCGAGGTCGTCGGCGGTGAGCTTCGGGTCCTGCACGCGATTCGGCCCGAGCGCATCGATCACCGCCGAGACGAACGAACGGTTCGTGTATCGTGCGCCGCGGCCCAGGACCTCGAGCGCGGCGCGGGTGAACACGCCCTGCCCGCGGCTCTCCCACGCGACCTGGTCGTCGGCGCAGGCGGCGATGAGCACCTCGCGGCGCTGGATCGCGGTGCGTCCGAGCACCGACTTCGGCGCCCGCCCCGGTTCGGAGTCGACGACGCGGGAGTGGGCCTCGACCTGCCATGGGTGCTCGGTCGGGGCGCCGTTCAGCCGGCGGAACGTGTCCTGCTCGGTCGGCGTCAGGGCCGCGAGCCGCGGACGCAGGCCGTCGCGCCGCGCCGGCGGCTGATCGCCGATGCGCCGCGACGCGGTGCCCGAATGGCAGCAGTCGAACACCAGCGTGACCGCCGCGCCCTCGGGGATCAGGTCCCAGACGGCGGCCAACTCGTCATCGAGGATCACCCGGCTCGAACGGAAGTCGACGGGGCACAGCGCCTCGTCGGCGCGATCCTCGTCGTCGCCGTCGAGATCGGGCACGAAGGTGCCGTGCCCCGCGTACTGGATCACGAGGCTGTCGCCGGGCCGCGCCGACGACACCAGCGCGATGATCTCGCTGACCATCGCATCCCGCGTCGCATCGCCGTCGTGCAGGTCGCGCACCGTGAAGCCCGCCGCGTCGAGTGCCGCGCCCCACGCCCTCGAGTCGGCGACGGCGCCGGCGAGCTCGTCGCCCTCGGGGTACCGATCGATGCCGATGCACAGAGCGAGTCGCTGGGCGGGGCGGTGCTCGGCGGCGGTGCTGGCGGTGCCGGTTGCATCCTCGGCTTGCGCGAGCGGCGCCTCGTCGGCCGAACGCCCGGCGGCGTCCGCGGGTGCGCCCGCGGGTTGCCGTGCGGCTCGCTTCGGGAACGGTGTGACCGAGTCGAGCATCGCGATCCGCATCGCGACGCTGCGCATGGTGTCGGCGTCATCGTCGAACCCGCCGTGCGTGGTCGCGTTGCTGCGGCTGCGCGGGTCGCCGCCAGTAGGGCTCAGCACGAGCCGCTCGTCACCGCCGTCGAGGTACGCGCGGGTGCGGGCGCTCGCGATGAGGTGCTGGTGGATGCCCAGGATCGCCGCGCCGCGCTCGGGTTCGAACGACCCCGAGACCAGGTACAGCAGCGACTTGCGGTACGCGGCGAGGCAGCTGTCGTCGAGCTCCTTCTCGTCGGTCATGGTGAAGATCGAGAGCTCGCCGATGCGGCGCTGCTCGGCGTGAGGCAGCAGCAGCTTCTCGAACGTGTCGATGCGCACCGCTGGTGCCAGGAACGTCACCGAGGCGAACTCGGGCACCCCCGCCTCGAGCGCGGCGGGCACGAAGTGCGAGTGGAAGATCGAGCCGGCACTGTGCCCGACCGCGTGCAGCGAGATCGCCGAGCCGTTGGCCTTCATGAACTCGGCGAGCGCCCGGGCGAGCACTTGGCCGCCGCCTCCGTCGACGACGGCTGCCGCGGCATCCAGCTTCATGTCCTCCCAGACCGCTCGCCCGCCGAGGGCCCGCAGCGCGACCTCGATGACACCGTCGGTGACGTCCGTCCAGCCGCGCCTCCCACCGGGGCGGTACCGTTCCCATGCGTCGGCGATGGCGGTGAGCGCGCCCGTCTCCCAGACGATCTCGATCGGGAAGACGCCGTTCTCGAGCCACCAGTCGACCTGCTGGTCGGCGACGTCGAAGCCGTCGTCCTTCGCCACCAGTCCGCCGTGCGCGTACACGACGACCGGCACCGGCCCCGCGCCCTGCTGCGCGTCGACGAAGTCGGTGAGGTGCTTCGTGACGATCCGCTCGATGTCGGCGGCCGTCGTCTCGAACTCGGCGACGGTCTTGGGGCGGGCGACCGACGTCGCCGCCGGGCGTCCGTCGGGGATCACCACGACGTGCTCGCGCAGCTTCGCGAGCCGGGCCGGAGTGGGTCGGCGGTCGCCGCGTGCGGCGGATGGTGCGGCGGCGGACGGTGCGGACGGTGCCGGTGCGGCGGACGCGGTCATGGCGGGCTCCTCGGGATCGGTGGCGGTATCGGTACGGGGCGGTGCGTACGGGTGCTGGGTCTCGATGGAGATCGGTCATTCGCGCGCGGGCACGAGTCGGGCGCGCGGGTCGGCGAAGACTGCGAACGCGAGCGCACTGACGTCGCCGACGCGTCGGGCCGCCTGCCTCGCCTCGAGGGTCGCCTCGCCGATGGTCAGCTCGCGGGCGAGCGCGGCGTCGTAGAACGTGGTCACGAACCGTGCGGCGACGTCATCTCGCACGGCCCACCCGCAGCCGATGAACGCCGCGACCCCGCCGCGCAGGAACGCTTCGGCGAACCCGCCGAGACCCGTCGGGCCCGATTGCAGGCGGCCGACGTCGCAGGCGCTGAG